>NZ_JAMYNR010000003.1:0-342400 GCF_040319155.1 Mesorhizobium sp. M0954 | reverse complement strand
TCGTCAGCTTCATGCATTACGATCTCGGGTATATCGACTTGGAACAGAGGACCTTGCAGACCATCGACAACCCGTTCGGCACGAGGTTGTCACCCATGTCTTAAGTACAATCTGTTACCCATGTCTCCGGGTTGGACACGCGGGATTTGGTGCCGCTTAGGTGACTCGAACACCTGACCCCATCATTACGAATTAGCTCGATACACGAATAGCGTGTTTTAAAAATAAGCCTAATTGTCCACCAACGCGTTGATTTCAATAGCTTTTACGGCAAAAAGCACATAACATCTCCTGGTTGTAAAACAACCTATGGTGGCGCAAATAAGGTGGTTTTCCTTATTTGTGTTTGTTCAATCGGGAGATGTTCCATGTCGCGTATCAAGCTTACAGAACGAGTTATCGATCGGCTGGCAGCGCCAGATCCCAGCGGCAAACAAGTGTTGCATTGGGATGCCGATCTGAAAGGGTTTGGCGTCCTTTGTTCGGGCGTCACCAACTCAAAAACATACATCGTCCAGCGCACGCTGCCCGACGGACGGACGCGCCGCGTCACCGTCGCGGCAGCGAATGAAATGGATCTCGCAAAGGCGCGGGAGGATGCTGCTGAGATGTTGGTCGAGTTACGCAAGGGCAAGGACCCGAAGCTGCGTTCTGCCACCCTCCAGTCAACGCTTGATGGCTATCTCAAAAAGAAGGGCGAGAAGCTCAGCGAAGCGTCGGTGCAGAACTATAGGACGATGGTCGAGCGGCATCTCAGTGCCTGGCTGTCGAAGCCGCTGACTTTCATCACTCGCAAGGCTGTCGAGGACCGCCACGCTGCAATTGCCAAGGAGATAGCCGAAGCAGGGGGCGGGAAGGGCGAGAGCAGCGCCAACGCCGCGATGCGAACTCTTCGCCTCCTCTGGAACTTTGCCGCGAAGAACGATCCCTCGCTCGCTGCCAATCCAGTTAATCTGCGCGGGGATTGGTATGAGGAAAAGCGCAGAGATCGGATCGTTGAGGCAACCGATATGGCAGGCTTTTACAATGCCGTCGTCGCCCTGCCCAATCCCGTGGCTCGCGACTACATTCTGTTCGTTCTGTTCACCGGGCTACGGCGACGTGAGGCGGCCATGCTCAAATGGGAGCATGTCGCCTTCGACCAAAAGCTGATCCGGATTCCAGCGAACAACACCAAGGCAAAGCGGAAGCTTGATCTGCCTATGACGGACTTCGTTCGCAATCTGCTTGTCGCCCGCCGAAGCGTTGGAAAAGAGCCAAGCGGCTACGTCTTCCCGTCGCACGGCAAGAAGACCGGCTACATTGCCGAGCCGAAGTTTCCTCTGGATGCTGTCGGCAAGGCCTGCGGTGTCAGCGTGTGCGTGCACGATCTGCGCCGCACGTTTATCACCGTGGCAGAGGAAACGGAAATTAGCCCGATGGCGTTGAAGGCGTTGGTCAACCATTCCCTCGGAAAGGACGTGACAGAGGGCTATGTGCAGATGAGGGTTGAACGTCTTCGTGCTCCGGCTCAGAAGGTTACGGACAGCCTGAAACAGCTATGCGGCATCGTTCCCATTGATGATGAAAAGGTAGCCGTGTTGGCGTGAGCAAACGTTCCGCTTGTGGGTTTTATTTAGCGCCCCTATTGTAGTGCAGTCCGTAGGCTACCTGCTGAGGTGGCATTGGGCCTTTCGGGGTCGTACCCGTATATACGACCCATCCAAACGACAGGCTCTCGTGTGCAAACGCGCGCGAGGGCTTTTTTGTTGTTCAGCTCCCGCGCGTCCTTGGCCAACAGCAAAAGGATGCCTGTTATGGAATTGAATCTGCATCTCGACAAACGAGCCGACAACCTTGTCTCGGCTGTTGCCGGGGACGATGAGGACCTTCTGAATACGGCTCAGACCGCAAAGCTTCTAGGCGTCAGCACCCAGTGGCTTGAGATCGGACGGACGAAAGGCTACGGCCCCCCGTTCATTCGCATTGGACTGCGCAACATCCGTTATCGGCGTGACTCACTGCGCGAATGGCTGAAAAGCCGGGCAGAGTACCGCTCTACACGCGAATACGCTTAGCCTTTGGTCGAACAAAAAAACGCCGGTCCTCAGGGACCGGCGCTGGAACTGGTATTGGACGAAAAAGAAGGAGCCGAGGTGTCTTGCGGACCGACCTTGGACCAACTCCCCCACAATATAGCCGCGCGATTCTAACCAGTAAATGACGTCGGCTAATGAATTTCCCGAAGCTCCGCTCCGCTCTCAATTTCAGCTACGACTCAGACGGAATTGTGCGCGACAACCGCGACAACTTCATCACGGCTGTTGTGGCCGCGACTATTACAGCACACCCAGTGGGCACAGAGGCTGCAATCCTACTTGCCCACGCGACGGCTTGGGTTCGGGCCCAGGTGGACCTTACGCGACCGCACAAGGGCAGATGGCAGTGGAGCGACGATACCCAACTAAAAAGGTTTCTGACCAAGCAGATTGCCCGTGCCCAGAAGCACGAAACAAAAATCCGAGCCGGCAGGCAAAAGCGTGGCCTCGTTCCGGGGACAGCACCAAACCGGCGCTCCGATCCGATGACGCCTTATGCCGCGACCCAAACGTTGCAACGCGAGTTGATGGGTTTCCTGACAGCTCTGCCTTTTTGGAATCCGGTCGAGCAGATGGATGCCTATCTGGCGGAAGGTCCTTCGCTTGAAGCCACTGTTCCCCGACTTCTCATTGCCGGTTCCGCCGGCTTGGGCAAGAGCACGATGTTGCTGGGATTGCTCGCCGACCTGTTCAAGTCCAGCGTAGCCCGAGGGGATTTGAAACGCCGTGTCTTCTATCTCTGCCCGACCATAGAGCTGTGTGGAGAACTGGCCCTTAAGTACCAGGTAGTGGGCGGGCGGGGCATTGTGATACGGGGCCGCACGCATGGGCTCGCGAAGGACCCAGAGAACACACCCTGCCTCAAGCCCCGCGACGTTGAAATCGCCGCCAGTGCCGGGCTCTACATCCAAAGCTCGCTTTGCAAGCGATACGACGAAGACACCAAGGTCTTTCATACCTGCGAGCATTTTGAAAACGGGTGCAGGTACTACGCACAGGCGGATGCAAGTGCCGACATCGTTTTCATGACACACGACATGGCAATGCTGACACTAGATCAGGACCTGTTCGGCAAGGCCGATCTCTTAGTGATTGACGAATCCATACTCAGCAAACTGACCAGCACCGGCGGCGGCATCGCATTCGACGACATGTTGCAGAGCGAGCATCTGGCGCGCCTCCATGCGGTGCTGTCCGACGACCCAAAAGCCGACCCGATCCAGACGCTCTTAGCGATGGGCCTTACGTGGCAACAGCTTCGCGATGAACAGGTTGCTATGGAGGAAGCCGACAGGGCTTCGCGGAGCAATGTCGCCTATCCGGGCATCGACAGCACGAAGCTGGCCAAAAACGCTTCTGCCTTTAAGAAGGAGCGCAGCAAATCGACCACCATCCGCATGCTGCGGAACCTCAAGAACGAGATGAAGGCAGGCCGGACGCATGGCACGCGGTCATTCACGTTTGCGCCCGAAGTGGCGGTCGCGGCGACCGAGAAGGTTCCGGCACATACGACGAAGCTGATATTCCTTCAGCACCGGCCAAAGGTGAAACTGCTTCGGCAGGACTTGCCGGTCCTGATGCTCGACGCAACTGGCGATGCGAGTCTGATGGCACACAGCTTCCCCGGCATTGAGCAGGTAACGATAGAGGCTGAGCGCAATGCCTACGTCATCCAGACGACCGGCAACAGCGGAGCGATGGGTAAGATCGGAAACATCTCCACCGATAAGTACCGCGAGGAAGTGGCCCACGTGGCGCGCGATATGGCAAGCAGGCGCGGCAGGCGGGGCCTAGTGGTCGCAACGAAGGAGTCGCTGGAGCTTGGCCTGCAACAAATGCTCCCCGAGGGGGTTGATGTCATCTACTTCGGCAATCTGCGGGGCATCGACAGATACAAGGATCACGACTGGATCCTGATTGCCGCGCGCATGCAGATCAGGGCGCTGGAGGCGGAGCGCTATGCCAAGGCGCTGGCCTATGACAGCTTGCAACCTCTGTCGTGTCCGGGCAGCTACACCGAAACCCTCGTTGGCTACGATCTGTCCAGCTACGAGGATAAGCAGGGCATCCATGCCGTCAGGCACGTGGATCCGTTGGTCGAGGCAATACGGCGGCAGTTCACCGAGGCAGAAAGCGTCCAGGCAATTGATAGGCTCCGGCTGGTGTTTCGGGGATATGATGGCGATTTGGCCGATCAATCGGCGCAATGGCTTAGACCTGGCCCGTGCGCATTCGTTTGCGTTCTGTCCGAGGTACCCTTGCCGGGCATCATCGTTGATGAGTTGGCGCCGTATAAGGATGTCGTCGGACGCACGGGCGAGAGGGGCGGAGGTGGCGGCCCCGGCAGTCGTCTCAAGAAATGGTATGACGAGCTTGGGGGTGTTCTTCCGATCCAGAAACGGAAGTGGTTGGCTCAGCGCTTTGGAGTGACGGTCCGAGCGGTGGACAACACCATCGATGACTTCAAGAAGCGAGGTGACGGAGACTTCCAGAAGCTGCTGGACGCGGTGCCGGTGTACGTGCAGGGCATGACACCGGGCACCATCTATGCGTCATCGCGCCAAAGGGCACTTGAGTTTAGCCGGGACTGGCAGGAGGCAGGACAGCGGTAGTCCCTCCGGCCGTAAAACACTGCAAACCCTATATATGCACTTATAGCTTTTGCAGTGTTTTTGCACTGGAAGGAATATCGCCCCGCGTTTCCCGGAAATATCGGGTGATCACGAATTCCGAGCGGCAGCGCTATTTTCTGCGCCCCAGCTTCGCACCGCATGCATAGCGGCAGCGTCTTCGGACACCAGTCCCGAAAGGCCACCCTTCTAGCCGATTTTCCTTATTGCTAAAACAACTTGCATCATAAGGCGCTGTAAATGTTCAGCTTTACGCTTCACAACAGCTAATATACTGTTAGCTGGCTCCCTAGTTTTGAAGCAAAACTACATAACAGTCACATAGCGGGTACACATTGGACGCCTCCTATCCAGTCCGTCGAAAGATTAAGGGCAGAAGCGGGGTCACCAACGGCAAAGAGCTGTTGCCGGGTATCGATGGCCGGTCCAAGTGGGCGCGGCGCCTGCATGATCTAATTGCCAATCACGTCGCTGACCTCGGTGGACCCGGCCATGTCACACAGTCGCAGTACATTTTGGTAAAGAGCGCAGCAAACGCGACGATTGTTCTTGAGCAATGGGAAGTCCAATTCGCTGGCGACGGTACTGTTAGTCTTCCTGCACTGTTGGCGTATCAGTCCGTTGCAAACAGCCTTCGGCGCATCTTCGAGACGCTGGGTCTCAGCCGCGTTGATCCCCCTCAAGACGGCAAGGTAACTTACGACGTCAGCAAGCTCACCCCTGACGAGCAGCAACGCCTCAAGCTCCTGAACCACAAGGTGGGCGAGGTCGGAGTGGGGGGCCTGTCGGAGAACGATGCGGGAGAGATGAAGATGCTCCTGGAGAAGTGCGTGGGCAGGGGCTACGGCGCTTCTGTCACAGAGCCCGGTCCTCGTGACCGTCCATTCCACGAGATCGTCTATCCAAACTATTCGAGGCGATGAAACATGCGTAGCGGCGACATCATAAAATCACGGCGCGGGCACAAGTGGATCATCGGCTATGCGGTCGAGGAAGGCGCCTACGAACGCGCTCTCGGCAAGGGCCGTCACTTTTTCCTGATTCGCGCTATTGACTGGAATGGCACGCCCAACCTGCTGTTCACATTGCGCCCCCAATCCGACATCCGGAAGGGTTGGCAGCGCAACGACTTTGAAGTCGGCTATTCGTCAGCTGCGTACTTGAATGGTTCGGTGTCGCTTGTGAAACAGGACACGCTCCATTTCGCGGTGCCCGCTACGGCAGAAGTTCACCCCTTCATGGAGACGCATGACGGCAAGATGCTGGTCAAAGCGTCGGGCTTCAATGACCTGTTCGTCGCGGTGCAATATGATAGCGACAGCGGCGGCTCAGACCACCTCATTTTGTGGCGTTGGCAATTCGCGCTGCTGATGCAGCGTGACCGCGACGGTAAGCCGCCCATCGATTTTTCGCAAGCGCAGGGCCGCATAGCGCGGCCGGAGGAAATCTGATGACCGTAGCAGTTGGCGATATCATCGTATCGGGGTCAGGGCTGCGGTGGTGCGTCTTGGGCTTCGTTGGCAACGCATCCGGGACACAGGACGCGAAGCTGATCCGCAAAAACAGCGAGGGCGCTTTCACTGGACTCCAGAAGGACGCCGAAATGCTGATCCCGGTGGAGACACCTGTTTTCGAGTCCGGCGATGCAGTGACGATTGACGGTTTCAAGGGCACGTACATGAGCCGCGATGGCGACGTGGCGCGCATCATGCTGGAACCACGCCGACGCCAGTTATCGAGCGGCGGATTTGTTCAGATCGAGGCCGGCGTTGCCCGCGCCAGCTTTGCCCTGCTCGTCGTCCAAAATCGATCACCCCTTTAGGAGAAGAACCATGGCAACCGTTGCCGATCTGGAACAAAAACTGCACGTCTCGCCCTCAATCGATGAGAGGGTCTTCGACCACTTTGCTGCAAGGCAGAGAGGCAACGTCAAGCCCGAACCCGACCTGGAGCATGTCGCCCTATCAGGAGCTATGCGGACCGCAAGGGAGGAGGCCAGCGCGCTGGTCGCTCTCGCTGAGGCTGTGTACGGGGATGCATCGCAGACGCCCGAACAAGCCGTGATCCAGCTCGCTGCCGCCGCGCAGAAGACAGGTGAGCGCGTTGCTGCGCGTCTTGTCGCTGCCAACGCGAAGGTGGATGCCACCATTGCTTCAATTGAAAAGGCCACGTTCGCCCCGGAGGGTGCGTCCCCGCTGGACCCTGAAATTCGCGCCGCGCTGAAGGACATGACCGCCGATCAACGCTCCGAAGCTCTCAGCGAGGCATTGGAAGCTGGCGACATGACGCTGATCGGTTCCGTGCTGCGCGCCCCTGGGCTGCTGACGCGGATGAAGAGCGCTGAGCTTGCCTCGCTCAGGCACCGATACCAGCAGAAGCATTTTCCGGCTGAGATGGCCCGTTTGGAGCGCCTCAAGAAGATGCGCGCCGCGGCAGACGTAGGCGGCGGAGCATTCGTCAAGCTCGTGAAGCAGGTCGGCGACGGCAGATTCGGCAACTTCACCAATGCAGCTATCACCGCCCGCACGAAGCGCGAAAGCGCGCTGGCGGCACATCAACAGGGGGCATGAACATGGCCAGTCCAGACCTAATCCACAGCTACTATGTCCACTCAGCCATCTACCCTGACGGTCCACTGCGCTTGCCGCGACGCATTGCTACGGATCGGTTGGAGGCGATCCCGGAAGCCTACCGTGCCGCATACGACTACATCGAGGAAGATGACCCCGGTCGGGGCTACGAACTGTCCACCGCTATCGCCGATGTCATTCGGGATGGCGAGGCCGAGCTAGCGTCGCTCAAAGCGCAGTTCGAAAAGCTTCAAGTGGAGGGACCAGTAAAGCTCGCCGCCGTGAAGCAGCAGATGCGCGACGACGCGATCAATACGACCGTTCAATTGTCGCTCGCGAAAGCCGGGGCACACGAAGGGCTGGTTGAAGGCGCTATGTCGATACTGAAAAAGAGGAATGAGTTTGAGGCGGAGAAGTCTGATGAGGGCACCTACGCCGTGCTCGCCCGGACAAGTCTTGGACTCGCTCCTGTTGATGGCGTCGTCCAGCAGTTCATGCAGAGCGAGGAAGGGGCAGCATATCGCGGCAAGCCCGCTCGCCCCGCCGCTGGCAGTCACTTCAACCGGCTTAGTGAGCGGCTTAAGCTGCGCCATTGAGGAAGCGCGCAGGGCTGGCCGCCCCGCGCGCTTATCACAACTCAGTTGGCTTCGGCGATGATCAGCACATACGGTTCGAAGGCGTTTGCTTCCTGAAAGACAACCTGGGCCTCAGCCACGGAATGCGACCGCCATTTACTTCCCATGCGGACTTCAATGTCCCCGCCTGTCGCGTCGCGAATGGCGGTCAGCGCGTCGATTAGTTGCTGAATCGTCATTCCTTCACCTCCGACGGGGCAGCGCTGACGGTCGCTCCCTTACCAAAGGCGAGCGTCTTCTCCTTTGACCGCTTTGGCTTGACGGTCGAGTAGCGCATCGAACCGTCCTTCACGACGCCGGCAATTTCAACGCTGCTGCGCTTCACGTCGCCGATCAGCGAATAGGCGGCCTGCTTGCTAATCGAAAGTGCGTCGGCAATCTCTGCCACGCTAACGGCACCGGCAGTTAGCATTTCCTGCACGCGGGCCTTTTTGGTCTGTGGCTTGTTTGCTGCAACGTCTTTGCTCTTGGGCATGTGATGTTCTCCTGTCTGGCACGTCCTTGTTGGACGAAAGCAGACTAGGACAACATTCCTAGTTGGTAGAGCGACTGGCAGTTGTCATCTGAGCTTTAGGTGTTCTCTTGGATCAGCTCCGCAGCCCGATCAGCCGGAAGCTTTCCGAATGCTGTGGACCAGTAGCCACCCCCGTGAGGGGCAAACAGTGCTTCGGCAAAGTCGGTCAGTAGTTCCATCAGTATCGGTGAGTCGGGTCGGATCGGAACCCCTCGCCTTTGAAGCTCGTCAATCGTTTGCTTAAGGTGAGTGGCGTATTCCGATGGTGCCTTGCGGGAAAGACTCCGGTGCTTCACCAGCACTGTCACGGCCCCCAGCAATCCCATTGAGACACGGAAATGTTCGTCATCCAGCAGAACGCGATCAAGCATTGCCTTCCCCCTCCTACGTTGCTCCCGCGCCGCCCACACACTTGGGGCGATGCGCATGCTTGTCGCGCTACAGGGCCCGGCTTTGGCCGCCTGTCGGCTACGCCGCCTACGCCGCCTCACCGAGATACAGCGCTTTTACAATGGCGAACGTGATTTTTGCAGTCGGGATAAACAGGATTGAGAAGCCCAAAGCGTAGAAAGCAGAGACAACAGCCCTCCCAAGAAAATTCGAGCAGTCGAGAGCCTGATGCTCAAGTACGAAAACATCTCTGCTGCTTTGGAGCGCTGAGGTGAACATAGAATCAACGAAATACCAATCGAACCGTCGGTTTGCATACATTCTTTCGACGATGACATTCGTGAGAAGGTAGCCGGAACCAGTGTATAGATCGGCCAGATACGCCTCGTCTTCTGGGAACTCCTCCTGCTGATTGTCATCATCCGGTTCGGGTTCTGGCTGTGGTGGCTTCCTTGCCCATTCCGATTTGAGGAAAACTGATCTTATAAAGGCGTGTGTAAGGGAGGATACTTCGCTTGGAAAACTGAGCGACGGCACTCCAAATATAGGGTGCCGCTGTTCATCGTCATTCGACCCCACAAATATTCCAAGCAGATTATCCAAGCTCGCTCGGGTCAGGTTCTCGGTAGCGATCGAATCCATGTACTTGACGTAGTCAGCAACGAGAGGGTGCTGCTTGATCTGTCGTGGAGCAAAGATCGTATAAAGAAATGACCCGATCCCGAGAAACAACAATCCAAAATATAGATTGTAAAATCGCAGGGGAGCGTACGCTCCTGAGGAAGATTGCGGGATCGACACGTACTCGATTCTATCGAAAACCAACCCTACGTACGATTGGAGGTTTTGATTGAAAATTATCAAATACCCTATGAAGGGTACCAGTATCGTCAACCGGACAGCAGGAGACTGACCGAAGTTCGAGATGAACGACCATCGAATGACTTCACTCAAATTCGACAGACGCAGGCCGGCACCGCTAACAGTGTCAAACCACCAAGATCGAAAAGCTCTCCACATGGAAAGGAAAAATTTCAACGGATGCCCCCCGGGTGGCTCAACCTAACAACCCCTATGAGAGTTGACTAGCCGAAGCCAACACGAGGTTTTCCTTATTTGGATGCCGAGCCCAAATAAGCTTTGGGAAGGGAGCCCAGCACAAGCGATTCTAAATGCTGGGAAATCGTTTGGTGCCGCTTAGGTGACTCGAACACCTGACCCCATCATTACGAATGATGTGCTCTACCAACTGAGCTAAAGCGGCCCGGGAAGCCGAGCTTCCAAGATGGGCTGCGTGATAGACGCAACCGGCCGCGAATTCAAGATGGCAGTCGCGATTTCAGGACGAGGCAATTGGTGCCGCCTCCGGCCGGGCGCAAGGGCAGCCGCCGCGCGGATCTGCCGTTGGCCGCGTGATGCCGTCCCGTCCGCCACGTTGGCGGTGGCGGGAAAATCAGCGAAAAATGTTGATTCCTTTACCGAAAACCGCCGAAATGAGCTTTGTGCCCCTCGGCAAGGCAGAATGCGGCCGCTCGCTTGTTGATTGATTGGTCGCCTGCGGCTAACGATCATGGCAATGTGAGTGAAATTGCAGAGGGAATTCGCTTGGACGCGATCGAAAAAGCGATCCGCAATGCCTTCGAGAAAGGCAATGCCGACGACCGGGCGTTTCGCGAGCGGGTCTATCGATCGGCTTTCGCGGCACTCGACCGTGCCCTGCAGGCCAATCCAAACGTCACGGTGGAGGTCGCCATCAAGCGGCGCAAGGCGGTCCAGGCGAAGATCACCGAAATCGAATCGGAATTCCTGCCGGCGGTTGCCGACGTCGCCGCGCCGACCGACAGTTTGGAGGCAGCACCGGAGGTGGAGCCCCCGGCCGAAGCTGAAGCCGCGCCGTCGCCCGATGTCGTCGTTGACGGTCCGGCGCAGCCGCCCGAATCCGATGCGCCGCGGTCGCGCGTCCTGCCGGTCGTTCCCGACATCATGCCCGATGCGCCTGTTGCCGAGGCGCCCGTGATCGACATGGGGGCCTCGGTTCCGACCGAAGCCGACGCCGAAACGGACGACGCGGAAGTGACGCCCGACCGCGACGACCGGCGGGCGAGGCGGCGGCGCCTGCCCTTGACCGCCATCTTCTTCGGTGTGACGCTGCTCGCAGCCGCCGGCATCGGCCTTTATTTCGCCAACCAGACCGGCGTCTTCAAATCGGCGACCGAGCTCGACACAGCGCCACCGGAAGCGCCGCCAACGGTCGACGGCGATGATTTCACGCCGGACGACACTGCTTCGCCGCCGAAGCAGGGCGAGCAGGACCAGACGCACGACTGGATCAATGTCTTTTCGCCGGGTGACCCGACGCAGGTCAATGCACCGTCGGACGCCAAGGCCGACGTCATCCAGGACGAAAGCGGTTCCTTCCTGCGCATCCGCTCGGGGGCATCCGGCTCGGCCATCAGCTTCGACGTCGGACAAGGCGTGCTGGAAAAACTGGCCGGCAAGCATGCCACATTCGACATCATCGCGCGCTCCGAGGAGGGCCAGGAGACGCAGATTTCCGTCGATTGCAATTTCGGCGAACTCGGCGACTGCGGCCGCAAGCGCTATGCCGTCGGTCGCGAGCGCAATGAATATCTGTTCGACGTGCGCTTTCCCAACAAGCGTCCGGGCGCTGCCGGCACCATCGCCATCAATTCCGACTTCGACAAGCAGGGCAAGTCGGTCGACATCTACGAGATCCGCGTTTCAGTCGTTCCCTAAAGCACGTCGCGTTCCGGCCTCATGCGACGCGCTTCAGGTTCTTGTTTTGATGCATGTCGTTACCGCAAAACCGCTGCACACTTTTTGCGCGACATGCATTAACTATCGAGCAGCGCCTGCAGCGTCTCGATGCGGTCGGCTTCGGCCGCCGGCTTGTCCCAGCGTAGCCGCGAAATGCGCGGAAAGCGCATGGCAACGCCGGATTTGTGCCGCGTCGAGCGGTTGAGACCTTCGAACGCAACCTCCAGCACCAGCCCGTTCCTGCGGTCGGCACGCACCGAGCGGACCGGGCCAAAGCGCTCGATCGTATTGTCGCGGACATATTTGTCGATCTGCCTCAGTTCCTCGTCGGTGAAGCCGAAATAGGCTTTTCCCACCGGCACCAGCTCCTCCGATCCTTCCGGCCCGGACCAGACGCCGAATGTGTAGTCGGAATAGAAGCTCGAGCGTTTGCCGTGGCCGCGCTGGGCATACATCAGCACCGCGTCGACCGTGTGCGGATCGCGCTTCCACTTGAACCACGGGCCCTTCGGCCGCCCGGCCACATACGGCGAATCCCAGCGCTTCAGCATGACGCCTTCGATGACCGGATGCAGCGGCTTGCGGCGCAATTCCTCGAGTGCCTGCCAGTTGGTGAATTCGACCAGCGGCGACAGATCGAAGCGGCTCGGATCGAGCGTCCTGACGAAGGCGTCGAGCCGGCCGCGTCGTTCGCGGAAGGGCAATCCGCGCACATCCTCGTCACCAATCTGCAGCGCATCGTAGCAGCGCATGAAGGCGGGGTATTGCTGCTGGATCTTGGGTGACACGGTCTTGCGGTTCAGCCGCTGCTGCAGGTCCGAGAACGTGCCCGTCGCCTGCCTGGGGTCACCGACCAGAAGCTCGCCGTCGAGGGCTCCTGAAAAATCCATGGCCTCGGCAAGATCCGGAAAGGCACCGGAGACATCGTCACCGGTGCGCGAATAGAGCCGGCGAATGCCGCCTTCGCAAACCGCCTGGACGCGGATGCCGTCCCATTTCCATTCGGCCGCGTAGTCGGCCGGGTCGAGCTTTTCGAGGTCGCCGTCGCCGACGGCATTCGACAGCATCACCGGCCTGAACAGCGCCAGCGCCGTCTTCCTGGGTTTTTCCGCTTTACGCTCCAGCCAGGCGAACAGCCCGATATAGGGCGGCGTCAGCCCGTGCCAGAGTTCCTCGATCTCGGCGATATCGACCTTGCCGAAATCGGCTAGCGCCTGCTTGGCCAGCCGCGCCGAGACGCCGATGCGCAGGCCGCCGGTGACCAGCTTTATGATGGCGAAGCGCGCCGACGTGCTGGCGCTGTCGAGCAGCCGGGCCAGCACCTGCGGCCCGTCGGAGCGGCTCGCCGCCTGCAGCTTGGCCACCACCTCGGCCAGCGTCGGCTCGTGGTTCGCGATATCGAGAGGCGATTGCGGCCAGACCAGCGACACGGTCTCGGCCAGATCGCCGACATAATCATAGGAATAGCCAAACAGCACCGGATCCATGCGCTCGATCACCAGAGTGCGCAGCATCGCCGGCTTGACCGCGGCGATGGACAGATCGCCGGTAATGGCCGCCAGCGCCAGCCCGCGGTCCGGATCCTCGACGCTGCGAAAATAGTCGGTCAACAGCGTCAGCTTGCCGTTGCGCGACGGCGTCAGCACCAGCCGGTCGAGAAGCTCGGCGAAGCGGTTCATGAGCGGAGCGCCAATGGGAAAGGCTTGCGTTCTGTCGCGCCCCCCTCTGTCCTGCCGGACATCTCCCCCACGAGGGGGGAGATTGGCAGTTTCGTCCTTGCCACCCGTCCAGCAACGTTGGTGGTTGGCGAAAGCCGGCGCGACATCCAATCTCCCCCCTCGTGGGGGAGATGTCCGGCAGGACAGAGGGGGGCGCCGTAGAGCTCTGCGCAGGTGACCATCGAACCTCGCATTCTCAATCGCCCTCGTCCTCATAACCAACCAGATGCAGCGGCCTGGCGGCGATGCCTTCGAGTTCGCACCAGCGCACCAGCGCCTCCTCGCGGCCATGCGTTACCCAGATTTCTTCGGCGCCGGTCTCCTTGATCGTTGCTGTCAGCTCGTCCCAGTCGGAGTGATCGGAGATGATCAGCGGCAGCTCGACGCCGCCCTGCTTGGCGCGCTGGCGGATGCGCATCCAGCCTGAGGCGAAGCACGACATCGGATCGGGAAAACGCCGCGCCCAGCGATCGGCGAAGGCGGATGGCGGGCCGACGACGATGGCGCCGGCAAAGTCGCTTTTTTGGCCGGTCTCGACGGTCGCCGGTTCCAATGTGCCGAGATCGATGCCCTGGCTCTGGTAATATTCGCTGAGCTTGGCCAGCGCACCATGGATGTAGATCGGCTTTTCGTAGCCGGCATCGCGCAGCAGCCGCATGACACGCTGCGCCTTGCCCAGCGCATAAGCGCCGACCAGATGCGTGCGCTCGGGAAACTGTTCGGTCGATTTCAGCAACCGGGCGATCTCTTCGGTATCGGGCGGATGCCGAAACACCGGCAGGCCGAACGTCGCCTCGGTGATGAAGACGTCGCATTTGAGCGGCTCGAACGGCTCGCAGGTCGCGTCCTTCTGGCGTTTATAGTCGCCGGACGCGACGATGCACGTGCCCTGATGCGCGACCTTGATCTGCGCCGAGCCCAGAACATGGCCGGCCGGGTGAAAGCTGACGGTGACGCCGTCGAGCGCAATCGTCTCGCCGAGCACGGCGGCTTGCGTCGTTCCGGCAAAACTGTCGCCGTAGCGCAGCCCCATGATGTCGAGCGTCTGCTGCGTCGCCATCACCGAGCGGTGGCCGGAGCGGGCATGGTCGGAATGGCCATGTGTGATCAGCGCCCGGTTGACCGGCCGCACCGGGTCGATGAAGAAATCGCCGGGCGGGCAATACAGCCCTTCCGGCCGGGGATGAAGCAGGTCGCTGGCGCGCATGGCCCCAAGATAGGCGCTAATTCCGGCGCGGGAAGCCTGTTGTAAGTCACTGCTGACTCCAGCATAGAGCGCAAGCCGGCTGCAAACACCCGGCGGAACCCGATCACGATGAAACCGCTCCAGACCTCGTCCGGCGATTTGACCGCCGACCGCCGCGCCGACTATGCCGAAATGCTCTATGCATCCGGCGATCATGCGGCAGCGGCGGAATTGCTGCTCGGCGCGCTCGAACTGGCGCCGCAATGGCCAGCCGGCTGGTTCCGCCTCGGCGAGATGCAGGAAGCGGCGGGCGCGCGCGATCGTGCCGCGCAGGCCTGGACGACGGCACTGCGGCTGGACCCGGCGGACAGGCTTGGCGCGGTGCTCAAGCTGCAATTGATCGGTATGGCGGCGGCGGCACAGGCGCCGCCCAGCGCCTTTGTCGAGACGCTTTACGACCACTATGCCGGGAGTTTCGAGGCTGAACTAGTCGACAGGCTCGGCTACCGCCTGCCCGAATGCCTCGACCGCGCCATCCAGGCGGCACGGCCGGGCCGGTTTTCGCTGGTGCTCGATCTCGGCTGCGGCACCGGCCTCATGGGCCAGAAGCTGCGGCCGATCGCCGACCGGCTGGAGGGTTACGACATCTCGGCCGGCATGCTGAGGCAGGCGAGCGCCAAAGGCGTCTACGATCTGCTCGTCAAGACGGATCTGCAGGACTTTTGCTATTCTGGCCCGAAAGCCGATCTGGTGACGGCGGCCGATGTGTTCATGTATGTCGGCCTACTTGAAAAGGTGGTGAACAAGATTGCCGGAATGCTTGCCGGCGGCGGTCTGTTTGCGTTCTCCGTCGAGACGCTCCCGGGCGGAGAATCGTCTGACAGCGCCGGCTTCGCCTTGCAGCCGTCGCGCCGCTACGCGCATTCGCAAGGCTATGTAGAGCGCGTTCTGGATGCCGACGGCTTTTCGATCCTGTCGCTGCAGGCAACGATCATCCGGCAGGATCGCCGCGAACCGGTCGAAGGGCTGGCCGTAGTGGCAAGCTTGCTTTCCGGCAGCGTAAAATCTGGCTAAGACTTCTGCCGCTGCGCATGAGAAGCCGCAGCTGCGAAAGACAAGGAGCACGTTCATGCGCTGGAACATGACGGTCTTGGCGTCTTGCCTGGCGATGGCCGGCTGCGTCGGCAATTCGATGTCCGAACGGCAGGACGAAAACGTCCAGTCCTCGCTGCTATATGACAAGGTGCCTTGCGATCAATTGCTGGCGCAACGAAACGGCCTGGCGCAGCAATATCATCTGCCGGTGGACGCCAAGCCGTCGTTCTCCAACCCGGCGACGGGCTTTGGCCCGTTCACGCCGGATATGCGCTCAAAAGCCAAACGCGACGCCGACCAGGCAAGCGGCAAGATCGACGCCATGAACCGGTCGATCAGCCGGCGCGAATGCGGCAAGCCGGCCAAACAGAACAAGCTCGGCCTGACCTGACCGGATCCTAATCCGCCACCTTCCACTGCTCGCGCGAGGCGCTGGCGGGATAGACGCCGAGGATGCGCATTTCGCGCGAGAAAAAGCGCAACTCGTCGAGGGCCAGCTTCACCAGCGGATCGTCGGGATGACCCTCGATATCGGCGTAGAACAGCGTCGCTGTAAACGCGCCGAGCTGGTAGCTTTCCAGCTTGGTCATGTTGATGCCATTGGTGGCGAAGCCGCCCATCGCCTTGTAGAGCGCCGCCGGCACATTGCGGACGCGGAAGATGAAGGTCGTCATCATCCTGGCGTCGGCCGAGGGACGTTCGGCCCATTGCTTGTTCTTGGTCAGCACGACGAAGCGGGTGACGTTGCTGTCGGTGTCCTCGACATTCTCCTCGATGATGTCGAGCCCGTAGAGGGTCGAGGCCAGCGCCGGCGCCAGCGCGGCCATGGTGCGGTCCTTCATCGCGGCGACCATCTTGGCTGCGCCCGCGGTGTCGCCGGCCACCGTCGCCTTCCAGCCGTTCTTGCGGATGTATTTGCGGCATTGGCCGAGCGCGTGGATGTGGCTGTGCACGGTCCTGATCTCGTCGCGCCTGACGCCGGGCAGCACCATCAGCTGGAAGTGGATCGGCAGAAAGTATTCGCCGACGATGTGCAGCTTCGATTCCGGCAAGAGGTGATGGATGTCGGCGACGCGGCCGGCAATGGTGTTCTCGATCGGGATCATCGCCAGATCGGCCCTGCCGGTCTCGACGGCGTTGAAGGCGTCCTCGAAGGTCGGGCACGGCAACGGCTCCATCGACGGGAACATGTTGCGGCAGGCGGTGTCGGAATTGGCGCCCGGCTCGCCCTGGAAGGATATTTTGTTGGTCTTTTCAGGCATGCGCGGAGTCTCGGGAATTGAGGGAATTTCTTAGTCGGAAAGGAGCGCCCTGGCGCGTTCGAGATCGTCCGGCGTGTCGACGCCAAGCGGCACCGACTGCACGATCTCCGCATCGATGCGCATGCCGGCCTCAAGCGCCCGCAACTGCTCCAGCCGCTCGCGGCGCTCCAGCGGCGACGGCCTCAGCGCAACGAAGCGTTCGAGCGCGGCGCGGCGATAGGCATAGAGGCCGATATGATGGTAGAGCGGGCCTTCGCCCCAAGGGGCGGTGGCGCGGGTGAAATAGAGCGCCCTGAGCCGCGTCGTCGAGAGTGGCGAGCCGACCAGCTTGACGACGTTCGGATTGGTCTTTTCCTCGTCGCGTACGATCTCGACGCAGAGCGTGGCGATATCCACCGCTGCGTTCTCGAAAGGCTTCAGCGCGGCGCCGATAACAAGAGGGTCGATGGTCGGCAGATCGCCCTGCACATTGACGATGGTCTCGACGCTGTTGCCAGGGTCGAGGATGGTCAGCGCTTCGAAGATGCGGTCGGAACCGGTTTCGTGGTCCGCCCGCGTCATCACCGCCTCGAAACCATACGCGCGCACCGCCTCCGCAACGCCCTGCGTGTCGGTGGCGACGACGACCCGGCCGAGCCCGGCCTCGGCAGCACGGAGGGCGACGTGGACGATCATCGGAGTGCCGGCAATGTCGGCCAGCGGCTTGCCCGGCAGGCGCGTCGAGGCCATGCGGGCCGGGATCAGGATGAGCGTGGACATGAGGCGGGCAGGGGCTCGAAAAAGAGGGGGACAAAAGTGGCAAAAGGTCTCACTGGCAGCGCCCTTATAGGTGTTGCAACGCCGGAGCAAAAGACCTAGTTTCCGCGCGATTTGACCGCCTCGCAGGGTGGTTCACGATACCGACGGACGGAGTGGACGGATCGGTCCGCCGGAAAAGGGAGCCTGGGGCGTATGGATTCCAACGAAGTCAACAAGCTGCTCGCCGGCTTTCTCGGCACGGTGTTCATCGTCTTTTCCGTTGGCATCGTGTCCGACGCGCTGTTTGCCTCGCCGGCGCCGGAAAAGCCCGGCTTCGCCATCGAGGCGACCGAGCCCGCCGAAGGCGGCCCGGCCGCTCCCGCCGCGGCCGTGAAGCCGATCGCCGAGCTGCTGACCACCGCCAACGCCGAAGCGGGCGCCGCCATCTTCAAGAAATGCCAGGCTTGCCACTCCGGCGAAAAGGGTGGCCCCAACAAGGTTGGGCCCGATCTCTGGGACATCGTCGACCGTCCTGTCGCCGAGCATGAGGGCTTTGCCTATTCGGCCGGCATGAAGGAGTTCTCCAAGGGCGGCAGCGAGAAGTGGACCTACGACAATCTCAACCACTTCATCACCTCGCCGAAGAAGTTCGTGAAGGGCACGGCGATGGGCTTCGCCGGCCTGCCGAAGGATGAGGACCGCGCCAACGTCATCGCCTATCTGCGCACGCTGTCGGACAATCCGAAGCCGCTGCCGGCGCCCGGCGCCTCGGCCGAAAACGCGCCCGCCAAGCCGGCAGAAGGCGCGGCGCCAGCCGCCCCGGCGCCGCCCGCAAAATAACAAAACTGTAATGACATTATCCTTGAAAAAGCCGGGTTCAGCCCGGCTTTTTCGTTAGGAAAAATGCATATGCGACGACAAAGCCGCTCGGTTGCGGTTTTCAGCGCCGCCAAATGATCTAGATTGGGCCCCAGACGCTATGGTGACGGCGCTATATCGCGAAGAGGAGAACGCATGACGGTTGGCCGAGCGCGGACGCTTCTGAAATCGGTGCTGATGCTGGCTGCTTTTGCCGGCGGCCTGCAGGCGGCCTTCGCGGACGAATGGCGCACGACCTCGTCGCTGATCGGCGAATCCAAATACGGCGATAATTTCCAGCACTACGATTACGTCAATCCGGATGCACCGAAGGTCGGCACAGTGAACTCAGTGGTGCTCGGCACGTTCGACAGCTTCAATCCTTACATCGTGCAGGGTTCGCCGGCCGCCGGCTTCGCGCAGTTCGGCGGCGGCCTGCTCTACGACACGCTGATGGAGCAGGCGACGGACGAGGGCAGCACCAGCCATACGCTGATCGCCGACGGCTACAAATATCCGGCCGACTATTCCTCGGCGACCTACCGGCTCGATCCACGGGCCAAATGGCATGACGGGCAGCCGATCACCACCGAGGACGTGATCTGGTCGTTCCAGGTGCTGAAGGCCAACAGCCCGATGTACAGCCGCTATTTCGAAAACGTCACCGACGCCGTCGCGGTGTCCGACCGCGAGGTCGAATTCCACTTCAGCCAGAAGGGCAACCGGGAGCTACCGAAGATCATCGGCGATCTCGTTGTGCTGCCCAAGCACTGGTGGGAAGGCACCGACGCCAACGGCAAGAAGCGCGACGTCACAAAGCCGACGCAGGAGCCGCCGCTCGGCTCCGCCGCCTACAAGATCGCCAGCTTCAAGCCTGGCTCCGAAATCATCTGGCAGCGCGTGCCCGATTACTGGGCGGCCAAGCTGCCCGTAAAAATCGGTCGCGAGAATTTCGACAGGCAGCGTTTCACCTATTTTCTCGACGACAATGCCGCCTGGCAGGCCTTCACCAAGGGCGGGCTGGACGACATCAAGCCGGAGAACAGTTCGAGGCGCTGGAACACGGCCTATGACTTCCCGGCAGTTCAGGCCGGGGACGTCATCAAGAAGGAATTCAAGACCGCGTCGCCCGAACCGATGCAGGCCTTCATGCTCAACACCAGGCGCCCGCTGTTCCAGGATCGCCTGGTGCGCGCCGCGCTGATGTATCCGTTCGATTTCGAGACGATGAACCGGACCCTGTTCTTCGGTTCCAACACCCGCACCAGCAGCTATTTCCAGGGCACCGAACTGGCGTCGAGCGGCCTGCCGCAAGGCAAGGAACTGGAAATCCTCGAGCAGTACCGCGACAAGCTGCCGCCTGAAGTCTTCACCCAGGAATTCAAGCTGCCGGTCTACGACACCCCGCAGGCGGAGCGCAAATATCTGAAGACCGCGGTCGATCTGTTCGCCAAGGCGGGCTGGGTGATCAAGGGCGGCAAGATGGTCAACGCCAAGACTGGCGAACCATTCAAATTCGAAATCCTCGGCTGGAACGACACCGACCAGGTCATCGCCAGCCCGTATATCGCCAATCTGCGCAAAATCGGCGTCGACGCCACACTGCGCCTGAGCGACCAGACCCAGTACATCAACCGCGTCAAGCATTTCGATTACGACGTCATCATAGGGCAACTTGGCCAGTCGGACTCTCCCGGCAACGAACAGCGCGACTTCTGGAGCTCCAAGGCTGCCGATACGCCCGCGTCGCGCAATTACGCCGGCATCAAGAATCCGGTCGTCGATGCGCTGGTCGACCGGATCATCTATGCCACCGACCGCGACGATCTGGTTGCCGCCACCCATGCGCTCGACCGGGTGCTGTTGTGGAATTTCTACGTCGTGCCGCAATATTACCGTGCCGTGGTCTGGCTCGCCTACTGGAACAAGTTCGGTATGCCGGAGAAGCAGCCCGCCTATAGTGGCGTCGACCAGAATTCCTGGTGGGTCGATCCGGTCAAGGAAAAGGCGCTGGCGGCCAAATACAAGAGTGGCAATTGATGACGGCGCTGCCCCGTCGCGACTTCCTCGCCCTGGGCGGTGCCGCCGCGGCCGCGGCGCTGCTGCCCGGCCGGGCTTTCGCCACGATCCCGACCGGCGTGAAACTGCACGGCCTGTCGGCCTTCGGCGATCTCAAATATCCTCCGGATTTCGCGCATTTCGACTATGTCAATCCGGACGCTCCCAAGGGCGGCCGGATGAATTTCGCCCCGCCGAACTCCACCCTCAATCAGAGCTTCCTGACTTTCAACACGCTGAACTCGCTGGTGTTGAAAGGGGATTCGCCGCCGCGCACCGAGATCTGCTTCGATTCCCTGATGGCAAGGGCAGTCGATGAGCCGGATGCGGTCTACGGCCTGCTTGCCGAATCCGTCACCTTGTCGCAGGACCGCAACGGCTTCCGCTTCAGCCTGCGGCCACAAGCGCGCTTTCATGACGGCTCGCCGCTGACGGCTGAGGACGTTGTCTTCGCCTTGAACCTCTACAAAGACCGGGGACATCCGAACCTATCCCAAGCACTGCGGCATATGACGGATGCGGTCGCAATCGATCCGCTTACAGTCAGCCTTACCTTCAACGGCCAGCAGTCCGCGCAGAATATCCTCGCCATCGTCGTAATGCCGATCGTGTCCAAAGTTTTCTACACGGCCAATGATTTCGACGCCTCGACGATGACCCCACCGCTCAGTTCCGGACCGTACAGAGTGGGGCGGGTGGTGGCCGGGCAGACTGTCGAATATGAACGCGTCGCCGATTATTGGGGGCGCGATCTCGCCGTCAA
The DNA here is from genome assembly GCF_040319155.1 of Mesorhizobium sp. M0954. Classification (NCBI taxonomy): domain Bacteria; kingdom Pseudomonadati; phylum Pseudomonadota; class Alphaproteobacteria; order Hyphomicrobiales; family Phyllobacteriaceae; genus Mesorhizobium; species Mesorhizobium sp. M0954. The sequence goes on along the minus strand of NZ_JAMYNR010000003.1, from coordinate 321,127 downwards.
CCGCGGGCTTAATAATTTCGACCGTATCCGTATCGATTTCTACCTTGATCGCCAGGCAGCCTTTGAAGCGTTCAAGAAAGGCGATACGCATTTTCGCGAGGAGTTCACCGCGCGGGTATGGGCGACCGGCTACGACTTTCCAGCGCTGAAGGATGGCAGGGTCGTCAAACGCGAATTTCCCGGCGAGAAAACGCCATCCATGCAGGCTGTCGCACTCAATCAGCGCCGTCCGCAGTTCCGCGACATTCGCGTGAGACAGGCAATCGCCTATTGCTTCGACTTCGAATGGACCAGGCGGGTTCTGTTTTTCGACTCCTACGAGCGTTCGCAATCGAACTTCGAGCGGTCGGATTACAAGGCCAAGGGCCTACCCTCACCCCAGGAATTGAAACTGCTGGAGCCGTTTCGAGCCGAGTTGCCGCCGGAGACCTTCGGCGACCCGGTGATGCAACCCGTCTCCGACGGTTCGGGCCACGACCGCAAGCTGCTGCGCGAGGCTTCGAGACTGCTTGCCGAAGCCGGCTGGAAGCGAACGGGCAATTTCGTCGTCAATGACAAGGGCGACCGGCTGCGGGTGGAAATGCTGGCCGAGGACGATGGCCTCGTTCGCATCTTCCTTCCGTGGTCCGAGAATATGAAGGCGATCGGCATCGACGCTTCGGTCCGCCAAGTCGATTCGGCGCAGTTTGAAGCGCGGCAGAGCAATTTCGACTTCGACTTCAACATGCTCGCATGGTCGATCGGAGCGACGCCAACCGCCGATGGTTTGGAGATCCTCTATGCTTCCCGGATGGCGAAAACGCCGGGGATGCGCAACTATCCGGGTACGGAAAGCAAAGCCATCGACGCGCTGATCGAGGCAGCCGGCAAGGCGCAGAGCCGGATCGAACTCGTCACCGCGCTCAACGCGCTCGATCGGGTCTTGCGCGCGCGGCTAGACTGGATTCCAACATATCATCTGGCGAATCACCGGGCAGCCTTCTGGGACATGTTCGGCTTTCCCGCTCAAAAGCCGGATTACGACTTTCCGGTCGAGACGTCGTGGTGGTTCGACAAAGACAAGGCGGCAAAAATTGGCAAAGCCTGAATTTCTTGCGAGCGCTGGCGCCGCCCCTCACCTGCCTGCCGGCATCCTCTCCCCGTATAGCGACGGGGAGAGGGGCGCTTTCATCGATGGTTTCGCCGATCATAAGCGTCGCAATAGAAGCGCCGAGACTAGGGCCAGCCCCTTTCTCCCCGTCACTATACGGGGAGAAATGTCCGGCAGGGCAATGAGGGGCGGCACCGTCTTCGGCAATTGGCCTGGGGCGATTGCCTTAGGGGCACCTTCAGACACAATGGTCGTCCTCAAGGAGGGTAAAGCCTGATGGGCGCCTACATATTGCGCCGCATCCTTTTGATGATCCCGACCCTGTTCGGTATCATGGCGGTGTCATTTGCCGTCATCCAGTTTGCTCCAGGCGGGCCGGTCGAGCAGGTCATCGCCAGGCTGACCAACCAGGGCGGCAGCGATCGCCTCGGCGGCGGCGGCGGTGATGCCGGCGGCGCCAATGTCGATGTCGCCGGCGACGTCGGCTCGAAATACCGCGGCGCGCAAGGGCTCGATCCCGAATTCATCAAGAAGCTGGAGAAGCAGTTCGGCTTCGACAAGCCGCCGCTCGAGCGCTTCGGCATGATGCTGTGGAACTATCTCCGCTTCGATTTCGGCGACAGCTATTTCCGCGACATATCGGTGCTCGACCTGATCCTGGAAAAGATGCCGGTGTCGATCTCGATCGGGCTGTGGATCACGCTCTTGTCCTATCTGATCTCGATCCCGCTCGGCATCCGCAAGGCGGTCAAGGACGGCTCCACCTTCGACGTCTGGACCAGCGGCGTCGTCATCGTCGGCTACGCCATTCCTGGGTTCCTGTTCGGCATTTTGCTGATGGTGCTGTTTGCCGGCGGCTCGTTCTGGGACTGGTTTCCGCTGCGCGGCATCACCTCCGACAATTGGGACCAGCTGTCGTGGCCGGCGCGGATCGTCGACTATTTCTGGCATATGACCTTGCCGCTGACCGCGCTGGTGCTGTCGGCCTTCGCCACGACGACGCTGCTCACCAAGAATTCCTTCCTCGAGGAAATCCGCAAGCAATATGTCGTCACCGCCCGCGCCAAGGGCCTGTCGGAGCGGCAGGTGCTCTATGGCCACGTTTTCCGCAATGCCATGCTGATCGTCATCGCCGGTTTTCCCGGTGCTTTCATCTCGGCCTTCTTCACCGGCTCGCTGCTGATCGAGAACATATTTTCGCTCGACGGCCTCGGCCTGCTCGGCTTCAACTCGGTGGTGCAGCGCGATTACCCGGTGGTGTTCGCCAATCTCTACATCTTCTCGCTGCTTGGCCTGTTCGTCGGGCTTTTGTCCGACCTGATCTATACCTGGGTCGATCCGCGCATCGATTTCGAGCGGAGAGACGTCTGATGGCGCGGACCATGGCCGAAACGGCGCCGGCTCGGATCGCGCGGCCCTTTCTGTCGCCGCTCAATCAGCGGCGCCTGCAGAACTTCAAGTCCAACCGGCGCGGCTACTGGTCGTTGTGGATTTTCCTGTTCCTGTTCGTGCTGTCGCTGGTTTCCGAACTGATCGCCAACGACAAGCCGATCATCGCCTCCTACAAGGGCGAGATCCTGTTCCCGGTCCTGGTCGCCTATCCCGAGGAGAAGTTCGGTGGCTTCTATGCGGTCACCGACTACCGCGACCCGGTGATCCAGGACGAGATCAACGCCAATGGCTGGATGGTCTGGCCGCCGGTGCGCTACTCCTACCAGACCGTCAACAACGCTATTCCCGAAGCAGCACCGACCAAGCCGTCCTGGCTCTACGACAAGAAGACGCGCTGCAACCAGTATCCGAAAGGCGAGGCAGACCCCAATTGCAACGTCGGCAACTGGAACTGGCTGGGCACCGACGACCAGGCCCGCGACGTGCTGGCGCGCGTCATCTACGGCTTCAGGATCTCGGTGCTGTTTGGCCTGATCCTGACTGCCGGCTCGGCGCTGATCGGCGTGGCGGCCGGCGCTCTGCAGGGCTATTTCGGCGGCTGGACCGATCTTCTGTTCCAGCGCTTCATCGAGATCTGGTCGGCGATCCCGGTGCTGTATCTGCTCCTGATCGTTGCCGCCATCCTGCCGCCCGGCTTCTTCATCCTGCTCGGATTGATGCTGCTGTTCTCCTGGGTGGCACTGGTCGGCGTGGTGCGGGCCGAGTTCCTGCGCGCCCGTAACTTCGAATATGTCAATGCGGCGCGCGCGCTCGGCGTGTCCAACGTCACCATCATGTTCCGGCATCTGCTGCCCAACGCCATGGTGGCGACGCTGACCTTCCTGCCGTTCCTGCTCAGCGGCTCGATCTCGACGCTGACCTCGCTCGACTATCTCGGCTTCGGCCTGCCGCCCGGCTCCGCCTCGCTCGGTGAGCTGTTGAAGCAGGCACAGCGCAACCTCAACGCGCCCTGGCTCGGCATTTCCGGCTTCGTCGTCATCTCGCTGATGCTGTCGCTGCTGGTCTTCGTCGGCGAGGCCACGCGCGACGCCTTCGATCCGCGCAAGACGTTCAGATGAGCGACACCCCGCTGCTTTCGGTCCAGGATCTCAGCGTCGCCTTCACGCAAGGCGGCGACCAGTCGATCGCCGTCGACCATATTTCCTTCGACCTTGCCAAGGGCGAGACGGTGGCGCTGGTCGGCGAATCCGGCTCCGGCAAGTCGGTCACCGCGCTGTCGGTTCTGAAGCTGCTGCCCTATCCGACCGCCAGCCACCCGTCGGGAAAGATACTGTTTCTCGGCGCCGACCTGCTTGCCGCCGACGAGAGAGACCTGCGCCGCGTGCGCGGCAACAAGATCACCATGATCTTCCAGGAGCCGATGACCTCGCTCAACCCGCTGCATACGATCGAGCAGCAGATCGTCGAGGTATTGAAGCTGCATCAGGGCCTGGGCGATCGCAAAGCCAAGGCGCGCACGCTGGAACTTCTGCACGAGGTCGGCATCCGCGAACCGGAAAAACGGCTCGACGCCTATCCGCACCAGCTATCCGGCGGCCAGCGCCAGCGCGTCATGATCGCCATGGCGCTGGCCAACGAGCCTGAACTTTTGATCGCCGATGAGCCGACGACGGCGCTCGACGTCACCGTCCAGGCGCAGATCCTCGAATTGCTGGCCGGCCTGAAAAGCCGCAAGAACATGTCGATGCTGTTCATCACCCACGATCTCGGCATCGTCAGGAAGATCGCCGACAGGGTCTGCGTGATGACCAAGGGCAAGATCGTCGAGACCGGCCCGACCAAGGAGATATTCGCCAATCCGCAGCACGCCTACACGCGGCATCTGCTTGCCGCCGAGCCGAAAGGCAAGCCGCCGGCGGCCAACCAGGCCGCCAAGCCGGTGATGGTCGGCAAGGACGTCAAGGTCTGGTTCCCGATCAAGAAGGGCTTCTTCCGGCGCACCGTCGACAATGTGAAGGCGGTCGACGGCATCGACGTCACCGTGCGGGCCGGTCAGACGCTTGGCGTCGTCGGCGAATCCGGCTCAGGCAAGACGACGCTCGGCCTGGCGCTGGCCAGGATGATCTCGTCGACCGGGACCATCCAGTTCAACGGACGCGGCATCGATCAGCTGTCCTTCAACGAAATGCGGCCGCTGCGGCGCGAGTTGCAGATCGTCTTCCAGGATCCGTTCGGTTCGCTCAGTCCGCGCATGTCGGTCGCCGAGATCATCGAGGAAGGGTTGAAGATCCATGAGCCGAAGCTGTCGCCTGATGCGCGCGACGAGCGTGTCGTCGACGTGCTGAAGGAAGTCGGCCTCGATCCGGCGACGCGCAACCGCTATCCGCACGAATTCTCCGGCGGCCAGCGCCAGCGCGTCGCCATCGCGCGCGCCATGGTGCTCAACCCGCGTTTCGTCATGCTGGACGAGCCGACCTCGGCGCTCGACATGAGTGTGCAGGCGCAGGTCGTCGACCTATTGCGCAGCCTGCAGGCCAAGCACGACCTCGCCTACCTCTTCATCAGCCACGATCTGAGGGTCATCCGCGCGCTCGCCAACGAAGTCATCGTCATGCGCAACGGCAGGATCGTCGAGGCCGGTCCTTCCGAACAGATTTTCGGCAAACCGCGGACCGACTATACAAAGGCGTTGATCTCGGCCGCCTTCAAGATCGAAACGGCGCCGGTCGGCATCGTCAGCGAGTAGATTTTCGCCAGAGATCATGCACAAAATCAAAACGCAGCCGCGCCTTGCGCGTCGGGACGCGAACGCTGTTGGTAAAAAGGGAAAAACAATCCGCAATGGAAAAAGGCCGCATCCTGCTTGCCCTCACCGGTATTCATCCGCTGCGCTGGCGCGAACTGCTGTCGGCGGAGCGCGAGGTGGTGCTCGAGCCGAACGGCGCCGGCGATCCCTCGATCACCTATGCGGTGGTGTGGAAACAGCGGCCGAACCTATTGTCGTCGCTGCCCAATCCGCGCGCCATCTTCTCGATCGGCGCCGGCGTCGACCACATCTTCGCCGATCCCACCTTGCCCGACGTACCGGTCGTCAAGGTGGTGGCCGACAACCTGACCCAGTACATGACCGAATACGTCGTCTGGCGGGTGCTCGACCACCATCGCCAGGGCATGCTCTACCGCGCCCAGCAGCAGAAGAAGATCTGGCATGAACCGCAGCAGCGGCCGGCCAGCGACATCTCGGTCGGCATTATGGGGCTCGGCACGCTTGGCCGCGCGGCGGCATCGGTGCTGTTGTCGCTCGGCTTTCCCGTCAATGGCTGGTCGCGCAGCGATCGGCCGATGCAAGGTGTCTCGACTTACGCGGGCGAGACCGGCCTGATCCCGTTCCTAAACGCCACCGACATCCTGGTGGTGCTGCTGCCGCTGACGCCACAGACGCACGGCATCATCAACCACGGCGTGCTGAAGGAGCTGCGCAAGCGCAACGGCCTCGGCGGCTCGGTGCTGATCAACGCCGGGCGCGGCAGGCTGCAGAAGGACGCCGACATTTTGCGCGCGCTGGACGACGGCACGCTGAAGGAAGCCAGCCTCGACGTGTTCGAGGTCGAGCCGCTGCCGAAGACCAGCCCGCTATGGAGCCACCCCAAAGTGTTCGTGACGCCGCATGCGGCGGCAACTTCCGATCCGGTCCACCTGGCGCCGATCATGCTGCGCCAGATGGACGCCTTCGAGCGCGGCGAAGCGCTGGAAAATGTGGTAGACCGCAACGCCGGGTATTAGAGCGCCGCTTTCCAGTCTCAGCCCCAGCCGAGCGGCATGTAGTCGATCTCCATAAACGCCGCGACCTCGGGGATCCAGCGGTCGCGGACGAAGGCGACGTGGTCGGGATGGTCGTTATAGCCGGAATAGGCCCGCTGATCGGCAAACTCCATCGAGAAGCCGAAGCGGTAGTCGTTCTTGGGACTGACCTGCCGCAACTGCTCGAAATGCGTGACGCCCTTTATCGCCGTGAGAATCCTCTTGGCGTCGGCGAGGAACCGTTTTTCCTCGAGCGAATGCGGCGGGTGTTTCAGCGTGAACACGACGGTGTGACGGATCATTTTCTGCTCCTGCGATGTCTTCGTGTCACGCGCTGTCGGCCCACGCGCGGATGAGGTTATAGGCGATCGCGCCTTTCGGCGGCGTCACCAGGCCGCCCGGATGTTCCCTGGCCAGCATCGACAGCACCTCGTCGCGAAAGAACCAGCGGCAATCTTCCAGCTCGTTGAGGTCGGGCTGGATATCGTCATTGAGCGGTTCGCCGAAGCAGCCGATCATCAGCGAATAGGGGAACGGCCAGGGCTGGCTGGCGTGGTAGACGACGCGGCCGAGCCTGATGCCGGCTTCCTCCAGCGTTTCGCGGCGCACCGCCGCCTCGATCGTCTCGCCCGGCTCGATGAAACCGGCGAGCGCCGAATACATGCCGGGCCCGAAATGCCGGCCGCGGCCGAGCAGGCATTTTTCGCGTGTTGCCGTCAGCATGATCGCCACCGGGTCGGTGCGCGGAAAGTGCTCCGTACCGCAGGCCGGGCAATGCCGCTTGTAACCGCCCGCCCGCATCGCGGCTTCGGTGCCGCATTTGCTGCAGAAGCGATGGCTGGCATGCCAGGCGAGCAGCGCCGCCCCTTGCGCCAGCGCACCCGCCGCCGCTTCGTCGATCAGCCCCTGCATATAGACCGAGCGATAGTCGATCGCCTTGATCGTCTCGGGAAGCTGTTCGGGCTCGACCCCGGCCGGCACCGCCAGCACCGGGCCGCTTTCGGAAAAACCGAGCAGGACGCCGTTCTCGAGCGATGCTTCGAGCGGCCGGCATTCGGCCACGCCGAACCAGGGGTCGAATGCGCCTTGCGCAAGCTTCAGATAGAGCCGGCCGCCACGCATCAGCAAAAGCCGCGCCGAGGGATCGGCGAGTGCGTTTTCGACGGAATCGTCGGCGCGGTTTTCGGACTGCCGGTCGATAATGTTGCCGGCGAAGCCGACGAACTGGCTCGGCTCGCGCAAGGGCGCGTCAAACAGGCGAAAGCTCATGCAGACTCGGGAAGGTTCAAGGTGGACACGGGAGAGGCTTATAGCGCTGCCTTGATCTTTTCCGCAAACTTGCGAAGGTCGGAGCGCTGATAGGGCTCGCGCAGGCCGTGCCCCCACACCGGGCCAGGCCAGCCGGGATCGCCTTCCGAGCGCGCAATGACGTGTACATGCAGCTGGCGCACGATGTTGCCGAGTGCGCCGGTGTTGATCTTGGTGCAGCCGGTCACCCGCTTCAGCGCCAGCGCCACCATGTTGGTCTCGAAGGTCAGCATCGCCTGGTCCAGCGGCGTCATGTCGTGGATTTCCTCGATGCCCGGCCGCTGCGGCACCAGCAACAGCCATGGCCAGCGGCGGTCGTTCATGACGCGCAATTCGCACAGGCCGAGCCACATCAGCTGTTCGCTGTCGGCTTCCAGCTGGGCGTCAAGCGTGAATCCGGCCTTGAGGCCCGGCAGCATTGGCGTTTCCCACACTTTTTGACGTTTTTTGACCTCCATCGACGCTAGAGCGGCTTCCGAAGGGCCGCAAGGGGCAGCAAGCAACATTGGCCGTCGCGGCGCTGATTGTGCGCGAAGAAGTGAGGCCCGGGCAAATTGCATCAGCTTGGCGCTGCCCCGCCGAGATTGACGATTTTGATCGCGGCCACATTTTGTTCTTGCTTTGTGCCGGCAGCTATGCTACTAATCTCGCTATGGTGATTATTCGCACCAACGACCCGCCCGCCGAGGCGGGTTTTTGGTTTCAGCTTTCGCCATCGCTCAAGGACCCTATCATCCGCACTTGCATTTCATCGCCGGATTGCCGATATGGAGGCTGGGAGGTTGGTGGTGGACGGTCCACTCGCCAACCGGGTCAGGTCCGGAAGGAAGCAGCCCTAACGAGCCCGGAACGGGTCATTGTTCCAGCCTCCCGCCTCTTCGCCTTTTACCCCGACATTGACGGCGCCAAGCCGCGCGGGCGAAACTATGCGCAGGAATCGGCCGCCTCCAGTGGCAGCCCTTGGAGCTTAACGGGCGAATGAGCGAAGCCGGAAACGAGGCCGGGAAATTGGACAAGCCTGCCGCCTACCGCGTGCTGGCGCGCAAATACCGACCGTCGAATTTCTCCGAACTGATCGGCCAGGAGCCGATGGTCCGCACGTTGACCAATGCCTTTGCCACCGGCCGCATCGCCCAGGCCTGGATGCTGACCGGCGTGCGTGGCGTCGGCAAGACGACGACCGCGCGCATACTCGCGCGGGCCCTGAACTACAAAACATCGACCGTCGACCAGCCGTCCGTCGACCTTGCCGTGCTCGGCGAGCATTGCCAGGCGATCATGGAAGGCCGACATGTCGACGTCATCGAGATGGACGCCGCCTCGCATACCGGCATCGACGACATCAGGGACATCATCGAGCGTGTGCGCTATGCCCCGGTGTCGGCGCGCTACAAGGTCTACATCATCGACGAAGTGCACATGCTTTCCAACCAGGCCTTCAACGGCCTGCTGAAGACGCTGGAAGAGCCGCCGCCGCACGTCAAATTCATCTTCGCCACCACCGAAATCCGCAAGGTGCCGATCACCGTCCTGTCGCGCTGCCAGCGTTTCGACCTCAGGCGCATCGATGCGGCAATGATCAAGGCCGACCTTGCCAGGATAGCCGGTCTGGAGGGCATCGAAGTCGAAGAGGATGCGCTGGCGATGATCGCGCGCGCGGCCGAAGGCTCGATGCGCGATGCGCAGTCGATCCTCGACCAGGCGATCGCCCATGGCGGCGGCGCGGTCAGCGCCGAAGCGGTGCGTGCCATGCTCGGCCTTGCCGACCGCGCCCGCATCGTCGACCTGTTCGAACACGTCATGAAGGGCGACGTCGCCGCCGCACTTGCCGAATTCCGTGCCCAGTACGATACCGGCGCCGATCCTGCCGCGGTGCTGACCGACCTTGCCGAGTTCAACCATCTGGTCACCCGTCTGCGTTTCGTACCGGCTGCCATCGACGACGCCTCGCTGTCCGAGGACGAGCGCCGGCGCGGCGCCGATTTCGCCAGCACGCTGTCGGTCAAGGTGCTGTCGCGGACGTGGCAGATGCTCTTGAAAGGTATTCCCGAGGTGCAGACCTCCAACCGCCCGGTCAGCGCCGCCGAGATGGTGCTGATCCGGCTGGCCCATGCCGCCGACCTGCCGACGCTGGACGAGGCGCTGAAATCGCTGGAGAACGGCGGCACCCTGCCGGGCGCTGCGCCGCGCGTGAATGGCACGCCGGCAAGCCCCGGCCCGGCAAACCATGCGCCTGCAGGCGGTGGTGCCGGCGCCGTGGCGCAGGCGCGGATGCCGACGGCCAATGGCGGCGCCCAGACAATGCGCCTGGTCGAGACGATGCGCCTGGTCGAGGCCGAGCCCGTGCCGACCAACTTCGTTGCTCCGCCGGAGCCGGCGGTCGAGGCGCCGCCGGTGCCGGTGAAATCGCTGGCCGACATTGTCGCCCTTGCCGACGCCCAGCGCGACATGGCCTTCAAGGTGCTGGTGAAGCGTTGCGTGCGCCTGGTGCGCATCGAGCCCGGTCGTATCGACGTCAGCCTGACCGACGATGCGCCGAAGATGTTGCTCAATGATTTGACCGCCAAGCTGCGCGCCTGGACGGGCCGCAACTGGCTGGTGTCGCTGTCGAAGGACGAGGGCGGCCAGACCTTGGCCGAGATGGAATCGACAAAGCGCGAAAACGCCTTCCTCGATGCCAAGAGCGACCCGACGGTCGCCGCCATCCTGGCGCGCTTTCCCGGTGCCAAGATCATCGACGTGCGCATTCCCGACGCGCCGGAAGCCGACGAGGCCGAAGTGCCGGTCGAGCCGCCGGCCGACGACGACGAAACCTGAACAACCAGGACCAGCTGCAAAGGACCGTGCGATGAAAGACCTTCTCGGCATGATGGGCAAGGCAAAGGAAATGCAGGCTAAGTTCCAGGCCATGCAGGATGAGATCGCCACGCTGGAAGCCACCGGGCAGGCCGGCGGCGGCCTGGTCAGCGTGACGCTGACCGGCAAATTCGAGATGAAGTCGCTGAAGATCGACCCGTCGCTGTTCAAGGAAGACGAGGTCGAGATTCTCGAGGACCTGCTTCTCGCTGCCCACAACGACGCCAGGACCAAGGTCGAGCAGATCATGCAGGAGAAGACCAGGGCGCTGACCGCGGGCCTACCGATCCCGCCGGGAATGAAACTGCCGTTCTAAGGTGTGTTGATATCCAGGTGATGCCGGCCTGCAAACGGCGGCTTCCTGCGCTTCCGGTGCTCACGAAACATACGCTCCGCTCCGGTTCTCGGAAGCCCGCCAACTGTGTCTATTGGGCAACTCCCCACACTTAATAACGCTTTAGCCATCTTTTTGCCTGAAAGTGTCTCATTCTTGCCGCAACCAGGGGCGGGCTGGCAGCAGAATTGAGGGGACACCTGTTGATCTCTACCCGATGGAAGACGCCGTTGCGGCTCGGCGTCGTTATCTCGCCGCTGTTTTTGGCCGCTTGCAGTCAGACCGCCTCGCACGGCATGTCCAGCCTGACCGATGCCATTACGCCGAGTTTCCTGAGCTCGCGCTCCTACAATTCCACGCCGAAGGAGAAGGAATGCCTGGAGCGGGCGATGTTCTTCGAGTCCAACCGCTCCAGCCGTGACGGCATGATTGCGGTCGGCACGGTGGTGATGAACCGGCTGCGGTCCGGCAATCACGGCAGCACCATCTGCGAAGTGGTTGGCGAGCGCGGCCAGTTCGCGCCGGGCGTCATGACACGGCCGATGAATTCGAAGGCGATGCCCGACGTCGAGGAGGCCGCCGAGGCGGTGCTCAAGGGCGAGCGCAAAGCCAAGCTGAAGAACACCATGTATTTCCACACCGCCGGCCTGCGCTTCCCCTACAGGAACATGCACTACACCATGGTCGCCGGCGGTAATGCCTTTTATGAAAAGCGCGGCCGCAACTGGCAGCCGCTGCCGGACGAACCGGTGGTCGCCATGGCCCAGGCCAAGCCGCAAGCGCCTGCCGCTCAGGCCATACTTGTCGCCTCGGCGGAGCCGGCTCGCGAGGTCAAGCCGACATTCGCCAAGGCAACCTATGTTACCGCCGCCGCATCGCTGCCGGCAAAGCAGACAAGGGTGACCGCCGGAATGGCGACCCCGGAGAAGGCGACGGCGGAGAAGCCGATGCTTGTGGCGCTGCAGGAACCAATGCAGGAGCCGGATGCGGCCCGTTTTGGCGGAACCGTGAGCGAGCGGCCTGTCACCTCCTTCCAGGCCGCGCCGGCAGAGCCGACAATGTCGTTCGAGGCGACGCCCGAGAACACCGACGCCATCGGCGCGATGATCGCCGGCCAGACCCGACCACTGGAAGAAAACTGAGGCGGCAGCACTGGCCGCGACGTCGGCCTTCCCTTCTCCCCTTGTGGGAGAAGGTGGCCTCGCGGAGCGAGGTCGGATGAGGGGTGCTCCAGCTTGGCATCGACGGCGCTCCGGCCAACACCCCTCAACCGTCTTGGCGCTGCGCGCCAATCCACCTTCTCCCACAAGGGGAGAAGGGAAGAGCGGAGCCCCTGGCCGCTCAACTGTTCCAAAGCGTGCGGAAAAATCCTAAACCGGTGCGATGTCGAAGCGAATCGCCGGTCCCGAGATCGAACGCCTGATCCAGCTGCTGGCCAAGGTGCCGGGGCTCGGTCCGCGTTCGGCACGCCGCGCCGCGCTCCACCTCATCAAGAAGAAGGAACAGCTGCTGGCGCCGCTCGCCGCCGCCATGGGCGAGGCGGTCGACAAGGTGCGCATCTGCTCGACCTGCGGCAATGTCGATACCTCGGATCCATGCATGATCTGCACCGACCCCCGCCGCGACCCCACTACGCTCATCGTCGTCGAGGACGTGGCCGACCTTTGGGCGCTGGAGCGGGCGACAGCCATGAACGTGCGTTACCATGTGCTCGGCGGTACGCTGTCGCCGCTCGACGGCATTGGTCCTGATGAGCTAAACATCCGTTCGCTGGTCGATCGCGTCGCCGGTGGCGAAGTCAAGGAAGTGATCCTCGCCGTCAACGCCACTGTCGAGGGCCAGACCACCGCGCACTACCTCACCGACCAGCTTTCCGGCTTCGACATCAAGGTGACGCGCCTGGCGCACGGTGTTCCGGTCGGCGGCGAACTCGATTATCTCGACGAAGGTACGCTGGCCGCAGCACTGAAGTCGCGGACAGTGTTTTGAGCAGGTTGGGGGAAGGGTGCTCTTGAGATGACTGCGTTCCTTCGCGCCCCCCTCTGTCCAAAGCGCGCCAAACTGTTCGCGATGTCCTCGCACACCTGTTCGCGATGTCTCCGGTCCAAACACCCCCAAGTGGGGGAGATGTCCGGCAGGACAGAGGGGGGCGCGACAGAACGCCGAGCTCGCACACTAGCCTGCCTCTCGTTTCTAGCAGCCCTACTTGGGTTGATCCTCGCCACCCCCGCCTCCGCCGCAAAGATCGACGACCAGTTCCGCGCCTGGCTCAGCAACGACCTCTGGCCCGAAGCCAATGCCAAAGGCATCTCCAGGAAAACCTTCGATGCCGCCTTCGACGGCGTCAAGCCGAACCTGAAGCTGCCCGACCTGGTGAAGCCGGGCGAGAAGGCGACGACGCCGCAGAAGCAGCATCAGGCCGAATTCGGTTCGCCGGGCGCCTATTTCGCTGAAAAGATAGTCCGAGCGGTGACCGCCGGCGGCCGCACCCGCGAGGCGACCAACGCCAGGACTCTTGCCGCGATCGAGAAACGCTACGGCGTGCCTGGCGAAGTGCTGCTGGCGATCTGGGGCCGCGAGAGCGGCTTCGGTGCGGCGAAGATGCCTTATGACGCCTTCGAGGTGCTGGGCACCAAGGCGTTCATGTCGACCAAGAAGGAATTCTTCCGCACCGAGCTCTTGGCTGCGTTCGAGATCGTCGAGCGCGGGCTTGCCCCGGTCGGCGCGATGAAATCGTCTTGGGCAGGCGCGCTTGGCCAGCCGCAGTTCATGCCGACATCGTTCCTCAAGCATGCCGTCGATTTCGACGGCGACGGCCGCACCGACATCTGGAATTCGACGCCCGATATACTGGCCTCGATCGCCAATTATCTCGTCCATTATGGCTGGGTCAGGGGCCGCGGCTGGGGCTTCGAGGTGACTGTGCCGGACAGCGTCCCGTGCTCGCTCGAAGGTCCGGACCAGGGCAAGAAGATTTCCCAATGGGCTGATATGGGCATCAGGCGTGTGTCGGGTAAACCGTTCCCGCCGAGCGAACTGAAAGCCGAGGGCTTTCTTTTGATGCCGGCCGGGCGTAGCGGCCCGGCCTTCATCGTCACCCCCAATTTCTATGTGCTGAAGCAGTATAACACCAGCGATCTCTATGCCCTGTTCATCGGCCATGGCGCCGATCGCATCGCCCATGGCGACAGCAATTTCTCGGGCAATTGGGGCGCAGTCGGCGGGCTCTACCGCTCCGACATCGCCGCCCTGCAGCGGGCGCTGGAAGCCAAGGGCTACGATGTCGGCAGCGCCGACGGCCTGCCTGGCTTCAAGACGCGCCGCTCGATCGGCAAATGGCAGGCCAGCAACGGCCGTTCCGCTACCTGCTTTCCCGACGCCGACCTGGTTACCGCGCTGAAATAGCCGGATTTTCGCACCGCCGGTCTGGCCCAATCGACCGTTCTGCAAATGCTCGTTGCCGCGCTCGAAACCGCCGGATATGGTGAACCGGAACCGCATAAAAAATTGCCAAGACAACGGTCCGGGGATCACCGTTCGACGCGGCAAGAAATGCCACAACCCTGAGCCGGGAACTCAGGTCAACAAAAACAGGGAACAGTTAAAATGATGATGGAAAAGTTTGCTCTACGCTCCCGCTTCTTGCTCGCGGGCGCGGCCATGTCCGCGCTGCTTCTGGCCGGTGCGCCTGCCTTCGCGGTCACGCCCGCCGACACGCTGGTCGAGGGTTTCGCCATCGACGACATCATCACCATGGATCCGGGCGAAGCATTCGAATTGTCGACCGCAGAGGTCACCGGCAACACCTATGATCTTCTGGTACGCCTCGACCTCAGCGACACATCCAAGGTCAAGGGCGATCTCGCCGAAAGCTGGAGCGTCTCCGACGACGGCCTGACCTACACGTTCAAGCTCAAGCCCGGCCTCAAATTCGCCTCCGGCAATCCGATCACAGCGGCGGACGTCGCCTATTCGTTCGAGCGCGCCATCAAGCTCGACAAGAGCCCGGCCTTTATTATCGGCCAGTTCGGTATCGATGGCGGCAACGTCACCGAGAAAGCCAAGGCCGTTGATGACACCACGTTCCAGTTCACCGTCGACAAGGCCTACGCGCCGAGCTTCGTGCTGAACTGCCTGTCGGCGACGGTCGCCTCGGTCGTCGACGCCAAGCTGGTCAAGGAGCATGTCGCCGCGGTCACGCCGAGCGCCGACTACAAATGGGACAATGATTTCGGCAACGCCTGGCTGAAGACCGGCTATGCCGGCTCCGGTGCCTTCAAACTGCGCGAATGGCGCGCCAACGAGGCCGTCGTCCTTGAGCGCAACGATAATTATTACGGCGACAAGGCCAAGCTTGCCCGCGTCATCTATCGCAACATGAAGGAAAGTTCGGGCCAGCGCCTTGCGCTGGAAGCCGGCGACATCGACGTTGCCCGCAATCTCGAGCCGAACGACCTTGATGCCATTGCCAAGAATGCCGACCTCACCACCACCA
Source organism: Mesorhizobium sp. M0954 (assembly GCF_040319155.1). NCBI lineage: Bacteria > Pseudomonadati > Pseudomonadota > Alphaproteobacteria > Hyphomicrobiales > Phyllobacteriaceae > Mesorhizobium > Mesorhizobium sp. M0954. Next base: position 305,851 of record NZ_JAMYNR010000003.1, on the reverse strand, counting down.
GCGCGCCGAAGGGTACGGTCTATTACATCAGCCTCAACCAGAAGAACGCCAACCTGGCCAAGCCCGAGGTTCGCCAGGCGTTCAAATACCTGGTCGATTACGACGCCTTGAGCACGACCATCCTCAAGGGCATCGGCGAGATCCACCAGACCTTCCTGCCCAAGGGCGTGCTTGGCGAACTGGACGAGAATCCGTTCAAGCTCGACGTCGCCAAGGCCAAGGAACTGCTCGCCAAGGCCGGCCTCGCCGACGGCTTCAGCGTCACCATGGACGTGCGTACCGGGCAGCCGACGACGGGCATGGCGGAATCGATCCAGCAGACGCTGGGACAGGCCGGCATCAAGCTGGAGATCATCCCCGGCGACGGCAAGCAGACGCTGACCAAATACCGCGCCCGCAACCACGACATCTATATCGGCCAGTGGGGCCAGGATTATTTCGATCCGAACTCCAACGCCCAGACCTTCGCCAGCAACCCCGACAATTCGGATGAAGGCAAGACCAAGACGCTGGCCTGGCGGAACGCCTGGGACATCCCGGACCTGACCAAGCAGACCGAAGCCGCCCTGCTCGAGAAGGACGCGGCCAAGCGCGCCGCAATGTACCAGGATCTTGAGAAGAAGATCCTCGATACCAGCCCCTTCGTCATCATCCACCAGCAGCTGGAAGTGGCCGGCCTGCGCAAGAACCTCAAGGGTTTTGCGCTCGGCCCGAGCTTCGACACCAACTTCGTCGGCCCCGTCTCGAAAGAGTGATGCCGGGGAGTGACGCCGGCGGACGCGCCGTATGAGCGTAGTTGAAAGCGAAGTGACGGCAGGGCGCGGCGGCGCCCGCGCCGTTGCCGTGACCTCATCGATCGCCCGGTTCCTGGTCATCGCGATAACGACTTATCTCGGTCTGCTCGCGGTGACCTTCTTCATCGGCCGCGTGATCCCGATCGACCCGGTGCTGGCGGTGCTCGGCGACCGGGCGCCGGCCAACGTCGTCGAGCGAACGCGCCGCGAGATGGGCCTCGACCTGCCGCTGGTCGAGCAGTTCTACATCTATGTCAAACATGCCCTGAACGGTGATTTCGGCACCTCGGTGCTGACCACCAATCCGGTGATGACCGATATCCGCCGCGCCTTTCCGGCGACGCTCGAACTGGCGACATTGGGAACATTGATCGGTTCGGTGATCGGCGTGCCGCTTGGCGTGCTGGCCGCCGTGCGGCGCGGCAGCGTCATCGACCAGATCGTGCGCATCATCGGCCTTGTCGGCTATTCCGTGCCGATCTTCTGGCTGGGGCTGCTGGCGCTGGTGCTGTTCTACGCCAAGCTGCAATGGGTCGCCTTTCCCGGCCGGCTCGACGTCGTCTACGAATACACCTTCACGCCGATTACCGGCTTTTACCTGCTGGATGCGCTCTGGCAGCGGCAGTGGGACGTATTTGCCGATGCCTTCCGCCACATCATCCTGCCGGCCTCGCTGCTCGGCTATTTCTCGCTCGCCTACATCAGCCGCATGACGCGCTCGTTCATGCTGAACGAACTCACCCAGGAATACATCGTCGCAGCGCGCGCCAAGGGCCTGTCGGAAACGCGCGTCATCTGGGGTCACGCGCTGCGCAACGCCGCGGTGCCGATGGTCACGGTGATCGCTCTGTCCTATGCCGGGCTGCTCGAAGGCTCGGTGCTGACCGAGACAGTGTTTTCGTGGCCGGGCATCGGCCTCTACATCACCAACTCGCTGCAGAACGCCGACATGAATGCCGTGCTTGGCGGCACGATCATCATCGGCTCGGTCTTCATCGCCATCAATCTATTCTCCGACCTGCTCTACCGGCTGCTCGACCCAAGGACCAAGGCAGGATGAGGACCAAGGCAGGATGAGCACGGAAGCGATTCAAACTCGCCGCGACTGGCTGCTCAGCGAGCGGCCGGCGTCGCGCGTCCAGGCGAGGCTCGGCCGCGCCTATGTGGCGTGGCGGCGCTTTTCCGCCAACCGGCTGGCGTTTGCCGGCCTGCTCATCATCGTCGCCCTGCTGGTGGTCGCGGCATTCGCCGATGTGCTGGCGCCCTATTCGCCGACATTCGGCGACCTCAAGGGCTCGCGGCTCCTGGCGCCGAGTGCGGCGCACTGGTTCGGCACCGACGATCTCGGCCGCGACATCTATTCGCGCATCATCTTCGGCTCGCGCTGGACACTGTACGTCGTCGTTCTGGTTGCCATCATCGCCGCGCCCATCGGCTTGCTGGTCGGCACCGTCGCCGGTTACGCCGGCGGCTGGACCGATGCGATCCTGATGCGCATCACCGACATCTTTCTCGCCTTTCCGAAGCTGATCCTGGCGCTGGCCTTTGTCGCCGCGCTCGGCCCCGGCATCGAAAATGCCGTGCTTGCCATCGCCATCACCTCGTGGCCGCCCTATGCCCGCATTGCCCGCGCCGAAACGCTGACGGTGCGCAATTCCGATTACATCAAGGCGGTGCAATTGATGGGCGCCTCGCCGTTTCGCATCGTGCTTCGCCACATCATGCCGCTCTGCATCTCCTCGCTGATCATCAGGGTGACGCTCGACATGGCCGGCATCATCCTGACCGCGGCCGGCCTCGGCTTCCTCGGCCTCGGCGCGCAGCCGCCGCTGCCCGAATGGGGCGCGATGATCGCATCGGGCCGCCGCTTCGTGCTCGACCAGTGGTGGGTTGCGGGCGCGCCGGGCTTTGCCATCCTCATCGTCAGCCTCGGCTTCAACCTGCTCGGCGACGGCCTGCGCGACGCGCTCGATCCCCGAAGCGGTGACCAATGAGTGGCGACCAATGAGCACGCTTCTCGAAGTCGACGACCTGCGCGTTACCTTCCCGACGCGCACCGGCCTGATCGAGGCAGTGCGCGGCGTTTCCTTCTCGCTCGGCCGCGAGCGGCTCGGCATCGTCGGTGAGAGCGGTTCGGGCAAGTCGCAGACCGGCCGCGCCATCATGGGCGTCACCCCGCCGCAGGCCGATGTGACCGCGAAGACGCTCGCTTTTGACGGCATCGACCTGCTGGCCGCCTCGGCGCGCGAGCGCCGCGCGCTGCGCGGCAAGCGTATCGCCATGATCCTGCAGGATCCGAAATATTCGCTCGACCCGGTGATGAGCATCGGCCGCCAGATCGTCGAGACGCTGCGCACGCATGAGAAGGTCTCCAAGGCCGAAGCCCGCGACCGCGCGCTGGCCATGCTGGAGGCGGTGCAGATCCGCGATCCGGCCCGTGTCTTCGACCTGCATCCGCACGAGGTTTCCGGCGGCATGGGCCAGCGCGCCATGATCGCCATGATGCTGATCGCCGGGCCGGAGATGATGATCGCCGACGAGCCGACCTCGGCACTCGACGTTACTGTCCAGCTCGACGTGCTCGGCATCCTCGACCGGCTGGTCAGCGAGCGCGGCATGGGGCTGATCTTCATCTCGCACGATCTGCGCCTGGTCTCGTCTTTCTGCGATCGTGTCATCGTCATGTATGCCGGCAAGGTGGTCGAACAGCTCAAAGCCTCGGAGCTCGGCCGCGCCCAGCATCCCTATACGCGCGGCCTGCTCAACTGCATGCCCAAGATCGGCGCCGACCGTCACCCGCTGCCGGTGCTCGACCGCAAGCCGGAGTGGGCAGCATGACGGCAGCCCTTTCCGTCGATAGGCTGGAGGTGGTCTTCGACCGCTTCCGCGCGTTGAAAGGCGTCAGCCTCGAGGTCGAATCCGGTGAATCCTTCGGCCTGGTCGGCGAGTCCGGCTCCGGCAAGTCGACGTTGCTCAGGGCAATCGCCGGCCTGGCGCCGGCCGCATCAGGCACCATCGCGGTCAACGGCAAAACGCTCGGCGCGCGTCGCGACAAGGCGTTTTACCGCGAGGTGCAGATGGTCTTCCAGGACCCGTACGGTTCGCTGCACCCGCGCCAGACCGTCGACCGCCTGCTGCAGGAGCCGCTCGCCATTCACGGCTTCGCCGACGGCGAAAAGCGCATCCAGCGGGCACTCGACGAGGTCGGCCTCGGCACCGGGTTCCGTTTTCGCTATTCGCATCAATTGTCCGGCGGTCAGCGCCAGCGCGTGGCGATCGCCCGCGCCCTGATTCTGGAACCGTCGATCCTGCTGCTCGACGAGCCGACCTCGGCGCTCGACGCTTCGGTGCAGGCGGAGGTGCTGAACCTGCTGGAAGAGATCAGGCGCCGCCGCAAGCTGACCTTCCTGATGGTCAGCCACGACCTAGCCATCATCACCCACATGTGCGAACGGCTGATGGTGATGCAGAACGGCGAGGCGATGGAGAATCTGACCGCGGACGATCTTGTCGAACGCCGTGTCACCAAGGATTATACGCGCAATTTGCTGAGGGCCAGCGAGGGATTTGTGCGGACGGCGTGAGTAGGCTTGCTTTCAATTCCCCGCGTCGTGTTCTTTCGCGCCCCCTCTGGCCTGCCGGCCATCTCCCCCACGGGTGGGGAGATTGGCCGTCACCACTGATTTCGCCAATCGCCAACGTTATAGAAGGAACGCTGCCGACGAAGCTGCCAATCTCCCTCCTTGTGGGGGAGATGTCCGGCAGGACAGAGGGGGGCGCGAAGGAACGGGACTTGGCAACTTTGTGTCAGGTCGCCCGCCGGACCGCAGGCCCAATCGCCCGCCGCCAGTGCCAACTTGAGGAAAACCTGAAATAAGCCCAGAAGAGTCTCAACAGCCATCAAACGAGAGCGGGCGCCGGCCCGGTGAGGGATACGATGACAAATTCAGCCATTTCCGAACGCAAGAGCCAGTCGATTTCGCGCGGCGTCGGCATGACCACTCAGATCTATGCCGATCGCGCCGAAAACTCGGAGATCTGGGATGTGGAAGGCCGCCGCTACATCGACTTCTCGTCCGGCATCGCCGTCGTCAACACCGGCCACCGTCACCCCAGGGTGATCGAAGCGGTCAAGGCGCAGCTCGAGCGCTTCACCCACACTTGCTATCAGGTCGTGCCCTATGAGAGCTATATCAGGCTGGCCGAACGGCTGAATGGCATGCTGCCCGGCAAGTTCGACAAGAAGACGATTTTTGTCACCACCGGCGCCGAGGCGGTCGAGAACGCGATCAAGATTGCGCGCAACGCCACCGGCCGGCCCGCGGTCATCGCTTTTTCCGGCGGCTTTCATGGTCGCACCTTCATGGGCATGGCGCTGACCGGCAAGGTCGTGCCCTATAAGGTCGGCTTCGGCGCCATGCCGGCGGATGTCTTCCATGCGCCGTTCCCGGTTGCACTGCACGGCGTGTCGGTCGCCGATTCGCTGGCTGCGCTCGACCGGCTGTTCAAGGCCGATGTAGATCCGGCCCGCGTTGCCGCCATCATCGTCGAGCCGGTGCAGGGCGAGGGCGGCTTCTACGAGGCGCCGCGCGACTTCATGACCGCATTGCGCAAGATCTGCGATCAGCACGGCATGCTGCTGATCGCCGACGAGGTGCAGACCGGCTTTGCCCGCACCGGCAAGATGTTTGCCATGGACCACCACGAGGTGGCGGCCGACATCACCACCATGGCCAAGAGCCTGGCCGGCGGCTTCCCGTTGGCGGCGGTCACCGGGCGCGCCGAGGTCATGGATGCGCCGAACCCCGGCGGACTCGGCGGCACCTATGGCGGCAGCCCGATCGGCGTCGCCGCGGCGCATGCCGTGCTCGACGTCATCGACGAGGAGAAGCTCTGCGACCGGGCCAACACGCTGGGCAACCGTCTGAAGCAGCGCCTGCAATCGATCCGCGACGAAGCCCCGGAGATCGTCGATATCAGAGGCCCCGGCTTCATGAACGCGGTCGAGTTCAACGATGTGGCGAAGGGCCTGCCGTCTCCGGAACTCGCCAATGCGGTCCGGCTGAAGGCGCTCGACAAGGGCCTGATCCTGCTGACCTGCGGCGTCTACGGCAACGTCATCCGCTTCCTCGCGCCGATCACCATCCAGGATGGCGTCATGAACGAGGCGCTCGACATTCTGGAAAGTTCGATCCGCGAGGCCCGCGCCGCCTGAGCGGCGAGGATATCGCCTAGATTCAACTGCGGCGAAGGCCGAGATAGGTGGCAAGCCGCCGTTCAACGCCCTATGCGAGCACGAAATTCGGCAGTCGAATTGGTGCGTGGAAACGGTTCGGAAGGCAACTGTACACCGAGAAAGGCACAAAGCGGCTCCCACCCTTCGGAGGCCTGATAAGTAAGAAGGCGTTCAGGTGGCAGCGTTGATTTCACGGAAGCGTTATGTGCTTCATAGACAGCGATTGCGTGATCACGGTTATCAAATCGACCGCCAAAGACACTGTTTCCAACCACCGCCACACCAAAGGACTGTGGATCATTGGTAGCAGCATCCATCGTGAGCCCTATTGTTTGCGCCATGCTGTCATACCAGGCTTCGGGGTCACGAACTGTCAGGATAACCTTTGCATGAGGGTAGTGGTCACTCACTTCGCGCCAAAAATGCGCCGTTGGCCAATCGACCGCGGAAAGATAGCCGGCATATGCCGCATCCCAGGTCGGGAGTTGTCCCTGTCCGGCGGCGCGCCACAGCGCCTTCTGCTCGGGATTGGCGTGGACATCTGCCATGTGATGACACGGCCCGAACCCAAGATGCTCCAAGGCGAGCTTCAGCGAATATGTGCCAGTGCGACCCATGCCTGCGCCAATGACATATAGAGCCATGAGCACCCCCCGACGAATTTCAATTGGTCAAAATACCGCTGTTTCCTTTACTTCGCTATATGTTTTGAAGGTCAGCTCCCGGTCGAACTCGGTCATTCAGGGTGATTGGGTTTGATCTTATCCTGCCGCGCGGGCCGGCTCTGCCTGCTGGAAGGCGGCGAGCGCGGCCTTCAGCCCGTCGGGCCCGGTCGCGACGATCTGCGGCGACGGCGAAAAGCCGGCGCCGAGCATCTTGCGGCCAAGCATGTGGTCGCCCGGCCGGTTGACCGATTCGATGCCGAGCAGCCGGCTTCCGGCATAGTGGTAGATGGAGAATTTGTTCTCGGCCACGTCGCCCAGCATGACATGGCTGTCGCCACCCGCAATCAGGCCGACCATCTGCAGCTTCATGTCACCGATATCGGACCAGAACCATGGCACCGCCGAGTAATTGTCGGTGTGGCCGACGATGGTGCGCGCGGCGAGCCGCGCCTGGTCAGTGGCGTTCTGCACCGATTCCAGCCGCACGTCGCCGCCGGTGAACCAGTGCCGGTAAGACGCCGCGTCGCCGATGGCGAGGATTTCCGGCACCGACGTGCGCATCTGCTGGTCGACGCGGATGCCGTTGGCGATGACAATGCCGGCGGCTTCGGCCAGTTCGACATTCGGCACGACGCCGATACCGATGACGACCATCTGAGCCGGCAATGTCTCGCCGGATGAGGTGATTGCAGCCGAAACACGGCCGTTCTCGTCCTCCAGCCGTTCGATGGTGGTGCCGGTAAGGATGCGCACACCGGAGGCCTCCAGCCGCTGGCGCACATGGCCGGCGATGACCGGTGCCACGGCGCGGCCGAGCAGCCGGTCGACCGCCTCGACCACCGTAACCTTGCGGCCTGCCGCGGTGAGCGTCGCGGCAATCTCCAGGCCGATGAAGCCGCCGCCGAGGATGACGACCTCCTCGCTTTGCGCGCTCAATTCGCGGATCAGGCGGGCATCGCCGAGCGAGCGCAGCGACACAACGCCAGAAAGCTCCGAACCCGGCAGCGGCAGCAGGCGCGGCCGCGCGCCGGTGGCGAGGATCAGCCGGTCAAACGGCAACACACCGCCGCCCGATATCTCCAGCCTGCGGCCGCCTACGTCGATCCGCTCGACCCGGATGCCTGGCCGGAAGTCGATGGCGCTGCCGGTATAAAAAGCCTCGCCGCGCAACGGCTGCGGCTTTGCTTGCTGATCCTTGATGAAGGTCTTCGACAGCGGCGGCTTGTGGTAGGGCAATTCGTTTTCGTCGCCGACCAGGATCACCGGGCCGTCATAGCCTTCTTCGCGCAGGCTGGCGGCCGCTTGCACGCCCGCATGACCCGCACCGACAATGACGACCCCGTTCTTCATAACAGCCCGATTCCTCATCCAAATCTAGGACGTCTCGCCAGGTGGCGATTGTCCGGCGCCGCCGCAAGAGCGCCGATCCGGGTCGCACCCGGAACGGCCGCCTGTCAACTGCGTCATGCGCCGGCATTCCTCATACGTCGGTGTTAAAGTTGACAGTTCTAGTTTAGAATAATTCTAAACTGTTGTTTCAATTGAATTTTTTCTATGCCACCAGTTGACATCCGGCGTCTTCGCCGTTTTATGGAAGCTCGCGCGTCAGCGCATCCCTTTGATGTCTGGGCCTTGAACCCTTTCGATTGGAGGCATTTCGGTGTCTTTCTTCCGCGAACCGCGCGATGGCGCGACCCTTCTTTGCCCGCTGGCAGCTGCCCGCCGAGGCGCCGGCATTTCATTGATTCCCGAGGAGAGACAATCATGAGAACGATGATCACGGCACGGTATGGCGGCAGGCTTGCGGCGATCGGCGCCACCGCAATGCTGACGGCGGCCGTGTTCGTGCTGCCGGCCAAGGCGCAAACCGATGCCAAGGCGGTCATCAAGACCTATTCCGACATTGCGCTCGCCAAATACGAGGATTCGCTGATCGCGGCCGAGGCGCTCGACAAGGCTGTCGATGCGCTGCTCGCCAAGCCATCTGCCGAAACGCTGAACGCCGCCCGCGAGGCCTGGAAGGCATCGCGCGTTCCCTATCAGCAGACCGAGGTCTATCGCTTCGGCAACGCCATCGTCGATGACTGGGAAGGCAAGGTGAACTCCTGGCCGCTCGACGAAGGCTTGATCGACTATGTCGCCAAGAGCTACGGCACCGAGTCGGACGCCAACGCGCTCTACACCGCCAATGTGATCGCCAACAAGTCGATCGAGATCAACGGCAAGAAGGTCGACGCCACCGACCTGACGCCGGAGTTCCTCTCCGGCACCCTGCAGGAGGCCGGCGGTATCGAGGCCAATGTGGCGACCGGCTATCACGCGATCGAATTCCTGCTTTGGGGTCAGGACCTGCACGGCACCGGTCCGGGCGCCGGCGAACGGCCCTACACCGATTACGACCTCGCCAATTGCACCGGCGGCAATTGCGACCGCCGCGGACAGTATCTGAAATCGGCGAGCGACCTTCTGGTTTCCGATCTAAAGGATATGGTCGACGACTGGAAGGAGGGCGGCGCCGCCCGCAAGAACCTTGTCGATGGCGAGCCGAACGCCGCCATTTCGACCATCTTCACCGGCATGGGCTCGCTGTCCTATGGCGAGCTCGCCGGAGAGCGGATGAAGCTCGGCCTCTTGTTGCACGACCCGGAAGAGGAGCACGATTGCTTCTCCGACAACACCTACAACTCCCATCTTTACGATGCGATCGGCATCCGTGCCGCCTATCACGGCAGCTACAAGCGGCTCGACGGCACTGTCGTCGAGGGGCCGTCGGTGGCCGACATGGTCAAGGCGGCCGACCCGGCGGTTGCCAAGGAATTGTCGGACAAACTGGACGTCACCGTCGCCAAGATGGAGGCCATCAAGGCGCGGGCGCTTGCCGGCGAGGCCTATGACCAGCAGATCGGAGAAGGCAACACGGAAGGCAATGCCACTGTGCAGGCGGCGATCGACGCGCTGGTCGATCAGACCAAATCGATCGAACGCGCCGTCGGTACCCTGAAGCTCAATGCGATAGCCTTCGAGGGCTCGGACAGCCTCGATTCACCGGACAAGGTGTTCCAATAGACTATCGAAACCACCAGCCACGCGACGCAGCGAAGCGCCGTTAGCCAGAGCGACAAAATGCTGATCTGCCATTGCAACATCATCACCGAAAAGGAGATAGAGCAGACGATCGTCGGGCTGCTGGATGAGGACCCCTGGCAGCTGATCGTGCCGGCGAAGGTCTATCACGCCATGCACAAGCGCGGTCGCTGTTGCGGCTGCTTCCCAAATGTGGTCGAAACGATCATTCGGGTCACCGAAAATTACCATGCCCGCTCGGCGGCGAGTGGCGTGGACATCGTTTCACACCTGGATCGCGTCAGAGGCCTGCGCGTCCAATACGGGAGCAGAACCCATGAAAGGCGAACAGCAGATCATAGAGCGGCTTAACGAGGCTCTGTTTCTGGAACTTGGGGCGGTCAATCAATACTGGGTGCATTTCCGGCTGCTGGAAGACTGGGGATACGCCAAGCTAGCGAAGAAGGAACGCGCTGAATCGATCGAGGAAATGCACCATGCCGACCGGCTCGTGGCGCGCATCATCTTCCTCGAGGGCCATCCGAACCTGCAGTCCGTGGCGCCGCTGCGCATCGGGCAGAATGTCAAGGAAGTGCTCGAATCCGATCTTGCCGGCGAATACGACGCGCGCACCGCCTACAAGCGTTCGCGCGAGGTTTGTAACGAAGCAGGCGACTACGTGACGATGAAGCTGTTCGAGGAATTGCTGGCTGACGAGGAAGGTCACATCGACTTTCTCGAGACGCAACTCGACCTGCTCGCCTCGATCGGCGAAGAAAAGTACGGTCAACTCAACGCAGCGTCGGCCGACGAGGCGGAATAAGGACATGCCGGAATGCGGCGCCCCCTAGATTTCATGCGCCGCTTGCGGCCGGCCGAGCATTGTGGCCTGCCGCCTCAGAAGAAGCCGCGATACGGTATCCTTCGCGGCGCCTTTCTTGCCGTGGTGGCGACGCTCACAGCCTCGGCGCTGGCCGGGGCGCCGCAACCGGCGGGGCTTGCCACCAGCCGCACGGATCTGACGCCGAAGGATCTGGCGCGCGTCATCGCCATCACCAGGCCGACCAGCGATTTCTCCAAGCCCGAGCAATTCGAGCTGATGCAGGGCGGCGCCGGCACCTCGAAGAAGGACGTCAACAAGGACGCCTTCTCGCAATCCTCCGCCAACATCAGCTTCGAGGAAGAGGGCACCTTCAAGCTCGGCAATGCCATTTTCCGCAAGAACTGGGTGTCCTCGCCATCCTCGACACAAGCCTCGGATGGGCTCGGTCCGTTGTTCAACGAGCGCGCCTGCCAGAACTGTCATCTGAAGGACGGTCGCGGCCATCCGCCCCAAGGCGACAGCGGCACCACCTCGATGTTCCTGCGCCTGGCAAGGGAAGCCAGTACCGAGGAGGAGAAAGCCGCGCTCGCCGATCACAAGGTGCTCAACTTTCCCGACCCGGTCTATGGCACACAACTTCAGGAGCTAGCCGTTCCCGGCCTGCAGGGCGAAGGCAGGATGCATGTCGATTATCAGGAGCAAAAAGTAAAACTGGCGGACGGCAGCGTCGTGTCGCTGCGTAAGCCGAGCTATTCGGTCGAGGGTCTCGCCTACGGGCCGCTCGATCCGCACACCACGCTGTCGCCGCGCATGACACCGCCGATGATCGGCCTTGGCCTGGTCGAGCAGATCGCTCCCGCCGACATCCTTACGCGTGCCGATGCGGCCGACCGCGGTGGTGACGGGATTTCCGGCAGGCCAAACATAATACGCGACGCCAGCAGCGGTGAACTGACGCTCGGCCGTTTCGGCTGGAAGGCGCAGGCGGCATCGATCCGCCAGCAATCGGCGGACGCTTTTGCCGGCGATATTGGCATTTCGACGCCCGAAGTGCCGAAGCACTGGGGCGATTGCAGCGCCGCGGAAAAGACCTGCCTTGGCCTACCTAACGGTGTACAGGAGCGCCTCGGTCCGGTCGAAGCGCCGCCGCCGGTCATGGACCTCGTGACCTTCTATTCGCAAAACCTTGCCGTGCCGGCCCGGCGCGATCTCGACAGACCGGACGTGCTCGCCGGCAAAAAACTGTTCTACGATATGGGCTGCATCTCCTGCCATACGCCGAAATTCGTCACCCGTCGCGACACCCCGAACAAGGCGCAGGCCTTCCAGCTGATCTGGCCCTATTCCGATTTCCTGCTGCATGACATGGGACCCGGTCTTGCCGACGGACAGGCGGTGGGCGAGGCCACGGGAAGCGAATGGCGCACGCCGCCACTGTGGGGCATCGGGCTCACCCAGACCGTCAGCGGCAACACCTTCTTCCTGCATGACGGGCGCGCACGAAGCCTGGCCGAGGCGATTCTGTGGCATGGCGGCGAGGGTCAGAAGGCGCGTGACCGCTTTGCCGCTGCCGATGCGGCCGACCGCGCCGCGCTGATCAAGTTTCTGGAGTCGCTCTGATGCGGAAGCGTCTTGCATTCGCTCTGATGCTGGTCCTCGCCGGTGCGCTGCCGGCATCCGCGACGGTGAAGGCTTCGGATGTGATCCAGCGGGCGATCGACGGCTTCGTCCGCCCGGCCTATGCCAGATTGCATGACCATGCGGACAGCTTGGCCAAGACCATGCACGCGCTTTGCCAAGCGCCCTCGCGAGACAATCTCGATGCGGCACGCGCCGAATTCTCAGGCGTCGTGGATGCCTGGTCGGTGGTGGAAATCATCCGTTTCGGGCCGATCGCGGAAAACAACCGGCTTGAGCGCATGCTGTTTTGGCCGGATCGCAAGAGCATCGGCCTGAAGCAGGTGCAGGCAGCACTTGCCGGCAAGGATCCGACAGCCGCCGATCCGGCCCAGCTGGCTACAAAGAGCGTCGCCATGCAAGGGCTCGGCGCACTGGAATTCGTCCTCTACGGCGACGGAGCCGGTCAATTGGTCGGCAGGGACGACGCCTATCGCTGCGCCTACGGTGCGGCCATTGCCGGCAATGTCGAGAAGATTGCCGGCGAGGTTGCCGATGCCTGGAAGGATCCCAACGGCTTTGCCGCGCTCTGGGCCAATCCGGGTCCGCAGAACGCGCTCTACCACGACGGCACCGAAGCGGTGACCGAACTGGTCGGCGTCTTCATCAACGAGCTGGAAATGGTCCGAGACGTACGCCTGAAAGGCTTCCTGGGCGCCAAGCCGGAGACCGACAAACCGAAACAGGCGATCTATTGGCGCTCGCAAAACACCGCCCGCTCGCTGACCGGGAATCTGGCGGGCATGGACACGCTGTTCCAGGCCTCGCAGCTTGGCGACGCGCTGCCGCCCGATGCGCGCTGGATGGCAGAATCGTTCCACATCCAGCTCACCAACGGGATCGAGGCGGCCAAGGCGATCAGGGGACCGATCGACAAGGCACTTGCCGATCCGGCGCTGCGCCAGAAGCTCGACTATTTCTCGCTGGTGACATCCAGCCTGACGACCCTGATCGGCACCAGGCTGACCGCCGAATTCGGCCTGACCGCCGGGTTCTCGTCATTGGATGGTGACTGATCATGAGGACGCCGCTGATCGATCGGCGCGATTTCCTGAGGGCCGCAGGCGCTGGTTTCGTAGCGGCGATGGCGCCGTCGGCCTGGGCAAAGACAATCGACGCCGACGCGGTCTTCGCCACCGCTTTCGTCAAGCGCGACGGCAGCTATGGCGCGGCCGTCCTGTCCGAGGCCGGCAAGTTGTTGCACACGATCGATCTGCCCGATCGGGGCCACGACGTTACCTTCGACCCGGTGTCCAAGCGTTCGGTGGTGTTTGCCAGGCAGCCGGGCACCTTTGCTGTCGTCTTCGACCATACCGGCCGCGATAAACCGCACACTATTGCCAGCGTTGCCGGCCGGCATTTCTTCGGCCATGGTGTGTTCTCGGCCGATGGCACGCTGCTCTACGCAACCGAGAACGATTTCGACAATGCCGCCGGCGTCGTCGGCGTCTATGACGCGCATGCGAAATTCAAGCGCATCGGCGAGTTCCCGACCTACGGCATGGGCCCACACGAGCTTTTGCTGCTTTCCGATGGCAGGACGATTGCTGTGGCCAATGGCGGCATCGAGACGCATCCGGATTATGGCCGCGCCGAGCTCAACATTGCCACGATGCGGCCATCCTACGTGCTGGTCGACCGTCTCACAGGCGATCTCACCGAAAAGCACGAATTGCCGCCGGCGCTGCACCAACTGTCGATCCGCCATATGGACGCCGACCGCTCCGGCACCGTCTGGTTCGGTTGTCAATACAGGGGGCCGGGTACCGATCGTCCCCCGCTGGTTGGCCGCGCGCCGCGCGGCATGGACTTGAAATTGCTCGATATGTCGCAGGACGTGCTCTCCGCCTTCAGGAACTATATCGGCTCGGTCGCCGCCAACCCTGCCGCCGGCACCATCGCGGTGTCTTCGCCTGAGGGCAATTCGCTTGCCGTGATCGACGCGGCCAGCGGCCGCATCGTCGCCACCAAGGCGCTGGTCGAGGTTTGCGGCGTTGCAGCCGATGGGGAAAGCTTCATGGCGACGACCGGCGCCGGCGATATCGTCGAGTCCGGTGGCTCGATACATTCCGAGCCTGACTATGTCTGGGACAATCACGTGCTGCGTATCGAGCAGGTCGGCTAGTCCCGATACCTATTGTGGCGATTGCGTGCGTTGGAACTTACATTCTTGGACCCGCGCCGAAGCCAAGTCGCCTGACGATTTATCCATTATTCCCTTGCGGGGATCAGCCCTGGCGGGCAGAGGGAAGCTGTTTTCGAAACTGTCTCAACCGGCCGCTTCATGAAATTGCTTGCCATCGACTGTGCCGCCAATCTCTGCGCCGCCTGCGTCTACGACGCGGCGGCCGGGAAAGAACTCGGCCGTTCGGTGCTCGATCTCGGTAAGGGTCATGCCGAGCATCTGATGGGTGTCATCGAAAAGGCGTTGGGGACCAGCAGAACCGACTATTCCGGCCTCGGCGCCATTGCCGTTTCGATGGGTCCGGGCTCCTTCACCGGTCTGCGCGTCGGCGTCTCGGCGGCGCGCGGCCTTGCGCTGGCGCTGAAAATCCCGGCGATCGGCGTGACGACTCTGGAGGCCCTGGCGGCGCAAGCGAGAGCGGCATTTCCCGGTCGCGCCGTGCTCGCCGCGCTCGATGCAGGTCGCGAGGAGATCCATGCGGCACTTTACGATGAGAGGTCGGTTCTGATCTATGGTCCGGCCGTGACCACGCTCTCGCAAGCAGCCGCCATCGCGGTCGACAGATCTGCGGTTCTCGCCGGCACGGCGGCAACCCAAATTGCCGCGGCGGCCGGGCGCAGCTTCGATCTCGGCGGGACGGCGGCCACCGCCGACATCGCCGTCTATGCCCGGCTGGCCGCCGCCCAACGTGCCGGTAAAAAGGGCGAGGGCGAAAAGCCGAAACCGCTCTATCTGCGCGGCGCCGACGCCAAGCCGCAGGCCGGCTTTATTCTATCTAGGCAAAAAAACTGATGCGCATTCCATTCCTCCAGCCGCGTCGCAGGGACTATGCGATCGAGCCGCTGACGGTTGCCGACAGCGCGGCCATGTCGGTGCTGCATCGCGAGGATTTCGCGCGGCCGTGGACCGACGACGAATTCGCCGCGCTGCTCGAGCAGGACACGGTGTTCGGCTATGCCGCGCGCGAGACCGGACAGGGTGCCAAGCCGCCGGTCGGCTTCGTGCTGGCGCGGCTGGCGGCCGGCGAGGGGGAGATCCTGACGGTCGCGGTGGCACGCTCGCATCGGCGCCGGGGGCTCGGCTGGCAATTGATGGATGCGGTGCTGCGTGAACTGCACGCACAGCGCGCCGAGGCACTTTTCCTCGAGGTCGACGAGACCAATGTCGCCGCGATCGCGCTCTACCGGCGGTTCGGCTTCCGCGAGGTCGGCAAGCGCGCCAACTATTACAAGTCGCCGGAGCACGGCCCGACCGGCGCGCTTGTCATGCGCCGCGATCTTCGCTAGCCAAACGCCGGGGTGGTGCGGATGATCGGAAAAATCAGGATTTTCCTGGCCCTGGGGCTGGTTGTCGTCGGCTCATTGGTGCTTGTGCCTTTGCAGATACTGTCGATGAGGACCGGACTCTGGCGCGAGACCTTCATCCTGAAGATCTGGCACAGAATGATCGTCAGGGCGCTGGGGCTGCGCATCCATGTCAAGGGAGCGCTGTCCGGCCAGCGCCCATTGCTGATTGCTGCCAACCACATCTCCTGGACCGACATCATGGTGCTGGGGTCGATGGTCGACGTGACGTTCATCGCCAGGGCCGATATGGCAGGCTGGCCGCTGATCGGCATGCTGTCGAAGCTGCAACGCACCGTCTTCATTGAACGTGAGCGCAAACGCTCGTCGGGCGACCAGGCGAGCGAGATCGCCGGCCGGATGGCCAAGGGCGACGCCATGGTGCTGTTCGCCGAAGGCTCGACCGGCGACGGGAACATGATCCTGCCGTTCAAGAGCACGCTGTTCGGCGCCGCTACAATGGCGATTGCGGAAGGGGCGACCGAACAGGTCTTCATCCAACCGGTGGCGATCGTCTATACGCGCCTGCATGGCGTGCCGCTCGGCCGCCGGCATCGGCCGGTTGCCGCCTGGATCGGCGATGAGGAGCTGATGCCGCACCTCAAGGTGCTGATGGCCGAGGGCGCCCTCGACGTCGAGGTGCATTTTGGCGAGGCGATTGCTTTCTCCAGGGGCTCGAGCCGCAAGGAGACGGCAAAGCAGATGGAACGCCAGGTTCGCGAGATGGTACAAGCGGCGCTCGCCGAACCGCGTCCGAGCCGGTAGGCTGAGCAGGTTCCGGCCAGATTCGTCTGTTTTTTGTCGGGGAAAGGCGCTAGAAGCCGCGAAATGGAATTGAACACGATAGAACGTGACGACATCGGCGCTGCCGCCGAAAACCTGGTCGTTCCGCCTGCCGCGACCAGAAAGGTCTTCGTCAAGACCTATGGCTGCCAGATGAACGTCTACGATTCGCAGCGCATGACCGATGCTCTGGCGGCCGACGGCTATGCCGCGACAGACGCCATCGGCGAGGCCGATCTGGTGCTGCTCAACACCTGTCACATCCGCGAGAAAGCGGCGGAAAAGGTCTATTCCGAACTTGGGCGCATCCGTGAGCTGAAGGCGGAACGTGCCAAGGCCGGGCGCGAAATGCTGGTCGGCGTCGCCGGCTGCGTGGCGCAGGCCGAGGGTGCCGAGATCATCCGCCGCTCGCCGGCTGTCGATCTGGTCATCGGTCCGCAGACCTACCACCGGCTGCCCGGGGTGCTGGCGAGGGCGCGGAGCGGCGAAAAGATCGTCGAGACCGATTATGCCGTCGAAGACAAGTTCGAGCATCTGCCGCAGCCGAAGCGCGCCGAACTGATCAGGCGCGGCGTGACGGCGTTCTTGACCGTTCAGGAAGGCTGCGACAAGTTCTGCACCTTCTGTGTCGTGCCCTATACGCGCGGCTCGGAAGTCTCGCGGCCGGTGGCACAGATCGTCGCCGAAGCCGAGCGCCTGGCGGATGCCGGCGTGCGCGAGGTGACGCTGCTCGGCCAGAATGTCAACGCCTGGCACGGAAGAGGTGAAGACGGCGAGGAATGGGGCCTTGGCCGGCTGCTGTTCAGGCTGGCAGAGATTCCAGGTCTGGCGCGGCTGCGCTACACGACCAGCCATCCGCGCGACATGGACGATGAATTGATCGCCGCCCATCGTGATTTGCCTACGCTGATGCCCTATCTACATTTACCGGTGCAATCCGGCTCCGACCGCATACTCAAGGCGATGAACCGCAGGCATATGGCCAAGGACTATCTGACGTTGATCGACCGCATCCGTGCCGCACGGAACGACATCGCACTGTCCGGCGATTTTATTGTCGGCTTTCCCGGTGAGACGGGAGCGGATTTCGAGGCGACGATGCAGTTGGTCGAAGACGTCAACTATGCCTCGGCCTTCTCGTTCAAATATTCTCCGCGCCCCGGCACGCCGGGCGCGGAGATGGGCGATCACGTGCCGGAGGCCGTCAAGGACGAGCGCCTGCAGCGGCTGCAGGCGCTGCTTCTGAAACAGCAGCAGCATTTCGGCGCAAGCCTGGTCGGCAGGACTATCGACACGCTGATCGAAAAGCCTGGCCGCCAGGCCGGCCAGAAGGTTGGCCGCTCGCCGTGGCTGCAGCCGGTTATTGTTGATGAAAAGGCCGGCGAAATCGGTGACATTATCCAGGTACGAATCACGAAGACGGGCTACAACAGCCTGTTCGCCGAATTGGCCTGAAGGCCTCGGCAGATGAGGAGAGACGGTTGAGCGCTGCTGAAGTCAAGAACCTGCCCCAGAATCTACCCTCCGGGGCCTCGGATATCGCGCACATCGTACTGACTTTCGACAATAACAAGCTTGCCAGCGCCCTTTACGGCCAGTTCGACGAGAATCTGGCCAGGCTCGAGCAGAAGCTCGGCGTCGATATCCGCTCGCGTGGCAACCAATTGACCATCAAGGGCTCTTCCTCGGCCGCCGAGCAGGCGCGCCGCGCCTTGGACAATCTTTACGGCATTCTGCAGAAAGGCACCGATATCGGCCAGTCCGATGTCGACGGCGCCGTGCGCATGGCGATCGCCACCGACGACCAGCTGACGCTGCCGACGCTGGAGCGCAAGGGCAAGGTGTCCGCCGCCCAGATATCGACGCGCAAGAAGACCATCTATGCCCGCTCGCTCAACCAGGACGCCTATATGCGCGCGCTGGAGCGGTCGGAACTCGTCTTCGGCATCGGCCCGGCCGGCACCGGAAAGACCTATCTGGCGGTGGCGCATGCGGCAATGCTGCTCGAACGTGGCATGGTCGAACGGATCGTGCTGTCGCGCCCCGCGGTCGAGGCCGGTGAACGGCTTGGCTTTCTGCCGGGTGACATGAAGGAGAAGGTCGATCCCTATCTGCGGCCGCTCTATGACGCGCTCTACGACATGATGCCGGCCGACAAGGTCGAGCGGGCGATTGCTGCTGAGGTCATCGAGATCGCGCCGCTGGCATTCATGCGCGGCCGTACGCTGGCGCACGCTGCCGTCATCCTCGACGAGGCGCAGAACACCACGCCGATGCAGATGAAGATGTTCCTGACCCGGCTCGGCGAGAACTCGCGCATGATCGTCACCGGCGATCCGACCCAGATCGATCTGCCGCCAAACACCAAATCCGGCCTGGTCGAGGCGCTGAGAATCCTCGACGGCGTCACCGGCATGGTGACCGTACGCTTCAATGAAGGCGACGTCGTCAGGCATCCGCTGGTCGCCGAGATCGTCAAGGCCTACGACCGTGACGGCAAGCTGGCCAGGGGTTTGGGTGTCGAAAGCTGATACGATTATGCGGCCGCATGGCTGAGGAGCAAAAGGCGGGGGGACCGCTTCCCGTCGAAATCGATATCGCGATCGAGGCGGGCGACTGGCCCGACGAGGCGGTGCTGATGCGGCTGGTCGACCACGCCGTCTCGGCCGCCTTTGCCGAAACCGGTGCCGACGGCCGTTCCGAGCTCAGCATCGTCTTTTCCGACGATGCCCGTATCCGCACGCTCAATGCCGGCTGGCGCGGCAAGGACAAGCCGACCAACGTCCTGTCTTTTCCAGCTTTTCCGTTTGCCAGGGGAGGGCCTCTGCCGCCGATGCTCGGCGACATCGTGCTGGCCGCCGAGACTGTCGCGCGCGAGGCGGCACTGGAAGACAAGCCCATCGAGGACCATATCTCCCATCTCGTCATCCATGGCCTGCTGCATTTGCTGGGCTATGATCACGAAACGGATGCCGAAGCGGAACTGATGGAAGCGACAGAGCGCGCAGCACTTGCGAGGCTTGCCATTCCCGATCCCTACACGTAATTACAAAAGACCAATTGACCGGACGATGATGAACGACAAACCAGAGACTGCCGCCCGCTCCGACGCCGGCAGTGTGATCAAGCCTTCCGAAACGACGGAAGAGGGCTCGAGTCCGAGTACCACGACCGGCAGCTTCGCCAGCGAGGCATCGCCTGCCGGTCCTTCCCTGTTCGATCGCGTGCTCGGGCTTTTCAGGCACCGCAACGGCACCAGCCTGCGCGAGGAGATTGCCGGTGCGCTTGCCGAAACGGCGAGCGATGCAGAATCCTTCTCGCCCGGCGAACGCGCCATGCTCAACAACATCCTGCGCCTGCGCGAAGTGCGGGTCGAGGACGTCATGGTGCCGCGCGCCGACATCGAGGCGGTCGAGATCACCACGAAGCTCGGCGACCTTCTGGGGTTGTTCGAGCAGTCCGGCCATTCCCGCATGCCGGTCTATTCGGAGACGCTCGACGATCCGCGCGGCATGGTCCATATCCGCGACGTGCTGGCGCATATCACCAAGGTCGCCCGCGTCAGAAAGGGCAGGACGACCAGGAAAACTCCGGTCGCGACGGTTCTCGATCTCGCCCAGGTCGATCTGGCGCGCACCATCGGCGATCTCAGCCTGATCCGACCGGTGCTGTTCGTGCCGCCGTCGATGCTCGCCTCCGACCTGATGGGGCGAATGCAGACGACGCGCACCCAGATGGCGCTGGTCATCGACGAATATGGCGGCACTGACGGTCTCGTCTCGCTCGAGGATATCGTCGAGATGGTGGTCGGCGACATCGAGGACGAGCATGACGAGGACGAGCCGATGATTACCCAGGCCGGCGAAGGCGTCTTCATCGTCGACGGCAAGGCCGAGATCGACGACGTCGCCAAGATGATCGGCGAGGATTTCGCCGCCGGCGAGCACGGCGAATATGTCGACACGATCGGCGGCATGATCTTCAACACGCTTGGCCGGGTGCCGGCGCGCGGCGAAGTGGTGCAGGCCATACCCGGCTTCGAGTTCCATGTGCTCGACGCCGATCCGCGCCGCGTCAAGCGCGTGCGCATCGTCGAGACCCTGAAGGGCGAGCGCCGCCGCCGCGCCGTCCGCACCGAGCAGGCTTAGACGCTGCGTTTCGGCAAGCGGTGGAAACCGTTTAGCGTCTTAGCTGGCCGTTAGAGCCAACCCTGGACCATGGCTTGCAGCGAATGCGGTCCAAAGATCCGACACCGAAAGAGTTCCTTTCCAAGGCCGAGCCAGCGCGAACAGCAGGACTGCACTTGGGACGGAAACCATCAGCATGGCCAGACGCCATTGAGCAGCGAATGTCGCCTCAAGTGAATTGTGCTCCCGTGACGACCAGCATCATCGCATCGCTGGGCAAGGTCTGCCGAGGTCGAGGCCGAAGTTAATGCTCGGCAGCCCCAGCTGGGCGCCATTTGGAGCCAAGGCCGCGGCCTGATAAATCTTGCTTCCTGATTCGCACGACTCGGAAGCATAGATGGAGCGCCAGGCCGGCCGGATAATTCTGCTTTGGGGCTGGCGGCGCGCGCTGGTGGCGTTTCTTGCCGGCGCGCTGGCGGTTCTTGCCCAGGCGCCGTACGATTTCTTCGCCGTCTGTTTCGTTTCGTTTCCCCTGCTGGTGTGGCTCCTCGACGGCGCGACCGGCGAAGCCTCGGACGGTTTTCTGCGGCGCTTGCGTCCGGCCTTCGCCATCGGCTGGTGGTTCGGTTTCGGCTACTTTCTTGCCGGTCTCTGGTGGGTCGGCTCGGCGCTTCTGGTCGAGGCCGACAGCTTTGCCTGGGCCTTGCCGTTCGCGGTGGTCGGCATCCCCCTCGCGCTCGCCTTCTTCTATGGTTTCGCCGCCGTGGTCGCCCGGCTGTTGTGGAGCAACGACATCGGACGCATCGCCGCGCTCGCCTTCGGCTTTGCGCTGGCGGAATGGCTGCGCGGCTTCCTGTTCACCGGCTTTCCGTGGAATGCCGTCGGCTATGCGGCGATGCCGGTACCTTTGCTGATGCAGAGCGTCTCGGTGACCGGCATGGTCGGCATGGACGCGCTTGCGGTCTTCGTCTTTGCGCTGCCGGCGCTGCTTGCGGCGCGCCGGCATCTCCGCCTCGGCGCGGCATTGCTTGTCGTGCTCGTCGCCGCCCATGCCGGCTTCGGCTATATCCGGCTCGCCGCCCCCGAAAAGCCGGCCGCCCGCAGCCTTGACGTCCGTATCGTGCAGCCTGCCGTCGACCTTACGGAAAAATGGGATACCTCGGTGCGTGACCGCATCTTCGCCACCATGATGGGGCTTTCGGCCAAGGCGCCGGAACCCGGCCATGACAGGCCGCAATTGATCCTGTGGCCGGAGACCTCCGTGCCGTTTCTGTTCACCGAACGTCCGGATGCCCTGCCTGCGATCGGAGAGATGCTCGGCGATGGCCAGATGCTGGTCGCCGGCGTCGTTCGCGAAGAAGGCGGCTCGGCGGCCGGCAGCCGTTACTACAACTCTGTGGTGGCGATCGACGAAAGGGGCGAAATCGTCGATGCCGTCGACAAGGTCCACCTGGTACCCTTCGGCGAATACCTGCCTTTTGCCGATCTGCTCGGCCGCTTCGGGCTTGAGCAGCTTGTTGCCGGTCCAATGACCTTCGCGGCGGGCAATGAGCGGCATCCGATCGCGCTGCCCGGCGGTATCCGGGCGCTGCCGTTTATTTGCTATGAGGTCATCTTTCCCGATCTGGTCGCAGTTGACGCAACGTCAGCCGAGCTTATTGTGAACGTCACCAATGACGCCTGGTTCGGCGACACGCCGGGGCCGTACCAGCACTTCAGGCAGGCGCAGATCCGGGCGGTGGAGAATGGGGTGCCCCTGTTGCGCGCGGCTAATAACGGCATTTCGGCCGTTGTCGACTCGCGCGGTCGCATCGTCGACGCGCTGGCAATCGATGCACGCGGCGCGATCGATGTGCGTGTGCCGATCTCCAACCAAGCCATCGTTTCCTCCGGCCAACGACGCATTAACGGAATGCTGATCATGTTTTTGCTTGCCGTTGCGGCATGCATTTTGAACGTAAGGCAAAGGCTACGGGCGAATTGACAGCCGACACATTAGAAACTCATACTGTAAGCGCCTGAAAATTTTCGAAGTCGATAAGGTCGTTCTGTTGGGGCACGGGCCGCGGCGTCGTTTGGGCAGCAAAATAGAAAAAGCCGGAAAAATTCGGCGAGGAAAAAATGACAGAAGAAAACAAGAAAAAGCCGAATCCGATCGACATCCACGTCGGAAGCCGCATCCGGCTTCGCCGCAATATGCTGGGAATGAGCCAGGAAAAACTGGGTGAAAACCTCGGCATAACGTTCCAGCAGATCCAAAAGTACGAAAAGGGCACCAATCGCGTCGGCGCCAGCCGTTTGCAGGCAATCGCCTCCATACTCGGCGTCCCCGTCGCCTTCTTTTTCGAGGATGCGCCCGGTCAGGAGCCCGTGGGCAACCGTGGATTTGCCGAGGATGCTTCGATGACCTCCGCCGTCGAATTCTGCGGCAGCCCGGAAGGCCTCCAGCTGAATCGCGCCTTCGTCAAGATCGCCGATGTGAAAGTGCGCCGCAAGATCATCGAGTTGGTGAAGTCGCTTTCCACCGACGAAGTCGATTGACTGGCCCGTGAAGAGTTCAACAAGGAAGGGCTCGTCGTAGCTGGGCATGCAATTTCTCGCGGCTGCGCGCATTGAGGGATGTTCATTCCGCAGATGCGCTAAAGCGCAGATCGATTTCGCTCGACTCGCTTCCTGGAAGCCGTTTTCCTCAGTCTGTTGCGCAAGGGCTGATCGCAGTGCGCCCTGCCGCCGTCTCGGGATGCAAGGATAATAACGTCAAAATTCATGCCAGAACGGCTGCATGGCTTGACTAGCGACGCCCGGCACCGTTAACAACTGGCGCGCCAAAATCGGCGGCCTGCCGATATTTTTTTCAAGAGGGGACACCCGTGACGCGGCACAATTACTTCTTCACCTCGGAATCCGTTGCCGAGGGCCATCCCGACAAGGTCTGCGACCGCATCTCCGACGAGATTGTCGATCTCGTCTATCGCGAAGCCAGAAAGACCGGCATGGACCCGTGGAAGGTCCGCGTTGCCTGCGAGACGCTTGCGACGACCAATCGCGTTGTCATCGCCGGCGAGGTGCGCGTCCCCGAGACGCTGCTCAAGAAGGACAAGGAGGGCAACGTCCTGAAGGATGCGGCCGGCCATCCGATCGTCA
Organism: Mesorhizobium sp. M0954; assembly: GCF_040319155.1. Lineage (NCBI taxonomy): Bacteria > Pseudomonadati > Pseudomonadota > Alphaproteobacteria > Hyphomicrobiales > Phyllobacteriaceae > Mesorhizobium > Mesorhizobium sp. M0954. The sequence goes on along the minus strand of NZ_JAMYNR010000003.1, from coordinate 282,011 downwards.
ACCCGGCCAAGTTCAAGTCGGTCGCTCGCAAGGCGATCCGCGAAATCGGCTACGAGCAGGCCGGCTTCCACTGGAAGACAGCCAAGATCGAGGTCCTGCTGCACGGCCAGTCGCCGGATATCGGCCAAGGCGTCGACAACGCCTCCGACCGGCAAGGCGAGGAGGGAGCCGGCGACCAGGGCATCATGTTTGGCTATGCCTGCCGCGAAACCCCGGACTTGATGCCGGCGCCGATCTATTACAGCCACAAGATCCTCGAATTGCTGGCGGCTGCGCGCCATGAAGGCAGCGGTGATGCCGGCAGGCTCGGGCCGGATGCCAAGAGCCAGGTCACCGTCCGCTATGTCGACGGCAAAGCGGCGGAAGTGACGCAGATCGTGCTGTCGACCCAGCATCTCGATGAGACGTGGGATTCGAAGAAGGTGCGCAACGTCGTCGAGCCCTATATTCGCGAAGCACTGGGCGACCTGAAGATTGCCGACAATTGCAACTGGTACATCAATCCGACCGGCAAGTTCGTCATCGGCGGGCCTGATGGCGACGCCGGCCTGACCGGCCGCAAGATCATCGTCGACACTTATGGTGGGGCTGCGCCTCATGGCGGCGGCGCTTTTTCTGGCAAGGACACCACCAAGGTCGACCGCTCGGCGGCCTATGCGGCGCGTTATCTCGCCAAGAACGTGGTTGCCGCAAAGCTCGCCGATCGCTGCACCATCCAGCTTTCCTATGCGATCGGTGTCGCCCAGCCGCTGTCGATCTACGTCGACCTGCACGGCACCGGCAAGGTCGACGAGGCAAAACTCGAGCGTGCACTGCGCGCCGTGATGGACCTGTCGCCTTCCGGCATCCGCCGCCACCTCGATCTCAACAAGCCGATCTATGCCAAGACGTCGTCCTACGGCCATTTTGGCCGCAAGGCCGGCCGCGACGGATCCTTCTCCTGGGAGAAGACCGATCTCGCCAAGGCGCTCAAGGACGCTCTCGCCGAACCGGTCGCCGAAGCAGTCGCCGCCTAACCGCGGCGCCTATGGATCCGAAGGACCGGCCAAGCCGTGCGACCGAGGCCTTTTTCGGTCGCCGGCGCGGCAAGACCATTCGACCACAACAGGCAGCGGCGCTGGAGAGCGGCTTCGCCGCCTACAAGCTCGATCTGACGGTTGAACCGCCGGCCGACTTGCGCAGCCTTTTCGAAGCCGAAGTTTCGGCTGTCCAGCTCGAAATCGGTTTTGGCGGCGGCGAACATCTTCTGCACCGTGCTACGGCCAGCCAGGCGACCGGCTTTATCGGCGTCGAGCCTTTCGTCAACGGCATGGCCAAGATGATGATGGCGGTCCGGGAGCGGCCGCTTGCCAATCTGCGCGTCTACGACGACGACGCCACACGTCTGCTGGACTGGCTGCCGCAGGCTTCGCTTGACGGCATTGACCTTCTCTATCCGGATCCGTGGCCGAAGAAGAAGCACTGGAAGCGGCGCTTCGTCAGCCCGGTCAATCTCAACCGCTTCGCGCGCGTCCTGAAGCACGGCGGAAAGTTCCACTTTGCGTCCGATATCGATAGCTATGTGAACTGGACGCTCCTGCATTGCCGGGCGCACGACGCCTTCACGTGGCAGGCAAGCGAAGCAGCCGACTGGCACCGGCCCTATGATGGCTGGCCGGGGACGCGCTATGAGGCCAAGGCCATTCGCGAAGGCCGACGGCCCGCCTATCTCACCTTCGTGCGGAAATAAGCGGGAAATTAGAGCTGAGCACAAGGCGAGCCGGCCGAAGGCTCTCGGCGCTCACTTGGCTCAGAAGCGACGGATCTTGTCGAAGGCTGCCGGCTCCATGCCGGGATTGCGCAGATCATGCGCACGCGGCTTGCGACCGCTTTCCACAGCCCGCGACGCGGCTACGGCGCTGCCGAACACGCTAAAGACATCGCCTATGGCTGAAAAAAATCCCCTTTCGAGCGCAGTGAGCGCTCCAATTGTGCAATGCAACGTAGATAGTCGTGCGTGGCCGGTGCTCAAACGGTGATCACTGCATGGGCGCCATGCATTTGGAGCAGCGCTGCGGACTCGGAGCCTTGCCGTCATGCAGGACGGGCTTGAAACGAGGACCACGATCGTCTATATCAGCTTCAAATTCTTGGTCGGTATGACGAAGAGTGGGTCCACCCGGTCCCGCTCTTTTTTATTACCTGCCGACCGACAGAAATCGAGTGACGGGACCGAATGACAGTGACGGCAAGCGAAGGCGACGACCGCATCATCCGCGAAAGCGGCATCGATGCGCGCATCGCGCTGATCGTTCAGCCGGTACTGCGCGCCATTGGCTTCCGCTTGGTACGTGTGCACTTGTCGGGCCAGAACGGGCTGACGCTGCAGATCATGGCCGAGCGCGAGGACGGCACCATGACGGTCGAGGATTGTGAAGAGGTCAGCCGGGCGGTATCGCCGGCGCTCGATGTCGATGATCCGATCGAGAAGGCTTATCATCTCGAAGTGTCGTCGCCGGGCATCGACCGGCCGCTGGTCCGCAAATCGGACTTTGCAGCCTGGACCGGCCATCTGGTGAAGATGGAAACGTCGGTTCTCGTCGCCGACCGTAAGCGCTTCAAGGGCAAGATCGCCGAAAGCGACGCGGACGGTGTGCTGATCGAGCGTGACAAGGCCGCTTACGGCGAGGAGCCGACGGTACGTGTTCCCTACGATGCGATTGCCGAAGCGCGGCTGATTCTGACCGACGACCTTATCCGCGATGCGCTGTCGAAGGACAATCGGGCGCGCAAGGAAGCCAGGAAACGCCGCGGCGAACCCGAAGACGCACCAGAGGGTGCGGAAGACGAAACCGAACAGGAAATGTGATTGGGCTGCCGGCCGTAGAGGTCGGCAACAAGCTCGGGAGAAAGAAGATGGTTGTAAGCGCCAACAGGCTTGAACTGCTGCAGATCGCCGATGCGGTCGCGCGTGAAAAGTCGATCGACAAGTCGATCGTCATCGCCGCCATGGCCGATGCGATCCAGAAGGCCGCGCGCTCGCGCTACGGCCAGGAAACCAATATCCGCGCCGACATCAATGCCAACACCGGCGAGATGAAGCTGCAGCGGCTGATGGAAGTGGTCGAGAAGGTCGATGACTACGCGACACAGATTGCCATTTCCTCGGCGCGCGAGCGCAATCCGGACGCCCAGCTCGGCGATTTCATTGCCGAACAGCTACCGCCGATGGATTTTGGCCGCATCGCCGCCCAGTCGGCCAAGCAGGTCATCGTGCAGAAGGTGCGCGAGGCCGAGCGGGACCGGCAATACGACGAATACAAGGACCGTATCGGCGAGATCGTCAACGGTACCGTCAAGCGCGTCGAATACGGCAACGTCATCGTCGATCTCGGCCGCGGCGAGGCGATCATCCGCCGCGACGAGCTGATTCCGCGCGAAAACTACAAATATGGCGATCGCGTCCGCGCCTATGTCTATGACGTGCGCCGCGAACAGCGCGGCCCGCAGATCTTCCTGTCGCGCACCCATCCGCAGTTCATGGCGAAGCTGTTCACCATGGAAGTGCCGGAAATCTACGACGGCATCATCGAGATCAAGTCGGTCGCCCGCGATCCGGGTTCGCGCGCCAAGATCGCTGTCATCTCGCGCGACAGCTCCATCGATCCGGTCGGCGCCTGCGTCGGCATGCGCGGCAGCCGCGTCCAGGCGGTCGTCGGTGAATTGCAGGGCGAGAAGATCGACATCATTCCTTGGTCGCCTTCGGCGGCGTCCTTCATTGTCAATGCATTGCAGCCGGCGGAAGTCGCCAAGGTCGTGCTCGACGAGGATGCCGAGCGCATCGAGGTCGTCGTTCCCGACGATCAGCTGTCGCTGGCCATCGGCCGCCGCGGCCAGAACGTCCGTCTTGCCTCGCAGCTCACCGGCTGGGATATCGACATCCTGACCGAGCAGGAAGAGAGCGAACGCCGCCAGAAGGAATTCGTCGAACGGTCGTCGCTGTTCATGGAAGCCCTCGACGTCGACGAGATGGTCGGCCAGGTGCTCGCTTCCGAAGGCTTCACCAGCGTCGAGGAGGTCGCGTATGTCGACTCCGGCGAAATCGCGTCGATCGACGGCTTCGACGAGGACACGGCTTCGGAAATCCAGACCCGCGCCCGCGAATATCTGGAGAAGATCGAAGCCGAGCATGACGAGAAGCGCAAGGCGCTCGGCGTCAAGGACGAGCTGCGCGAGATCCCCGGCATCACCACCGCCATGATGGTGACGCTCGGCGAGGACGGCGTGAAGACGATCGAGGATTTCGCCGGCTACGCCGCCGACGACCTGACCGGTTGGAAGGAACGCAAGGACGGCGAGACGAAGGTATTCCCGGGTGTGCTCGCCAACCACGGCGTATCACGCGCCGATGCCGAGCAGATGGTCCTGGCCGCTCGCCTGAAGGCTGGCTGGATCACCGAAGACGAGCTTGCCGCCGAGGGCGTGCCGGCTGACGAAACCGTCGGTGCGTGAGGTGAAACCGCATCGCACCGAACCCGCCCTTGGACGAGATGAACGATCGCACCTGCATCGTCACCCGCAGTCAAGCCGAACCGGATGAACTGATCCGTTTCGTCGTCGGCCCGGATTCGGCCGTCGTTCCGGACATCAAGAGAAACCTGCCCGGCCGCGGTTGCTGGGTGACGGCCGACCGCCTACATATAGAGAAGGCAGCGGCCAAAAACCTGTTTGCCCGTGCTTTTAAGGCGCAGGTGAGCGTGCCGGCCGATCTTGGCGGCATGGTGGACGCGCTGCTTTCCAGGTCCGCTCTGGGCATGCTTGGCCTGGCCCGCAAGGCGGGCGCTATGGCGCTCGGAGCGACCAAGGTCGAGAGCGCCGTGCGCGGCGGACTTGCACTTTTCGTGCTCCACGCGACCGAGGCTTCCGACGATGGCGTCCGCAAGATAAGCCAGGCGCGACGGGCAACCGTCCACCTTGGCGGGCCTGCGATCCGCGCTTACAAACTTTTCTCCGAGGCCGAGTTGAGCTTGGCATTGGGGGGTACAAATGTGATACATGCTGCCGTTCTCGCGGGAGACGCGGGCAGGGCGGTCCAGAAGCGCATGGTTGCGCTCGACCGATATCGGGGCGGTTCCCCGGACGATCTGGCAATGCTTGCGGCCGTTGCTGACGAAGATGATGCCGCAGAGGATATGGAATGAGCGATACGAAATCGGGCGACGACAAGACGCTGAGTGTTACGCCGAAGAAGACCTTGACGCTGAAGCGCCCCGGCATGGAACAGGGCACGGTGCGCCAGAACTTCTCGCACGGCCGCACCAAGTCGGTGGTCGTCGAGACCAAGAAGCGCAAGTTCTCGCTGCCCGGCGACAAGCCGGAGCCGGCGGCAGCGCCTGTGTCCGTCTTCACGCCGAAGCCGGTCGCGGCAGCGCCCGCCGTGCAGGAAGCTCCCAAGGCGCCTCCCCCTCCGCCGCCGGTCGAACGCGGCGGCATGGTGCTGAACGAGTTGTCGCGCCAGGAAATGGAAGCACGCCGCCGGGCTCTCGAGGGCTCGAAGGTCCGCGATGTCGAGGATCGCCAGCGCGCCATCGAGGAAGCCAAGCGCCGCAGCGAGGACGAAGAGCGCCGCCGCCGCGAGCGGGAGGAATCGGCTCGCCGTCAGGCCGAGGAAGAGGCACGGCGGCAAGCCGAGGCCGAATCCCGCCGCCGTGCCGAGGAAGAGGCGCGCCGCCGTGCGCCGCTCGCCGCCGAACTGGCAACAGTCGATGACGAGGAAGAGGTCAAACCGAAGCGGACCGGTGCCGGCGCACCAGTGCGCCGTCTGGTCACGCCGGAAGTGGCGCGTCCGGCCAAACCGACCAAGGGCGAGGAGGACCGCCGCCGCGGCAAGCTGACGCTGAATTCGGCGCTTTCCGACGAGGATGCGCGCGCCCGCTCGCTCTCGTCGATGCGCCGCCGTCAGGAGAAATTCAAGCGCGCGTTGCATAACGAGCCACGCGAGAAAGTCATGCGTGAAGTGATCCTGCCCGAAACCATCACCATCCAGGAGCTGGCGCAGCGCATGTCCGAGCGCGCTGTCGACGTGGTCAAGTTCTTCATGAAGCAGGGCCAGATCCTGAAGCCTGGTGACGTCATCGACGCCGACACGGCCGAACTCGTCGCCACCGAATTTGGCCACACGGTCCGCCGCGTCGCCGAGTCCGACATCGAAGAGGGCTTGTTCAACATCGCCGATCGTCCCGAGGACCTGCAGCCGCGTCCGCCGGTGGTAACGATCATGGGTCATGTCGATCACGGCAAGACCTCGTTGCTCGATGCCATCCGCAATGCCAACGTCGTCTCCGGCGAGGCCGGCGGCATTACCCAGCATATCGGCGCCTATCAGGTCGAGAAGAACGCTCACAAGGTTACCTTCATCGACACGCCCGGCCACGCCGCCTTCACGGCGATGCGTGCCCGCGGTGCCCAGGCGACCGATATCGCCATCCTGGTGGTGGCAGCCGACGACAGCGTCATGCCGCAGACGATCGAATCGATCAATCATGCCAAGGCGGCCGGCGTTCCGATCATTGTGGCGATCAACAAGATCGACAAGCATGACGCCGACCCGCAGAAGGTGCGTTCGGAACTGCTGCGCCACGAGGTGTTCGTCGAATCGATGGGCGGCGAGGTGCTGGATGTCGAGGTGTCGGCGACCAAGGGCATCAATCTCGACAAGTTGCTCGAAGCGATCCTGCTGCAGGCCGAAATCCTCGACCTGAAGGCCAATCCGGACCGCACCGCGGAAGGCGTGGTCATCGAAGCCCAGCTCGACAAGGGCCGCGGCCCAGTCGCTACCGTGCTGGTGCAGACCGGCACGTTGATGCCGGGCGACATTCTCGTCGCCGGCAACGAATGGGGCCGGGTACGCGCGCTCGTCAATGATCGCGGCGAGCAGGTCAAGGAAGCGCCGCCGGCAATGCCGGTGGAAGTCCTCGGTCTGCAAGGTACGCCGCTGGCCGGCGACCGCTTCGCCGTTGTCAACAACGAAGCCCGCGCCCGCGAGATCACCGAATATCGCCAGCGTCTGGCGCGTGAGAAGGCTGTGGCCAGGCATGCCGGCCAGCGCGGCTCGCTTGAACAGATGATGTCGCAGTTGCAGACCAGCGGATTGAAGGAATTCCCGCTGGTCATCAAGGGCGACGTGCAGGGCTCGATCGAGGCGATCAACGCGGCGCTCGACAATCTCGGCACCGACGAGGTGCGCGCCCGCATCGTCCATGCGGGGGCTGGCGGCATTACCGAAAGCGACGTGTCGCTGGCGGAAACTTCGGGGGCTGCGATCATCGGCTTCAACGTTCGCGCCAATGCGCAGGCCCGCGCAGCCGCGGCTGCGGCAGGCATCGAGATCCGCTACTATTCGATCATCTACAATCTGGTCGATGATGTGAAAGCGGCGCTCTCCGGCCTGCTCTCGCCGGAGCGTCGCGAGACCTTCATCGGCAATGCCGAGATCCTCGAGATCTTCGACATCACCAAGGTCGGCAAGATCGCCGGCTGCCGTGTCACCGAAGGCAAGGTCGAGCGTGGTGCGGGCGTGCGCCTGATCCGCGACAACGTCGTCATCCACGAAGGCACGCTGAAGACCCTGAAGCGCTTCAAGGACGAGGTTTCGGAAGTTCCGGGCGGCCAGGAATGCGGCATGGCCTTCCAGAACTACGAGGACATGCGCGTCGGTGACGTCATCGAGTGCTTCCGCGTCGAGATGGTGACCAGGACGCTCTGAGCTCGAACGTTCGAGTTCGGGCATCCATCGAGACCGGGCGGTGGTCGAAAGACCGCCGCCCAAACCATATGAGACATGTGGTGCGGTCCTATCCCGCGCCCCACGATTTCAGGATAGAGAAAAATGTCCCGTTCAATCACATCAGGCCCATCCCAGCGCATGCTTCGCGTAGGCGAGCAGGTGCGCCATGCTCTGTCGGAAACCTTGCAGCGCGGCGAGATCCTCGATCCGCTGATCGAGAACACGGTGGTTTCGGTCTCGGAAGTGCGCATGTCGCCCGATCTCAAGATCGCCACCGCCTTCGTTTCGCCGCTCGGCGCCAAGGATGCCGGGGCGGTGATCGAGGCGCTCAACAAGCATGCGAAGTTCGTGCGCGGCCGCGTCTCCGGCGCGCTGCGCCAGATGAAGTACATGCCGGAATTCCGCTTCCGGCTCGACACCAGCTACGACAATTTCCAGAAGATAAACGAGTTGCTGCACTCGCCCGAAGTGGCGCGCGATCTCAGCGCCGACGACAAAGACAAAGACGACCGGAAGGACAGCGAATAGTGGCGCGTCGCGGCAAGAAGAAGGGCCGGCCGATCTCGGGCTGGCTGGTACTGGACAAGCCGGTCGGCATGGGCTCGACTGAAGCCGTCTCCAAGATCAAATGGCTGTTCCAGGCGGAAAAGGCCGGCCATGCCGGCACGCTCGACCCGCTGGCGTCCGGCATGCTGCCGATCGCGCTCGGCGAAGCGACCAAGACCGTGCCATACGTCCAGGACGGCGCCAAGGTCTACCGCTTCACGGTTGCCTGGGGCGAGGAGCGTTCGACCGACGACCTCGAAGGCCCGGCGACCAAAAGCTCGGACCGCCGTCCGGCGGAAGCCGACGTACGGGCGCTGCTTTCGAAATATACCGGCGTCATCATGCAGACGCCGCCGCAATTTTCGGCGATCAAGATCGCCGGCGAGCGCGCCTACGACCTTGCCCGCGATGGCGAGACGATCGACATTCCGGCACGCGAGGTCGAGATCGGCCGGCTCGATCTGGTCGAGCACATGGCCGATCGCACCATCTTCGAGGTCGAATGCGGCAAGGGCACCTATGTCCGCTCGCTGGCGCGCGACATGGGCCGCGACCTTGGCTGCTTTGGTCACATCGCCGAGCTGCGGCGGGTCGAGGTCGAGCCGTTCACGCAGGAAGATTTCGTTACCCTGGCCGAGCTGGAAGCCGCCCGCTTCGGCGAGCAGGGCGAGCCGCAAGCAGCAGACGCCCCGATCGACTTCGGTGCCATCGATGCACTTCTGGTCGACACCGCCGCCGCGCTCGAATGCCTGCCGCAGGTCGCGATCAGCGATGATGCGGCAACCAAAATCCGCCTCGGCAATCCGGTCATCATTCGCGGCCGTGACGCGCCGGTAGAAGCGGAGGAGGCCTGCGCCACCGCGCGCGGCAAGCTGGTCGCCATCGGCGCCATCGAGCAAGGCATGTTCAAGCCAAAGCGGGTCTTTATCGGGTAACAGCTGTCTCTCGGCGCATGATCTCCAACCGGATTCTATTTTGGGAAAGGATCATGCGCTAAATCAACAGGCCTACGGCGTCGTTTGCCGTCCGAAAGGATGCACTGCGCTGTAGTGCCGTTCGACGCTGCACTCGAGGGGGCACATGGCAAAGGCTGACACGGTCAACAAACGAGCGGCGCTCAAAACACGGAGGCCGCCGGTCGGGGCCTCGCCCGGCACGCTGATCGCCGACCCGGCGGCACGCCGTTCCGAGCTCAGGCTGACATTGATCTCGCCCGAAAAGTTCAAGACCATCGACAATGCCAGCATCGACGACGTCAACACCCATTGCCACAATTGGCCGGTTATCTGGCTCGATTGCACAGGCCTCGCCAACATCCAGCTGATCGAGGAGATCGGCCGGATCTTCAACCTGCATCCGTTGGCGCTGGAAGATGTCGTCAACACCGGCCAGCGGCCGAAGGTGGATTTCTTCGAGGACCATGCCTTTGTCGTCGTCAGGATGATCGACGATGTCACCGCGCATCGCTACGAACAGATCGCCGTCTTCTTCGGCAGGAACTTCGTCGTCACCTTCCAGGAACGCGAAGGCGACCCGTTCGATCCCGTGCGCAAGCGGATCGCAAGCTCGGTGCCCAACCGCTTGCGCTCGCGCGGCGCCGACTATCTCGCCTATGCTTTGATCGACGCCATCGTCGACAGCTATTTCCCGCCAATCGAGGCTGCCGGCGAATTGGTCGACAGCATTGAGGACCAGATGCTGAACCAGGCGCACAAGCATCAGATGCGGCAGCTTCACGAATTGCGGCGCGATGCCAATGTGCTGAAGGGCGTGCTTTGGCCGATGCGCGACGCGCTGGCGACCATGATCCGCAATGACGTCTCTTATGTGAAGGCCGAAACCAAGATATTTCTGAACGACACGCTCGATCATTCGCTGCGATTGATCGAACTGGTCGAAACCCAGCGCGACATGCTGACCGGCCTGATCGAGATGCACTTGTCGCTCAGCCAGGCGCGCACCAACGACGTCATCAGCTATCTGACGATCGTCTCGGTGATCTTCATGCCGCTTACCTTTCTCGTCGGCGTATGGGGCATGAATTTCGACCCCGACACCTCGCCCTGGAACATGCCGGAGCTGAAGGCCTATTACGGCTATCCCCTGTCGCTCGTCTTCATGGCGCTTGTTGCGGTCGGGCTCTTTGCGTACTTCAAATGGAAGAAATGGCTCTGACTAGGCGGAAGTGCCCGTTTATGCAGCAAAAAGCCGGCTTGTGAATTAGGCTGGCCTTTTTGTCGGAATTGCACTATATGCGCCGCAGCTTCGCGCTTTGACGCGTTGCTTGCACCGGCCCCTGCTGGACGACATCCCGGCTGAGGGCGTCCCGTTTCCTCAAACAGACAAGGAAAAACACGATGTCGATTACTGCCGAACGCAAGAAGGAATTGATGGGCGAATTCGCAACCGCCAAGGGCGATACCGGGTCTCCGGAAGTCCAGGTGGCCATCCTTTCGGAGCGCATCAAGAACCTGACCGACCATTTCAAGGACCACAAGAAGGATAACCATTCCCGCCGTGGTCTGCTCGCTCTCGTTTCCCAGCGCCGCAGCCTGCTTGATTATCTCAAGCGCAAGGACGACGCGCGCTATCAGACGCTGATCGAGAAGCTCGGTCTGCGCCGTTGACGAATTGACCGGCGGGTTCTTTCGAGAGCCCGCCGGTCGCGCATTGGAGCATCGGGTCATCCAAGGCTCCATGAAGGAAGTAGAGCGCCGCGCATCGGTTTGGATGCGCAAAGGACGCTCTGAAGTTTAGATTTGCGCAGGATATTTTCCGAAAACCTGGTTTTCGGGTTCACGCGCAAGGCCACTCGGATCGATTGGCCAACCCGGTTTCGAACAGCAGAGGGCCGCTCGAAACCGCCCATGGACGGTCATGGGGCAGGATTGCAGGACGCTCGTGCGGCAAATGCGCCGAATAGCCGAGCTTCCCGTTGTCTTGCCCGTGGCTGCCCGAGAAAGGAAGCCAAGGGAAAGGGGCATCCGCGCACGCTAAGACGGCGCGGCCCTTTCCGCATACGAAGGACAAGACATGTTCAATTACCACAAAGTGGAAATCGAATGGGGCGGCCGTCCGCTCATTCTCGAAACCGGCAAGATCGCGCGTCAGGCTGATGGCGCGGTGCTGGCCACCTACGGCGAAACCAAGGTTCTCGCCACCGTCGTCTCGATGAAGGAGCCGAAACCCGGCCTCGATTTCTTCCCGCTGACGGTCAACTACCAGGAGAAGACTTACGCCGCCGGCAAGATCCCGGGTGGCTATTTCAAGCGTGAAGGCCGTCCGAGCGAGAAGGAAACGCTGGTTTCCCGCCTGATCGACCGCCCGATCCGCCCGCTCTTCGCCGAAGGCTACAAGAACGACACCCAGATCGTCGTCACCGTCGTCCAGCACGATCTCGAAAATGACCCGGACATCCTGTCGATCGTCGCCACCTCCGCCGCCCTGACCTTGTCCGGCGTGCCGTTCATGGGCCCGGTTGGCGGCGCCCGTGTCGGCTACATCAACGGCGAATATGTGCTCAACCCGCACGTCGACGAGATGCAGGAATCGAAGCTCGACCTGGTCGTCGCCGGCACCGCCGACGCCGTGCTGATGGTCGAGTCCGAAGCCAAGGAACTCGGCGAGGACCTTATGCTCGGCGCCGTCATGTTCGGCCACAGGGGCTTCCAGCCGGTGATCGACGCGATCATCAAGCTGGCTGAAGTCGCGGCAAAGGACCCGCGCGACTTCAACGCGCCGGACTATTCCGCACTTGAAGCCGAGATGCTCAAGATCGTCGAAGGCGAGCTTCGCGATGCCTACAAGATCACCGACAAGCAGAAGCGCTATGCCGCCGTCGACGCCGTCAAGGCCAAGGTCAAGGCCGCGTTCGCGCCGGCAGAAGGCGAAGAGGCCAAATACACGTCCGAACAGATCGGCACCGTGTTCAAGGAGCTCCAGGCCAAGGTCGTGCGCTGGAACATCCTCGACACCGGCTCGCGCATCGACGGCCGCGACCTGAAGACGGTCCGCAAGATCGTCTCGGAAGTCGGCGTCCTGCCGCGCACGCACGGCTCGGCGCTGTTCACTCGCGGCGAGACCCAGGCGCTGGTCGTCGCCACGCTCGGCACCGGCGAGGACGAGCAGTATGTCGATTCGTTGACCGGCATGTACAAGGAGAAGTTCCTCCTGCACTACAACTTCCCTCCCTATTCGGTCGGTGAAACCGGCCGCATGGGTTCGCCGGGCCGCCGCGAAATCGGCCATGGCAAGCTCGCCTGGCGCGCCATCCGGCCGATGCTTCCGACCGCCGACCAGTTCCCCTATACGTTGCGCGTCGTTTCGGAGATCACCGAGTCCAACGGGTCGTCGTCGATGGCTACCGTCTGCGGCACCTCGCTGGCTCTGATGGATGCCGGCGTGCCGCTTGCCAAGCCGGTCGCCGGCATTGCGATGGGCCTGATCAAGGAAGGCGAGCGCTTCGCCGTGCTCTCCGACATCCTTGGCGACGAGGACCACCTCGGCGACATGGACTTCAAGGTTGCCGGCACCGCCTACGGCATCACCTCGCTGCAGATGGACATCAAGATCGAGGGCATCACCGAGGAGATCATGAAGATCGCCCTCGACCAGGCCAAGGATGGCCGTCAGTACATTCTCGGCGAAATGGCCCACGCTCTGTCCGGCGCACGTGCCGAGCTCGGCGAGTTCGCGCCGCGCATCGAGGTCATGCACATCCCGACCGACAAGATCCGCGACGTGATCGGCTCGGGCGGCAAGGTCATCCGCGAGATCGTCGAAAAGACCGGCGCCAAGATCAACATCGAGGACGACGGCACCGTCAAGATCGCCTCGGCCAATGCCAAGGAGATCGAGGCGGCGAAGAAGTGGATACACACCATCGTCGCCGAGCCGGAAGTCGGTGAAATCTACGAAGGCACGGTCGTCAAGACCGCCGACTTCGGCGCTTTCGTCAATTTCTTCGGTCCGCGTGACGGCCTCGTCCACATCTCGCAACTCGCCAATGACCGCGTCGCCAAGACCTCCGATGTGGTCAAGGAAGGCGACAAGGTCTGGGTCAAGCTGATGGGCTTCGACGAGCGCGGCAAGGTCCGCCTGTCGATGAAGGTCGTCGACCAGGCCACCGGCAAGGAAATCGTGCGCGACAAGAAGAGCGAAGGCGAAGAAAACGCCGCCTAAGCTGATCTAACTATGCAATCGAAGCGGGCGCGCCGGAAGGTCGCGCCCGTTTGCGTTTCAACAACAGCCTTGCAGTTCAAGAGTGGTGAATGTCCGCCGAGCCGCTGAAAACGCTTTTCCATCCGTTCGGGGCCGGTGCTGTCTCCCTGCCACGAAAGGATGAACGCATACTCTTTCTCGGTGCCGAGCCCGGCTTTCGCTTGCCGGAAAGTTTTGATGCCAAGCTTCATCTTGTCCAAGGCTTCAGGCCGCACTTTCGCGCCTTGCAGGCGTCTGGCTTCGCGGTCACGCCGCAGGTCGAAGGCGAGGCTTTCGACGCGGCATTTGTGCTCGCTGGCCGCCATCGCGGCCAAAACGAGTTGCGCGTTGCCGAAGCGGTCGAACGCGCAGCACCAGGCGGGTTGATCGTCGTCGCCGGCAGCAAGGACGATGGAATCGCCAGCCTGCGCAAGCATGTCGGCGCCCTTGTGCCGCTCGAAGGCCACCTGCCGAAGCATCACGGCATTGCCTTCTGGTTTCGCCGGCCGGCCGATACCGTTGCCGCGGCAACGCTTCGCGCCGCCAATCCGGACTTGGTGGTCGAGGACCGCTTCCGCACGGCCCCAGGCATGTTTTCCTTCGACAAGATCGATGCCGGATCGAAGCTGCTAGTCGAAAATCTGCCCAACGATCTGCGTGGCAGCGTTGCGGACTTCTGTGCCGGTTGGGGCTATGTCGCCGCCGAAGTCGCCGCCCGCTCACCCGGCATATCGGCGCTTGACCTTTACGAAGCGGATTTCGAGGCGCTGGAGGCGGCCAAGGCCAATGTCGGCAACACAGGCGTGGAGCCACGTTTCTTCTGGATAGATCTGTTGAGCGAACCGGTCGAGCGCCGCTACGACGTGGTCGTCATGAACCCGCCCTTTCACCGCAGCCGGGCGACTGAGCCGGAAATCGGTGCCGGCATGATCCGCGCGGCAGGCAAGGCGCTGAAGCCCGGCGGCCGGCTGTTCATGGTGGCAAACCGCCAGCTTCCCTACGAACCGGTGCTGGCGGCCGCCTTCTCCAGCCATGCGGAGCTCGCCCGCGACGGCATGTTCAAGGTCTTATCGGCGCGACGCTGAAATCCTGCGGGGCAAGCCGGCGATACGTCGCTCGCGCTATTCCCGCCCGCCGTCGGTCTGCTTCAATTCGTCAAGCGTCGGCATGGAAACGATGTGATAGCCGGAATCGACATAATGGATTTCGCCGGTGACGCCGGAGGACAGGTCGGACAGCAAATAGAGCGCGGAGCCGCCGACTTCATCGATCGTCACTGTACGGCGTAGCGGCGAGTTGCGCTGCTGGTAGGAGAACATGTGGCGTGCGTCGGAAATCCCGGCGCCCGCAAGCGTCCGTACCGGTCCCGCCGATATGCCGTTCACCCTGATGCCGCGCGGGCCGTAGTCGTTGGCGAGATAGCGGACGCTGGCCTCCAGCCCCGCCTTGGCGACACCCATAACGTTGTAGTTCGGCATGACACGGACCGAACCGGCATAGGTCAGCGTGACCATCGAACCGCTATCCTTCATCAATGTGGCGGCGTGACGGGCGATCTCGGTGAAGGAGTAGCAGGAGATCACCATGGTGCGGATGAAGTTGTCGCGGCTCGTGTCGGCGTAGAGGCCTTTCAGCTCGTTCTTGTCGGAAAAGCCGATGGCATGGACGACGAAATCCAGCCCGCCCCACGCCTTCCCCAAAGTCTCGAAAGTCGCGGCGACCGACACGCTGTCCTCGACGTCGCAAGGCACCACCAGGGATGCGCCCAATTTCTCGGCGAGCGGCTTGACCCGGCGCCCGAAGGCCTCGCCCTGATAGGTGAAGGCGAGGTCCGCACCATGTTCGGACAGTTTGCGGGCGATACCCCAGGCGATCGAATGATCGTTGGCAACACCCATGACAAGCCCGCGCTTGCCCTTCATCAATCCGTCCATGGTCGGCAAATCCTTATGCGGAATAGCGCTGGAAAATCAGCGTTGCGTTGGTGCCACCGAAACCGAACGAATTGGACAAAACGGTGTCGATCCTTGCATCGTCGATGCACTTGCGCACGATCGGCATGCCCTCGAATTCCGGATCGAGGTTCTCAATGTGGGCGCTCTCGCCGATGAAGCCGCCTTGCATCATCAGGATCGAGTAGATCGATTCCTGCACGCCGGCGGCGCCCAGAGAATGGCCGGTTAACGATTTGGTCGACGTGATGAAAGGCATCTTCTCGCCGAACACCTCGCGGATGGCGCCCATTTCCTTGGAGTCGCCGACCGGCGTCGAGGTGCCGTGCGTATTGATGTAGTCGACCGGCGAGGACACCGTTGCGAGCGCCTGCTTCATGCAGCGCGCCGCGCCTTCGCCCGACGGCGCCACCATGTCGTAGCCGTCCGATGTCGCGCCATAGCCGACGATCTCGGCATAGATCTTGGCGCCGCGTGCCTTGGCATGCTCGAGCTCTTCAAGAATCAGCACGCCGGCGCCGCCGGCAATGACGAAACCGTCGCGATCGACGTCGTAGGCGCGTGAGGCGACCGACGCCCTGTCGTTGAACTTGGACGACATGGCGCCCATGGCATCGAAGAGATCCGACATCGTCCAGTCGAGATCCTCATGGCCGCCGGCGAAGACGATGTCCTGCTTGCCCCACTGAATCAGCTCGTAGCCATTGCCGATGCAATGCGCAGACGTCGAGCAGGCCGATGAGATCGAATAGTTGACGCCGTGGATCTTGAACCAGGTGGCAAGCGTCGCCGACGCGGTCGACGACATCGCTTTTGGCACCGCGAACGGCCCGATCCGCTTGGGGCTGCCGTTTTTAATCGTGGTCTCGGCCGCCTCGACGATTGCACGGGTCGACGGTCCGCCGGAGCCCATCACGATACCGGTGCGCTCATTGGTGATGTCGGCCTCGTCGAGGCCGGCGTCTGCGATCGCCTGGTCCATTGCGACATGGTTCCAGGCAGCACCCTGCGACAGGAAGCGCATGGCGCGACGGTCGATCATGCCCGATGGGTCCAGCGTCGGCGCACCCCACACCCGGCAACGGAAGCCATGCTCGGCGAAAGAGTCGGAGAAGCTGATGCCGGATCTGGCATCGTGCAGCGAGGTCTGCACCTCGTTGGCATTGTTGCCTATCGACGACACGATGCCGAGACCTGTGACTACGACCCGTCTCATTCGCAACTCCTTCCAGCGCCGACCCCGAACCTGAAATCAATTTCCGGAATGGAACCATGCGCAAAATTAAAGTGCTACAGCGTTCATCAGACGTCCAAGACGTCGTACTGTAGGGTCTTCGTTCAGACGGCGGCCGATTGCTTGGACAGACCGACCTTCAGATCCGTTGCCGCGTATATGGGCTCGCCATCTGCCTTCAGCCAGCCATCGGCGATGCCCAGCACAAGCCGACCGCGCATCACGCGCTTGAAGTCGACGCCATACTCCACCTTCTTGACCGAAGGCGTGACCATGCCTTTGAACCTCACCTCACCGGTCGACAGCGCCATCCCCTTGCCGGGTTCACCGAGCCATCCGAGATAGAACCCCGTCAACTGCCACATGGCGTCCAGGCCCAGGCATCCCGGCATGATCGGATTACCGATGAAATGGCAGGCGAAAAACCACAAATCCGGCTTGATGTCGAATTCCGCGCGGATGAAACCCTTGTCGAACGCACCGCCGGTCTCGCTGATCTCGGTGATGCGGTCGAACATCAGCATCGGCGGATAGGGCAGCTGCGCATTTCCCGGTCCGAACAGCTCGCCGCGGGCGCAGGCAAGCAATTCCTCGTAACCGTAGCTGGATTTCGGATCCGCCATCAATCTCGTCCCCGTGATCGTCCCGGGCGAAAGGCGCCCTTGTCGGTGGTTTCCTAACACAATCTGTTTCAGGCCGGAAACCGGCGTTTGCGCTTAACCTGCCCGTCTGCCCGGGTCAATGCGCGCTATTGATCGCATTCGGTCGACAGAATATATGTCAGGACACGTCCAGTTTCGGCAGATGCTCAATTTCTGCCATTTTGGACCGTCTGAGGCGGAACTGTGAGCGCGACGGATAGATGGATCTGGGTTGCCGGAAGGATAATGTCGCTGTGGACAAGCGGGTTCGTGAGGCCGGTCTGAGGCCGACACGCCAGCGCATCGCGCTGGCCGATCTGCTTTTCGCCAAGGGCGACCGCCATCTTTCGGCCGAGGAACTGCACGAGGAGGCGCTTGCCGCCGGCGTGCCGGTGTCTCTGGCCACCGTCTACAATGCTCTGCACCAGTTTACCCAGGCCGGTCTTCTGCGCATCCTTGCCGTCGAGGGGGCGAAGACTTATTTCGACACCAACACCTCCGATCACCATCATTTCTATATCGAGGGCGAAAACAGGATCTTCGATATTGACAGCGGCCCGGTGACGGTTTCCAACCTGCCGGAGCCGCCGGAGGGCATGGAGATCGCCAATGTCGATATCGTGGTGAGACTGCGTCCGAAACGCTGCGACTGACCGGCACTTATGAAATTCCTGGATTTGACGCTCCGGCTCGAATGGGTCGCCGTCGCGGTGGCGGCTCTTATCTTCTATGCAATCGCCGGTGTTTCCTGGTGGCTGTTTGCCGTGCTCATTCTGGCGCCCGACCTGTCGATGCTGGGTTACATCGCCGGGCCGCGCGTCGGGGCCGTCGCCTACAACGCCTTGCACATACTGATCTTCCCCGTTCTGCTGGCGCTTGTCGGCAGCGTCTTTGACAATGCAATGGCGGTAGCTGTCGCGCTGATCTGGATCGCCCACATCGCCATCGACCGCGCTCTGGGCTATGGTTTGAAGCTGTCAAGCAGTTTCCAGGATACCCATCTCGGCCGCATCGGCCGCTAAACCATCCCCGAACCGAAGACCAGCGAAACAAATGCCGGATCCGGTGCTTGCAGCGCTGGCCCGACCTGCGGTTCGGAAAGTCAGTTCTTGACCTTTTCGCCGGGATAGGCACCCCAGACCAGCGACTGCGCGAGCCAGCCGGTATGGCCGTCGAAGGTCATTTCGCACCACTGGCCATCGCAGGACTTGATCGTGCCCATCACCCCCGGTTCGAGGATCGCGATGACGCCTGCGTCTTTTGCCGGGTCGTCAAGGAGGTTGACGCGAGCGTCCTTGCCGCGCTGCCAGGGGGCGACGATCGCCGTGCGACGGCCCGAAAGCAGCGACTGATTGATCCAGCCTTCCGAGCCGTCGGCATCACGCACACGGCGCCACGTATCGAACTCCTGGATGATCTCCATCGGCAGGCCGGGCTTCATATACATCCAGTCGACGGAATAATTGACGCCCGGCCCAACGCGCGAGTTGACGCGGCCGGATTTCAGGCTGACGAAGCGCGGCAGTGGCAAGCCGCTTGGTCCGAGCGTGATGCTCTGGGCGGGTGCGGCGGCACTTTGCGCCATCACCAGTGGGCTATGGATGAGAGCGCCGAGGAATGCTGCACTGAGGGTCAGGCGGAGCGACGCGAAACCAGACACTTTCGTTCCTTTCGGCGCCGGCCCATCGGCCTTCGCCCCTTTTTCTTTGTCTTCGGCGGAACCGCTTGTTACATGAATGACCGGTACCGCGATCGGCACTCAGTTTCGCCGTTCTTGGTTAAAGAGGTCTCAACGAGATCGGGTTCGAGGAAAACAATGGCAGGCAAAAAGAAGCCCCTCGTCGTCATCACGCGCAAATTGCCCGACCCGGTCGAGACCCGCATGCGCGAGTTGTTCGACGCCCGCTTGAATGTGGAGGACAGGCCGATGACGCAGCCGGAACTGGTGGCTGCGGTCAAGGAGGCCGACGTGCTGGTGCCGACCGTCACCGATAATATCGACGCGGCGCTGATTGCCCAGGCCGGCGACAACCTCAAGCTGATCGCCAATTTCGGCAATGGGGTAGACAAGATCGACGTTGCGGCAGCGGCCAAGAAAGGCATCACCGTGACCAACACGCCGAACGTGCTGACCGAAGATACGGCCGACATGACCATGGCGCTGATGCTGGCCGTACCGCGGCGGCTGGCCGAAGGCGCCAACGTGCTGACCGGCGATAAGAAATGGGCGGGCTGGTCGCCGACCTGGATGCTCGGCCGGCGCATTTGGGGCAAACGGCTCGGCATTGTCGGCATGGGTCGCATCGGCACCGCCGTCGCCAGGCGTGCCAAGGCGTTTGGCCTCTCGATCCACTACCACAACCGCCACCGCGTACTGCCGGCAATCGAGGACGAGTTGGAAGCCACGTATTGGGAAAGCCTTGACCAGATGCTCGCCCGCATGGACATTATCTCGGTCAATTGTCCATCGACACCGGCAACCTTCCACCTGCTTTCGGCGCGGCGGCTGGCGCTTCTGCAACCGTCAGCTTACATAGTCAACACCGCGCGCGGCGATATCATCGATGAGGAATCGCTGGTCAAGCTCATCCATGACGGCAAGATCGCCGGCGCCGGCCTCGACGTCTACGAGCACGAGCCGGCGCTGAACAGCAAGCTGCTGAAACTCGCCCACAAAGGCAAGGTCGTGCTGTTGCCGCATATGGGCTCGGCGACGCTCGAAGGCCGTATCGACATGGGCGAGAAGGTAATCATCAACATCCGCGCCTTCTTCGACGGTCATCGCCCGCCCGACCGCGTGCTGCCGCTGCGGGCGTGACCGGCCATCGTGGCAGCGAATTCTGGTCGCGGCAGCTGCCTGCTCGCTTTTGGATAGCGTTTGCTTACAAAAGCACCTTGCGCATGGTGATTGAGGTCGGCCGGTCGTAACCTTTGTGTGCTGTCCGTTCGGTTTCGCGAAAGCCGAGGCGGGCGAAGGCAGCGTGGTTTCCAGTCAGTTCGACCCGGGTCTGGAGCTCGATGGCGGTCCTGTTGCGGCTGCGGGCAAGATCTTCGACGGCCTGCATCAGCTGTTTTCCGACGCCTTGTCCCTGAAGCGTCGGCTCGACCGCGAGCTTTCCAATATAGAGGTCGTCTGCGCGCTTCAGGACGAAGACGCAACCGACGATCTCGTTTCCCTTCAGTGCCAGGAATGCTGTCTCCTCCAGCGCTCTAGCCCTGAGATTTTCAACGGTGAGCCGATGCGCCGAGGACGGCGGGTCAACAACCTCGTCCATAAAGGCGAAGGCGCGCATGACCAGCGCCAGCACCTCGTCCCAACGGTCGAAATCGGCCGCAAGCTGCACGATGGAAACGTCGGCAGGCAGGCTCATGGGCTGGTTCGCTTGTAGCGGATCGTGTCGAAGCGTGCCGCCAGCGCATCGTAGAGCAGCAGTCGTCCGACCAGCGGCTCGCCAATCCCGGTGATCAGCTTGATCGCTTCCATGGCTTGCAGCGTGCCGATGACCCCGGTCAGCGCGCCGACAATGCCGGCCACCGCGCAGGATGGCACAAGTCCCGGCGGCGGCGCCTCGGGAAAGAGATCGCGGTAGCTTGGGTTCAACTTGCCGTCCGGGCCGGTTTCGAATGGCTTCAGTACGGTGACCGAGCCGTCGAAGCGGCCAACGGCGGCATGCACGAGCGGCCGGCTTTCCGCGGCGCAGGCGTCGGCCACCGCGTAGCGTGTCTCGAAATTGTCGGAGCCGTCAACGACGATGTCATAACGGGCAATGAGGGTAGGGGCGTTGTCGACGGTCAGCCTGAAATTGTGCTCTTCCACGACGACGTTTGGATTGATGCGGATGATCGCCGCTCTGGCACTGTCGGTTTTTGCCATGCCGACCATGTCCGTGCCGTGGATCACTTGTCGTTGCAGGTTGGAAAGCGAAACGATGTCGTCGTCGACGATACCGAGAGTGCCAATCCCTGCGGCGGCGAGATATTCGAGCACAGGCGCTCCCAATCCGCCGGCGCCAATGACGAGCACCCGCGCCCGCTTCAGCCGCTGCTGGCCGGCGCCGCCGATCTCGGGCAGCACGATGTGGCGGGCGTAGCGTTCGAGCTCTTCATCGGTGAGGGCGGCTGTGATCATCGCCGGACCATATAGCGGAGGAAAAAGCTTGTCAGGTATCAATGCATGCCGCTCAGAAGTGCGCCATGAACCAAGTTCAAATGGTCGGCCTGACCGTGCCGTGATCGACGGTCAGGAATTGCGCGCGTCCCTTGAGGCTGTCAAACAACGCGGCATCGGTCCCGGTCATGAAGGCCTGGCAGTTTAGTTCCTCCAGGATCGAGAACAAGGCCGCCCGTCGACCGCCGTCGAGATGGGCGGCGATCTCGTCGAGCAGCAGGATCGGTGTCATGCCCGACATCTCACCGGTTAGCCGCGCATGCGACAAGACAATGCCGACCAGCAGCGCCTTCTGCTCGCCGGTCGAACAGAGCTCGGCCGGCATCGCCTTGGGCCGGTGGCGCACCACGAGGTCGGAACGGTGCGGGCCGTCGAGCGTGCGTCCGGCGGTGCGGTCGCGGTCGCGCCCCTGGGCAAGCGCACGACGGAACCGTTCCTCTACGTCGACGGCCGGCAAAATACCGAGTTCGCCTTCCAGTTCGCCAGAGATGCCGATGTCGGCTTGCGGAAACGGTCCGTCGCCGGGCAGCCGGTCGATCATGGCGGCGAGCAGGCGCACCAGTTCGGCACGCGCCGCGGCAATCGCCACGCCGGTCTCGGCCATTTGCATCTCGATCGCATCGAACCAGGCACCGTCGCGTGAACCGTCGGCGAGCAGTCTGTTGCGGCCGCGCATTGCCTTTTCGTAGTCAAGCGCGCGCTGGCCGTGGCCAGGATCGATCGCCAGCACCAGCCGGTCTAGGAAGCGCCGGCGGTCGGCAGCCGGCCCGGGGAACAGGCCGTCCATGGCCGGTGTCAGCCAGACCACGCGCAGCCATTCCAGCATGTCTTCGGCTGAGCGTGCCGTCGCGCCGTTGATCCGCACCCGCCGGCCGGCTTCGCCGTCGCTGCCCGATATTCCGGTACCGATCTCGACCTGGCCTTCCGGCCCGTCAAGCCGGGCATGCAGCGCAAAGCCACCGTCGCCGCCTTCGCGCGCCACCTCGGAATAGGGTGCGCGGCGCAGGCCGCGGCCCGGCGTGAGCAGCGAGATCGCTTCAAGCAGATTGGTCTTGCCGGCGCCATTGTCGCCGGAGAAAACGACAGCGCCGGGATCAAGGTCGATTGCCAACGCCGCATAGTTGCGGAAATTCGTAAGTATGAGCTTACTTATGTACGTCTGCTGCGGTTTTGCAGATCTGGTCACGACAGCAAGATGGCCCCGTTCGGGCCCTACACCCGCATCGGCATCAGCACGTAGAGCGCGGTCTCGTCGGCCATATCGTGGATCAGTGTCGGGGAACCGGCATCCGCCAGCATGAACTTCGCCTCCGTGCCGGTCAGTTGCGCGGCAACGTCGAGCAGGTATTTGGCGTTGAAGCCGATTTCAATCGGATCGGACGAATAGTCGGCCGCCAGTTCCTCGGTGGCACTGCCCGAATCCGGGTTGTTGACCGCAAGCGTGACCTGCCCTTCGGCGATCGAAAGCTTCACCGCCCGGCCGCGTTCGGACGAAATGGTCGAAACGCGATCGACGGCAGCGGCGAAACTCTGGCGATCGATAATCAGCTTCTTGTCGTTGCCGGTCGGAATGACGCGCTGGTAGTCCGGGAAAGTGCCGTCGATCAGCTTGGAGGTCAAGATAACGCTGCCGATGGTGAAACGGATCTTGGTGTCGGACAACTCGGTGGTGACTGCAACATCGGGATCGTCGACCAGCTTTTGCAGCTCGCTGACCGTCTTTCGCGGGATTATGACGCCAGGCATGCCCTCAGAGCCTGCCGGCGCATCGATCTCGGCGCGCGCCAGCCGGTGGCCGTCGGTCGCGACAGAGCGCAGCTTCAGCTTGCCGCCGGCCTCGTGCGTGTGCAGATAAATGCCGTTCAGATAATAGCGCGTCTCCTCGGTCGAGATGGCAAACTGGGTCTTTTCGATGAGGCCCTTTAGTCCGACGGAATCGAGCCGGAAAATATGCGAGAACGACCCGGCTGAAAGCTCGGGAAAGTCGGACTGCGGCAGGCATTGCAGGCGGAAGCTCGAGCGCCCCGACGTCACCGTCATGGCGTTGCCGTCTTCGTCGGTCTTCAGCGCCACCTCCGCGCCGTCGGCAAGCTTGCGCACGATGTCGTAGAGCAGATGTGCCGGGACCGTCGTCGCCCCGCCACGTTCGACCTTTGCCGGCGTTGCTTCGGTCACCTCCAGGTCGAGGTCGGTCGCCTTCATTTCAAGGCTGGCCCCCTCGGCGCTGAGCAGCACGTTCGACAGGATCGGAATGGTATTGCGCCGCTCGACCACGCGGTGAACATGGTTGAGCGACTTCAGGAGATTTGACCGTTCCAGGATAACACGCATGACAAAACAGGCTCGCTTGAATGAATGAACGGGTCTCCGGCAAGCGGCGCCCCGCGAAAGGTCTGAACAGGCTCAGAATCTGCGTAAACTGACAGGAAAAACCCGGCAAACGCAAGCCCGCGCCACCGGTTCGGACCGGCTGCACGGGCTTTCCGGGGATAAAGGGGATAAAAAGGCCGGAGTCCGCGAGCCGGCGTTTTTCGGGCCGTCAGGCCTGGTCGTTGATCAGCCTTCTCAGCAATTCGAGTTCCTGCGCCAGTGTGTTGTCGGCACCGGAAAGATCCTCGATCTTGCGCACCGCATGCAGCACGGTCGTATGGTCACGACCGCCGAACCGCCGCCCGATCTCCGGCAGCGAGCGCGGCGTCATCACCTTCGACAGATACATGGCGACCTGCCGTGGCTTGACGATGGTGCGTGTGCGCCGGTTGGACAGAAGTTCGGTCTTCGACACGTTGTAGTGGCGCGCGACGATGCGCTGGATGTCCTCGATACGCACCCGCTTGGGTTCGCCCGAACGATAGATGTGGCCAAGGATCTCGTCGATGCGGTCGATGGTGATCTGCGGTTCGAAGGATTGGCGAAACAAAAGCTGGTTGAAGGCACCTTCGAGCTCGCGTCCGCTGCCGGTCACCGTGCGGGCGACGTGGTTGAGGATCTCTTCGGAAATATCGAGCGACGCATCGTCGAGCTTGGCGGTGGCAAGCCTGAGCTTGAGCATACCGATACGCATGGCGAAATCCGGGGCTGACATTTCCAGCGCGACGCCGCCGTTGAGGCGCGAGCGGACGCGTGGCTCCAGCGACTCCAATTCCGACGGCGGCCGGTCGGCAGCGACCACCACTTGCTTGGCGCTGTCGAGCAGCATGTTGATCAAATGGCAGAATTCGTGCTGGATCGACTTGCCCTGCAGGAACTGCATGTCGTCGATGATGAGGAGGTCGATGTCGCGCAGCTGTTCTTTCAGCGTCAGTGCGTTGTTGTCGCGGATCGCGGTGGCGAACCGCCACATGAAATACTCAGCCGTCAGATAGACGACCCGCGATTTCGGATTCTGCTTCAGCGATTCTGCGGCGATCGCCTGCAACAGGTGCGTTTTGCCCAGCCCGACCGTCGCGTGCAGAAAGAGCGGATTGAAACGCACCGCGCTCGACTGCGATTCCGCGACCGCCTTGGCGGCGGCAAAAGCCACTCGGTTCGATGGTCCTTCGATGAAGGAGGTGAAAGTGTAGCGTGGATCGAGTGGCGAACCGAGAACATTGTGCCGGAACTCGGTTTCTGCCGGCATCCCCGGGCGGGGTACCGGGACCCGTTCGACCCTGCTGGGGCTCGCCGTGCCCGCAGAGAGCGCGGTTTGCGTCTGCCTGGTCATCTTGCGCGCCGGGGCCACTTCTGGCTCGACGCTGTTGCGGCCCTGCCGTGTGGCGGTGCGAACCACGATCTCGATCTTGAGGATCTCCGGATCCTCGTGCTTCCACAACTCGGTGATGAGATCGAGATAGTGGCCGTTGATCCATGAACGCAGGAATGCGGTTGGCACTGAGATGCGGACAATGCCCTTAGAGGATTCAGCGACCTTCATGCGCCCGAACCAGCTCGAATAGACCTCGGTTCCCAGTCGCGCCTTCAACTGGGCCTTGACCCGATCGAACTTCTGTTCAGCTTCATTGGAAGCCGCCATGTCGTTCCTTCCGATTAACGTTCCAGGAAATGGGAGGTCGCCTGTAAGCTCCCTTTCGATGCCGCCGCTCTGCATGATCGAGTTCCTTGTCTCTTGTACCTGTTTTCCGCCGGGGATGCGCCTCCTGCATCCATGTTTCCGGCGACCGTGTCTTCGCTGCGACACCATCGCCGCCGCCGGCTGATGAATCGCCTCGTTGTCGGTCCGGCGCCGAAGAGCCGATCCGCTTTGGTCATGTCAGGGCAACAAAATGCCGTCCGGCGAAAAACCGCCGGCGCACCGTCGACCTGCCATGTACAATTACGCCAGTCCCCTACCGTATCGAAAAGACAAACCAACCCCGTCCGCGGAGTTAAATCCGCGGTGTAAACTCTGCCAATTTGAGCTGGCCGGTTTCAGGCTGGTCAAGGGCCAAGGGCCCGTCCCTTCGATGGACAGACATTACCGAAATCGCTGTGGATAGGGCAAGGCCACCCCTAACGGATTTTTAAGGAATCTGACTAGGAAGGCACGTTTCGAACGCCATGCCGCAACAGTTGATTTTGACAAAGCCATTGTGATTCAAACCCTTTTCCGGCGAATGTGAAAAAGGCCACACAAATGCGAAATTTTCTGAAATAATTCGCTTGACAGCCAATTGCCGCCTATCGACCGCAGCCGATGTGAACAAGCTGTGGATCACCATCGGTAAACCTCTGAAAAAAAACAGTAATCTGTGACGCTCGGAAATTTTCGCATTGGCAGTTTCGAAGGCTGCGAATATCAGCGGGTATGTATACGCCGGCAAAGCATTTCGAACTTTGAAATGCACGCGGAGCGCCATTTTGCGGGCTTTCTTTTAAGTACTTGCCGGCAAACGAAAAAAACCCGGCGCGATTGGCCGGGTTTGAAGAAGCGCAGTTCAGGAAAAGATATATTAGGCCGACAGCACCTTGACCCGTTGGGCCAGCCGCGACACCTTGCGCGATGCCGTGTTCTTGTGCACCACGCCCTTGGTCGCGGCGCGCATCAATTCCGGCTCGGCCACCTTGAAGGCAGCCTGTGCGGCCGCCTTATCGCCGGCCGCGAGCGCCTCTTCGACCTGGCGGATGTAGGTCCGGACGCGGGAGCGGCGGTTCTTGTTGATCGCTGCGCGACGGGCGATCTTGCGCGTTGCCTTTTTGGCCGAGGAGGTATTGGCCATGGTGCCTCTCTTCTGATCTGGTGGGCGCTTGCGGGATACCGCAGGGCGCAAAAAACAAACGGGCAGCCACAGGGCCGCCTCGGTTGGTGCGGCTTATAGTTCAGCTTTTCCGGCGCGTCAACGCTGCAGCGCTTTCTTTTTGACCGGCGCCTTCGTCATCTCATCGGTTCGTGAAATTCGGCTTCCGCTTGCCGCTGAAGGCCGCCATGCCTTCCTTCTGGTCATCCAGCGCAAACAGCGAATGAAACAGCCGGCGCTCGAACCGCAGACCCTCGGTGAGCGTCGTCTCATAGGCGCGGTTGACGGCCTCCTTTGCCATCATCACCGACGGCAAGGAAAAACCAGCGATCTTGGCCGCTGCCTTAAGCGCTTCCTCGATCAACTCGCCGGCTGGCACCACGCGCGAGACAAGGCCGGAACGCTCGGCCTCGGCTGCGTCCATCATTCGACCCGTCAGGCACATATCCATCGCCTTCGACTTGCCGACAAAGCGGGTCAGGCGCTGCGATCCGCCCATGCCGGGCATGACGCCCAGCGTGATCTCGGGTTGGCCAAACTTGGCAGTGTCGGCGGCGATGATGAAGTCGCACATCATCGCCAGTTCGCAGCCGCCCCCCAGCGCATAGCCCGCCACCGCCGCGATGATCGGCTTTCGTGCCCGCGTAAATTCTTCCCAGCCGACGAAGAAATCCTGCAGATAGGCATCCACATAGGAGATGGACTGCATTTCCTTGATATCGGCACCTGCCGCGAAAGCCTTTTCCGAACCAGTGATGACCATGGCGCCGATGTCGGCATTGGCGCCCATGCTATTCACCGACGCGACCAGTTCCGCCAGCACTTGTGAATTCAGCGCGTTGAGCGCCTGCGGCCGGTTCAGCGTAATCAGCCCGACCTTGCCGCGGGTTTCGACGATGATGGTTTCATAGCCCATGCTTTGCTCCTCCTCGGTTCTGGTTCAAGCCTGACAGGCCCGGCAGTGGAAGGTCGAACGACCGCTTTGCACGATACGCTCGATGTGGCCGCCACAACCAGGCTTGGAGCAGCCTTCCCCCTCGCGATCGTAAACCGCGAAGGAATGCTGGAAGTAGCCCAGTGATCCATCGGTCTTCATATGATCGCGCAACGACGAGCCGCCGGCGGCGATCGCATCGGCGACGACCGAGCGGATTGCTTCGGCCAGGCGTTCGCTCTGCTCTTTGGCTTTCTTGCCGGCTCTCGCGAGGGTGCCCGCTTCGCGCAGCGGCGACAGGCCGGCCCGCCAAAGCGCTTCCGAGACGTAGATATTGCCTAGCCCGGCAATCAGCCTCTGGTCCAGAAGTGCCGCTTTCAGCGGTGACTTGCGACCTTTCAGCAACGAAGCGAGCAGCGCGCCGTCCAGTGCGTTGCCTGTAGGCTCGACGCCTAATCCCGCCAGCATCGGATGCATGTCGGGCTCGCCTTCCGAAAACAGCATGAACCCGAAGCGGCGCGGGTCGTTGAAGATCACGCGAGAGCGGACGCCGGCAGGGGATGCGATGTCGAAGACGACGTGATCGTGAGCAGTGTTTTTCGAACGTTCGTGGTGGAACACGCTAGGCGTTGCGCTCTCGTCGGCCGTTTCGATGCGAAACGAACCCGACATGCCGAGATGGCAGATCAGAACCGGGCCGTTGTCCATGTGCATTGTCAGATATTTGGCACGGCGGCCGAGCGCCGCAATCGTCTTGCCGGTCAGCCGCTCCGAAAATCTCTCGGGGAACGGAAACCGCAAATCCGGCCGGCGTGCCTCGACACCGACAATGCGGGCACCTTCAAGGGCCGGCTGCAGACCGCGCCTGACTGTCTCTACCTCCGGCAACTCAGGCATGGCCACCTATCGTGGCATGGAAGGAGGTGCCGTGACGGCCGCGCGCCAGCCCGAGATGTTCGGCCACGGTTTCGCCGATGTCGGCAAATGTTGTCCTCAGTCCGATGTCTGCGCCTTTGAAACCCGGCCGTGTCCCGATAATCGGAATACGCTCGCGCGTGTGGTCGGTGCCGCGCCACGTCGGATCATTGCCGTGATCGGCGGTCAAGATGAGCAGATCGCCTGGCTTCAGCCGTGCGAATGCCTCGGGCAGGCGCCGGTCGAACGCTTCGAGTGCGGCGGCATATCCCGCAACGTCGCGCCGATGCCCGAACTCGGTGTCGAAGTCGACAAAGTTTGCGAAGACGAGGTCGCCGTCGCGGGCGTCTTCCATGGCACCAAGCGTTTTGTCGAACATCGCCATGTTGCCGGCAGCCTTGCGGACTTCCGAGATCCCCCGATGGGCGAAAATGTCGCCGATCTTGCCGATCGCGATAACCCGGCTGCCGCGCGCCGTCAGCCGGTCGAGCAGCGTCGGTTCCGGTGGCGGTACGGCATAGTCGCGACGATTATGCGTTCGCTCGAACGTGGCCGCGGTTTCACCGATAAACGGCCGCGCGATGACGCGGCCGATATTCAGCGGATCGACGAGCCTGCGCACCACTTTGCAGAACTCGTAAAGCCGTTCCAGGCCGAAATGAACCTCATGCGCGGCGATCTGCAGGACGGAGTCGATCGAGGTGTAGCAGATCGGCTTGCCGGTGCGGATATGGTCTTCGCCGAACCGTTCGATAATCTCGGTGCCCGGAGCATGGCAATTGCCGAGGATGCCAGGCACCTTCCCTTCACGCACCATTGCTTCGGTCAACTCGGCCGGAAAGGCGGGAATCTTGTCTGGGAAGTAACCCCAGTCGAAACGGACCGGCAGGCCGGCTATTTCCCAATGGCCCGATGGCGTGTCCTTGCCGCTCGAAACCTCTTGGGCCGCGCCGTGAAAGGCGGCGGCAAGCGGTGCACTGCCGGCATTCTCAAACCTGAAACCCGTTGCCGTTGCCGCGGCCTGGCCGAGACCGAGCGCGAGCATGTTTGGTACAAGAAGGGGTCCGGCACGCAGGCCTTCGCGATCGGCGCGGCCTTCTGCGCAGGCCCGCGCGATGTGTGCGAACGTATTGGAGCCGGTGTCGCCATAACGTTCCGCATCGGCCGCGCCGCCGATGCCGAAGGAGTCGAGGACAAAAAGGAAGGCGCGTGCCATCGAAAGGTTCATCATTGCCTGTGTGTTGGCTCAGACATAGGGTTCCGCGCCACCATTGGCAATTCGGAAACCCAAACAGCACGGCTTGGCGTGCTGGTCCCGGAGAGACGAATCGCGGCATGGTCGATCTGCGGATGGAAATGCGCGGCGCGGAGCTCGCATGAGGCTTGCCCTGACAGCATTCGCCACCGTACTGGCTTTGCTGCTGGATGCGTCTTGCACAAACCTGGCGCGAGCCGATTGGCGCGATGTTATCGGAACGTTCCGTATCGGTATCGTCGCCGAACCGTTGCCGGTCGAGGGACTATGTGCTGGCTGCAGCCATCGTGCGTCTAGTCTCGGCCCGCAGTCGCAAGCAATAGCAACAGACCGGTTAGCGGGCTTCAGGCGTCAGCAATCGCTGCACGGAATGGTCGGGCTCCTGCGCGGCCGCAGATAATAAGTTTCCGCCATCGATATCGAATTGAAGACCGAGCTCAACCCGAACCGGCTTTGGCCGTCCGCCGACCAGGTGATGATTGGCTTGTAGGCGAGATCGCTTTCGACCCGAATGAGGAACGTGCCTTTGATCTTGAGCGCGCTCGGGACCGTCGTGGTGGAATCCTTGACCGCGTCGACGCTAGAGACGCCATCGACCAGCTTGCGCGACCACACGACCAGGACTTTCGGCGTCGTCTCGTTCGTCACCTGTATCGCCGTGATAATGATCTTCGGTTTCGAGCGGTTGTAGGGCTGGAGCGTGGAACTGCCGATCGCCATGATGGCATCGACATCGGCCGCCTTGACGGTCTGCTGCTGCGTGACGAGGTCCGCTACCATGCTGCCGATGCGGCTGACCTTCTTGCTGGTCTCGATGGCTTGCGAGGCCTCCATTGTCATAAAGTACATGATCAACAGGATAGGCACGATGAGGGCAAACTCGACAGCCGCAATACCGCGGCGGTCCGAGCAAAGCCGGACTGCTCTTGTACAAATCCCTGCGATGCCCAGCTGTGCCCCCGCACGAATCATGGCTTTGCCCTTTTCAAGCGACTACGTGGTTCAGTTGTCGAACGGCTCGTTCTGCCAAGTGATCGAAGCAAAATGCAGCGTTTTGCCGTCCTTCAGGTTGGCCATCGATTTGGCCATGAAGTCGGTCATCACCGGCCATTTGTAAAAAACACGCAGCATGTTTCTCGACTCCGCCAGGCCAGGTGCGACGGTGAAGGTCTGTGTGCTCGTGCCTTTGGTCAGCACGACGTCGCCATCCTGGATCTTGAAACCGGCCAGCGCCGCATCGGCGAAGGTCGGATATTCGCGCAAGTCCACCAGCAATCCGGGACAGGTCTTGGCGACCATGATCTCCAATTTGGTGCAGATCATATCCCGCAGCTTGGTGCCGGACACATCGGCCGGTCTTAGTTGGCCGGTACGCAGTTGGCGCGCGATGTCGTCGGTTGCGTTTGCCATCACTTCCTGTGCGGCAAAAGAAATGCAGCTCTCCAGGATGGCGAAGACAAGAAGCGCGAAAGGAATTGCAAGCATGGCGAATTCGATCGCCGTGCTTCCGCGGCGGTCGCCCAAAAACCGTCTTGGAGAACTTGCTCGTCCTACCTTGCTCATGTCCGCTGCCCGCCGATGCCCGCTTCTGTATCGGTCCACCGTTAGTCGCAACCGATTGAAGTCCGGTTGGAATGACCGTTAAATTCGACGGGAAGGCCTTAACCTGGCGATAACCGAAGCACGTTCCCGCCAAAGACGGAGACGTCGGCTAGCTAATGCACGGCGCTCATTTCGGCTTCAGAGGCCTTCTCGGCATCGCTCTTATACGAGCTTTCGCAATATGGCGCGCAGGACATGGTCTGTACTTCGGAACGCCGATAGATGCGCACCGACGACGCTGCCTGGCGCACGACGGTTATTTGCTCATCGACGATCGGATTGCCCTGCTGGTCGAGGACGACGAGATTGGTGACGCCAAATCCCTTGCCGGTCAGTACGATCGTCGATGCGTCCTGCACGGAGGCGTCGGCGATCGCCGGATTGCCGACGACAATCGTATCGGCGGTGCGCGACAATTTGATGATCTTTGCCTGGTTCATCGTCACCTCGATGCCGGCGCCGGCCTTGGCTGGAAAGGCGAAAGCCGCTGCGGCAAAAAGCACGGCAACTGGAAATGATGATCTCGGCCCGGCCATTGAGGCGCCCCCTGGCAAACTGTTCAACGGAACATGAACGAGATTGGTGAACCAACCGTTAAGCGGCTGGAATTCAGGATCAAGCCGGAACCGGCATTGGGCCTAGCCGGCACGGCTGAAACGTCTTTGCCGAATTGCGCCTGTTGCGCCTTTTGTCGGCCGAGGCCCTGGCGGCGGGTATTTTAGTTCTGGGTTAACCACGCAATGTCGTCGAAGCGGGAAAGGAATCGGTAAGCCTGTTTATTAAGCCGATTGAAACAGCTTCTCCTTAGATTCGCAGTATCCGATCAGCCACCAAGAGAAGTTGACGGAAGTGCTGTAACAATTGGAGTAGGAGCTCGAATGTCTAACCTCATCGCACGTTTTGTGAAGGACGAATCCGGCGCGACCGCTATCGAATACGGTCTGATCGCCGCTCTTATCGCACTCGCTATCATGGTCGGCGCCGGCCAGCTCGGCAACTCGCTGAACGCCAAGTTCACCGCCATCTCCACTAAGGTGAACGGTAGCTGACCGTAACGGGTTCGGTTGTTCTGAAATAAGGGCCGCCGCACTGGCGGCCCTTATTTAGTCCTGGTATGAATTGAAATTTGCGCCTCATCAGTCGTTAGTCGAATAGGATTGGGTTGGGGGCCAGATGCAATTGGGTCATAGGCGCGCCGATGCTTGAAGCCGTGATCTTCGTCGTATTTCCGTTCTGCATGCTTTTTGCCGCGATCTCCGACATGCTTTCGATGACGATCGCCAATCGCGTGCCGGTGTTGCTTGTGGTCGTCTTCGTCTTGGTTGCGCCTTTGACCGGTATGGACTGGGCCACCTATGGCTGGCATTTCGCCGCCGCCGGCCTGGTTCTCGCGGTGACGTTCGGCCTGTTCGCGCTGGGCGGCATGGGCGGCGGCGACGCCAAGCTTCTGGCTGCCACTGCCATGTGGATGGGACTGAACATCCATCTCATCGAATACCTCGTCGCCTCGACATTCATCGGCGGCCTGCTGACGCTAGCCATCCTCGCCTATCGAAAATCGCCGCTTGCCGCCGTCACAAGCCATAATCCGTTCCTGCGCCATTTCGCCGATGAGGCGACCGGCGTTCCGTACGGCATCGCGCTTGGCATTGGCGGTCTGCTCACCTATTCCGACTCGCCATTGATGGCCTGGGGACTTACCAGGCTGGCGGGCTGAAGTTCACTTTACGCGGTTGGCGCCGAGCAGGCGAGTTGGCCACGTTTTCCTTCGGGCCGGGCTTGTCGATCCAATTTATATAAACGTTAAATTAATCACGATCGTAAGTATAACATTAACCTTGTTTTGACGATTGCCGCTGCAAAGTCCCGCTTGGCTACGTGGTTTGCCAAGGCGAGGTTCGGACAGATGCCAGCATCCCGATTGATTATTCTGAGCGTGGCGATAGCCGCGGCCGGTGGTGCAGGCTATGTCGCGAAGAACATGGTCGTGGCTCCGCCGCCTCCGGTTGTCGATTCCGGTCCTCAGGCGCCGGCGATCGCGCTGCAGGATGTGCTTGTTCTTTCCGGCGACGTTCCGATGGGCAGTCCGCTTGAAAACAACATTTCCTGGGAGTCATGGCCGTCCGCCGGCATCAACGCAAATTTCATCACCCGCGCCGCCGAGCCTGAAGCGCTGGACAAGCTGAAGGGCGCCGTCGCTCGCGTGGCGCTCTACGCCGGCGAGCCGCTGCGGCGCTCGAAGCTGATCGGTGAAGGGCAAAGCTTCATGTCGTCGATCCTGCCCTCCGGCATGCGGGCCGTTGCCACAAGCATCTCGGCCGACACCTCGGCCGGTGGCTTTATTCTTCCCAACGATTTCGTCGACGTCATCATGACCCGCAGAGCCGATCCCGCCAACGGCGGTGGTCCGGGCTTCACGACCGAAACTATCCTGAAGAACATTCGCGTCCTGGCGATCGACCAGACCATTCAGGAGGACGAGGAAGGTAAGAAGACCAGGGTTGGCCAGACCGCCACCCTGGAACTGACGCCGCAGCAGTCCGAGATCATCACCGTCGCACAGCAGATGGCGGATCGCCTGACATTGGCGCTGCGCTCGATCAAGGACAGTCAGGACAAGAATGTGGGCGAAGCCGATTACCTGGTTTCCGGCAATGGCCGGCGCGGAACCGTGCGGCTGATCAAGTCGGGCGAAGTTTCCGAAGTGGGGGCAAGGAAATGAGGCTAAAAACCAAACTGCCGCTCATCCTGGCTGCGGCGATCGGCCTGTTTCTCCTTGGAACGAATGCATATGGCATTGTCGATGCCAGTGCGGCGGGCAATGCCAGGGTGACGGCTTCGACCGCCACCCAGCGGGTCAAGCTCGGACTGAACAAGTCGGTGGTCATCGACCTCCCGAGCGATGCCTACGACATTCTCGTCGCCAACCCCGCTGTAGCCGACGCGGTGACCCGCACTGCCAGGCGCATCTATCTGTTTGGAAAGGCGGTCGGCGAGACAAATATCTTCGTCTTTGGCCCGAATGGCGAGCAGATCGTCAGCCTTGACCTAGCGGTCGAACGTGACGTTGCCGGGCTGGAGGATTATATCAAACGCTTCATCCCGTCATCGGAGGTTAAGGTCGAGTTGCTGAACGACAACGTCGTTCTGACCGGAACCGTGGACACTCCTCTGGACGCCAAGCGCGCGGCCGATCTGGCAACCATTTTCGTGTCCGGCGGCGAGGCAACCACGGGTCAATATTCGCAGACCGCTGCCGGCGGTTCGGCTGAAGCCGGCGTCGCGATCGATAACCCGGATGCCGAGCGCCGCGTCAGCAAGATCGTCAACTTGCTGCAGATCATCGGCGACGACCAGGTGACGCTGAAGGTGACGGTCGCGGAAGTCAGCCGCTCGGTGATGAAGCAGCTCGGCGTCAACATGGTGGGCAACGGCAGCAGCAACGGCATCAGCTGGGGCGCGGTAAGCGACAATTTCACTGGTTTGGGCAAGTCGCTGTCGAACTCGGGCCTCTCTATCGGCAGCTCGACGCTGCAGGCCTACATCAATGCCATGGAACAGTCCGGTGTCATGAAAACCCTCGCCGAACCAACATTGACGGCCGTATCCGGCGAGAAAGCGACCTTCAAGGTTGGCGGCGAATACAATATGGTGACCAGCGTTTCCCAAGCCGTATCAAATGATAACCAGACCGGTCTGAAGACGTATTCTGTCGAGAAGATCGAATACGGCATTGGCCTGGAATTCCAGCCGGTGGTGCTGTCTCCCGGCCGTATCAGCCTGAAAGTCAGAACCTCGGTTTCCGAGCCGACAACGGAGGGGTCTGTGTCTTTGTCCGAAGGTGTAACGAGCCCGGGCATGAATGCCCTGTCTCTCCGCAAGCGCTTGGCCGACACAACGGTGGAACTGCCTTCGGGCGGCTCGATGATGATTGCCGGCCTTGTCCGCGATGATCTCAGGCAAGCTGTTAACGGCTTGCCCGGTCTGACAAACATTCCAGTGCTTGGCGCGCTGTTCCGCAGCAGGGATTTCGTTCGCAACGAGACCGAGCTCGTCATCATCATTACGCCCTATCTGGTGAAGCCGGTGGCGCGCAATGATCTTGCCAAGCCGGATGACAATTTCAACGCCGCCAGCGATGGCGCCGGCATTTTCCTTGGCCGCGTCAACCGTGTCTACGGCACCATGCAGACCGACAAGCCCAACGGCCGTTACCACGGCGTTGTCGGCTTTATCTACAAGTAAGCGGGGAAGCGGTCATGTCTAAGGCAACATCGAAGGCACGGGCGATCACCGCGACGCGGTCAGTCCATTCGCGAATCTGGCGGCCGGCCGTTCCCATTATGGCGATCGCGGTGGCGGCATTGCTGGCCGGCTGCGCCAATCGCGACAGCGTCACGGTGGGTGCCATACCGGACGATTATCGCACCACCCATCCGATCGTCATAGCCGAGAAGATACAGAAGATCGACCTTCCGGTCGGCGCCGGCGACCGTGGCATGACCAGATCCCAGCGTGACACGCTCCTGGGCTTTCTGGACGGATACGACAGGAGCGCGGCTCCGGTGCTGACGATCGAGATTCCGAGCGGCTCAGCCAACGAAATCGCAGCGGCCGCGGCCGGCCGCGATTTCGCCAGGCTGGCCATAGCCAGCGGCATCAGCCGGAAGCGGATCGACATGCGGTCCTACCAGTCTGTTTCGGCCGAAGCGTCGGCACCGGTCCGTGTTGCCTACGTCTCGGTGAAGGCTCAGACGGATAAATGCGGTCGCTGGCCCGAAGACCTGCTGCAGACTTCGGAAAACAAGCACTATGCCGATTTCGGCTGTTCGTATCAGAACAACCTGGCTGCCCAGATGGCCAATCCGTCCGATCTGATCGGGCCACGCAAGCCGACGCCGATCGACGCGGAAAATCGCGGTGCTGTGATCGACGTCTATCGTGACAGAGGTATTTCGGACGAATTCCTCGGCAATTCGGAAGTCGAATATTAACGAGTGTTGAGGCTCAACAAACCCTAAGCCGCGCAAGTCACGGAAAGTGATGACAATGAGCAATCTTGCCTACGACACAGAGGTACCGGGCGGCGAAACTTCGGAGCAGGATATTGCCGCGATGCAGGCGTTGCGGCCGATCCCGCGCATTTCGATCCAGGCATTTTGCGAGACCGAAGGCGTAGCCAATCCGGTCGAGCGCGCCGGCGAGGATCGCCGCATGGCCAAGGCCCATCTGAAGGTGCATATGGGGGGCATCCCCACCGCTATCGAATTCTATCAGTCGGCGCCGACACCAAACCTGATCCTGCTTGAATCGCGCAGCGAGCCGAAGCTGTTGCTGGAACAACTCGCGCAGCTCTCCGAGCATTGTGACCCGAGCTCCAAGGTGGTGGTTGTCGGCCACTACAACGATGTCGGCCTGTACCGCGAACTCATCCGTTCGGGCATTTCCGAATATGTCATCGCGCCCGTATCGATGGCCGACATCGTCAGCGTGGTGTCTTCGATCTTCGTTGATCCGGAAGCTGAGCCGATCGGCCGCTCGATTGCGTTCATCGGCGCCAAAGGCGGCGTCGGCTCCTCGACCATAGCCCATAATGTGGCCTGGGCCATGTCGTCCCTTTTCAAATCCGAAGTGGTTGTCGCCGATCTCGACCTCGCCTTCGGAACGGCCAATATCAATTTCGACCAGGATCCGGCGCAAGGCATTGCCGAGGCAGTCTTCTCGCCGGAACGCGTCGACGAGGTCTATCTCGACCGGCTGCTCGCCCAATGCGCCGAGCACCTGTCGCTGCTTGCGGCCCCTTCGACCCTGGAGCGGGTCTACGATTTCGATCCCGACGCCTTCACCCAGCTTATCGACATAGCCCAGCGTAGCGCGCCGCTCCTCGTGCTCGATGTTCCCCACGTGTGGGCCGGCTGGACCAAGAACACGCTGGTCAAGGCCGACGAGATCGTCATCACGGCGACGCCCGAACTGGCCAATCTGCGCAACACGAAGAACCTGGTCGACATGCTGAAGCGGCTTCGTCCGAACGACCCCGCGCCAAAGCTTGTGATCAACCAGGCCGGTGTGCCGAAACGTCCTGAGATTACGCCGTCCGACTTCTCCGAATCGCTCGGCCTTTCGCCGATGTCGGTCATCCCGTTCGAGCCGCTTTTGTTCGGAAATGCTGCGAACAACGGACGTATGCTCGGTGAGATGGATGCCAAGAGTCCGGTTGTCGCCACGATCAACGAGATCGCCCATGTGCTGACAGGGCGCAGCGAAATCAAGGTGAAGAAAAAGGCTGGCCTCGGCAATCTGATCGGCAAGCTTTCGCGCAACAAGAAGTGATGCCTCAGCGGTGGAATTGGTAAGCGATCATGTTTGGTAAAAGAGGCAGCGACGACGGCAACCGGACCATTCCGGAATTCCGTCAGCCAGCACCCGCACCTGCTGCGCCGGCGGCCGCGAACCCTGTGGAAGCGGCTGTAACTGCCAGGCCGGCGGCGCTGCCGCCATCCGGCGCGCCTGCCGCGCCGGCGGTTCGCCGTGCGGTCGAGCCGCCGCCATTGGCGCCGGAGCCGAAAAGTATCCAGCGCCAAAAGAGCGAAACCTACTACGACACCAAAAGCCAGGTCTTCGCCGCACTCATCGATACGATAGATCTGTCGCAGCTCGCCAAACTCGATCCCGAAAGCGCGCGCGAGGAAATCCGCGACATTGTCAACGACATCATCGCGATCAAGAATTTCGCGATGTCCATCGCCGAGCAGGAAGAGCTTCTCGAGGATATCTGCAACGACGTTTTGGGCTACGGGCCGCTGGAGCCACTGCTTGCCCGCGACGATATTGCCGACATCATGGTTAATGGCTCCAAGAACGTCTACATCGAAGTCAACGGCAAGGTCGAGCAGACCGGCATCCGTTTCCGCGACAACCAGCAGCTCCTCAACATCTGCCAGCGTATCGTCAGCCAGGTTGGCCGCCGCGTCGATGAATCAAGCCCGATCTGCGATGCGCGTCTTCCTGATGGCTCCCGTGTCAACGTCATCGCACCGCCCCTGGCTATCGACGGCACCGCACTTACCATCCGCAAGTTCAAGAAGGACAAGCTGACGCTCGACCAGCTGGTCAAGTTCGGCTCGATTTCTCCGCAAGGGGCCGAGATTCTCAAGATCATCGGGCGTGTCCGCTGCAACATTGTCATCTCGGGCGGTACCGGCTCAGGCAAGACGACGCTGCTCAATTGCCTGACCAACTATATCGACCGGGAGGAACGCGTCATCACCTGCGAAGACTCGGCTGAGCTGCAATTGCAGCAGCCGCATGTCGTGCGTCTCGAAACCCGTCCGCCCAACCTCGAAGGCGAGGGCGAAGTGACCATGCGCGACCTGGTCAAGAACTGTCTGCGCATGCGCCCCGAACGTATTATCGTCGGCGAAGTGCGCGGACCCGAAGTGTTCGACCTGCTGCAGGCGATGAACACCGGCCATGACGGCTCGATGGGAACGATCCACTCGAACAGCCCGCGCGAATGCCTCAACCGCATAGAGTCGATGATCGCCATGGGCGGCTACACGCTGCCGCAAAAAACCGTGCGCGAGATCGTCGTCGGCTCCGTCGACGTGATCATACAGGCTGCACGCCTGCGCGACGGATCGCGGCGTATCACCCACATCACCGAGGTGATCGGCATGGAAGGCGACGTCATCATCACCCAGGACATCGTTCTCTATAACATCAAGGGCGAGGACGCGAACGGCAGGCTGCTGGGCGAGCACGTGTCGACTGGCATCGGCCGTCCGCATTTCTGGGAGCGCGCCCGCTACTACGGTGAGGAGCAGCGCCTCGCGGTTGCGCTCGAGGCGATGGAGAAACGCGCTGATTGATCCGTCTGGAAGCGTGGGGGCCAGGGTCGATGTTCGGAATTGACGGCACCGTATTGGCATTCGTCGTGCTCGCCGGCTTCAGCGCCGGCGCTGTGGCCTATGCTTTCCTGTTCAACCGGATCAGCACCGAGAAGCAGGTCGGCAAGCGGCTTGAATCGATCAAGACCGCCGAGACGGATCGTTCCGTCGTCAAGGCGTCGCGCGATCGCGTGGCGGAAGCGGCCAAGCGTCGCAAGTCCGTCCAGGATTCGCTGAAGGATCTCGATCAAAAGCAAAAGTCCAATCAGAGCCTGGTCAAGAAACCACCGCTGAAGATCCAAATCCGCCAGGCCGGCATGAAGATCTCGCTTGAGCGCTTCTATGTCTACTCGGCGGTCTGCGGCGTCGTATTGACGGCTCTTGTATATTTCATCGGCGCACCGTTGCTGGTCTTGCCGGCTGCGCTGCTGGTCGGCGTCTTGGGTCTGCCCCGCTGGTTCGTCTCGTTTCGCCGCGCGCACCGCGTCAAGGCGTTCCTCAACGAATTTCCGAACGCGCTCGACATCATCGTGCGTGCGGTAAAATCCGGCCTGCCGCTGAACGACGCCGTGCGTCTGATCGCCAACGAATCCCCCGAGCCGGTCAAGACCGAGTTCCGCCGCATAGTCGATTCGCAGCAAATGGGTTTGTCGATCCCTGACGCGGCCATGCGCATGCCAGAAACGATGCCGTGCACCGAGGCGAGCTTCTTCGGCATCGTCATCCAGATCCAGTCTCAGGCCGGCGGCAATCTTTCCGAAGCGCTGGGCAATCTTTCGCGCGTGCTTCGCGACCGCAAGAAAATGAAAGCCAAGGTCCAGGCATTGTCCATGGAAGCCAAGGCATCCGCCGTGATCATCGGCGCGTTGCCTTTCGTCGTCGCCTTTCTCGTCTATTTGACGAGCCCGAACTACATCATGCCCCTCTTCATCACCAGCACCGGCCATCTGATCCTCGGTTGTTCCGGCATCTGGATGTCGATGGGCGTCCTGGTAATGCGCAAGATGATGAATTTCGAAGTCTAGGACTCGCTATGACCGATCACGTCATCAGAACTCTCACCGACCCGTCCCTGCTGATCGCACTGCTGGTCGGCATCGCGGTGTTTGCGACCGTCTTCACGCTGCTGCCCGCTTTTGGCGGGAACCAGCTCAAGGCGCGCATGAAATCCGTAGCGCTGGAGCGCGATGAGCTGCGCGCCAAGCAGCGCGCGCGGCTGGCAGTCGAAGCCGACCGCCGCCGCAAGGGCCTGCGCGAAGAACAGTCGGTCGGCATGCGCAATATTGTCGATCGCCTGGATCTCAGGCGTGCGCTGGCGGATGAAGGTACCTTGCAGAAATTGAAAGTGGCGGGTTTTCGCGGGCAAAATCCGCTGACGCGCTTCCTTTTCTTCCGTCTCGTCCTGCCCTTCATCGGCTTTGCATTGGCGGCGATGTATCTGTTCGTGCTCGGCGGATTGCCCGAGCAGCCGCTTTTCGTGAAGCTGTTCGTGTGCATCGTGGTAGCCTATGCGGGATTCTACGCGCCGGTGCTCTACGTCAACAACCGCGCTACCAAGCGCAAGCAATCGATTCAGATGGCGTGGCCGGACGCGCTCGACCTGTTGCTGATATGCGTCGAGTCCGGCATGTCGGTGGAAGCGGCGCTTCGCAAGGTCGCCGATGAGATCGGCGCGCAATCGGTGGCATTGGCGGAAGAATTCATCCTGACAAACGCCGAGCTTTCCTATCTGCAGGAGCGCAAGCAGGCCTACGAGAACCTTGCAAGCCGAACTGGCCTGGAATCCGTCAGGTCGGTGTCCCAGGCGTTGGTTCAGGCCGAGCGCTACGGCACGCCCGTGGCGCATGCATTGCGGGTGCTTGCCAGTGAGAGCCGCGACATGCGCATGAATGCCGCCGAGAAGAAGGCGGCCGCGCTGCCGCCGAAGCTTACCGTGCCGATGATCCTGTTCTTCCTGCCGGTGCTGTTCGCCATCATTCTGGGTCCCGCCGGCATCCAGGTGAGCCAGCGCGGCATCTTTGGCGACCAGCCGAAATCAAGCAGCGAGTAGCGCCAGCGGCGTTGCCAGAAACGCTGATACGATCCAGAGCCACGCTGCCGGTGCAGCGCGGCTCTTTGCGTTAGACATGTTGCGGAATTCGCGCGCCGGTTCGGCGCTCGAAGCGGTCAGTTGGTGGCGGGCTTTGCCTTGTCCTGGTCCTTGAGCTGGCTCCAGGCATTCTGCTGCGCCAGCATCTGGCGAAGGTAAGCGACGTTAGCCTGCGCCTGATCCGGCGACAGCTCTTGCGAGGCGATCTTCTCTGCCTCGTCGAAACGGCCTTGCAGACCGACGACCAGCGCAAGGTTCTGGCGGACGCGGCTGTCTGCATTCGGCTGCTGGGCGGCTGAGCGCATATAGGTTTCGGCTGTGCGCAAATCACCTTCCAGCACGTACGACATGCCGAGATTGGAAAGGATCGACGGTTCGTTCGGCCTGAGGTCAAGCGCCTTGCGATAGCCTTGGCGAGCCTCGTCCTTCTGGCCGAGCTGGTCGAGAATAGCAGCTTCCGCCGATACCAGTTTCCAGTCAGGATATTCGGGCGTCTGGGCGCGGCGCACGGCATCGAGTGCCGGCTCGAACTGTCCGTTGGCGGCAAGCGCCTTGCCATAGGCGGCGAGCACGTCGCGATCCTTCGGCAAGGCGATCGCCAGCTTGCGCATCACCGCAAGCGATTGG
Organism: Mesorhizobium sp. M0954; assembly: GCF_040319155.1. Taxonomy (NCBI): domain Bacteria; kingdom Pseudomonadati; phylum Pseudomonadota; class Alphaproteobacteria; order Hyphomicrobiales; family Phyllobacteriaceae; genus Mesorhizobium; species Mesorhizobium sp. M0954. Next base: position 239,982 of record NZ_JAMYNR010000003.1, on the reverse strand, counting down.
TCTGCGTCGCCGTCCATCTGCAGCGCCGCGGCATAATTTGTCGCGATCCGCTTGTCGCTGGGGTTTTTCGAATAGGACTGGCCGAGCGCCATCGTAGCGTTGTGCAGTTCGCCCGCCGACATTGTTTCCAGCGGCTTGCCGCTTGGACGAGAAATCGAGCCAGTCGTCAATTTGCTGGTTCCGCAGCCGGCGACGCCTGCAGCAAGCACCATCATCAACGCCGTGGTGATCAGCCTATTTGCGCTGGCGTTCATCCTGCGGTTGGTCGGCATCGGCACCAGGGCTCCGTTCATGCGCGTGACCATTTGCGAGGTCATCTTTCCTCCCGCAGAAATATTCTGTTAACCCTAACGGAGAGTTAAGAAACGCCGACTCGGAAGCCGGAGGCCAGCGAATGCCTGTCGAACTCGTCGAGAAAGAATTGAGCAATGCGCTGCCGGTCCATCTGGTGGCGAAGGATGCTCTGGCGGCGGCGGGCCTTGCGCCATCCTCGGTCGCCTGGGCCAAGGCCAACGGCTTTTCCGGCGAGGCCGGCAGGACGCTGATCATGCCTGGCGACAACGGCGCGATTGCCGGAGCCCTGTTCGGCACCGGTGATGGCGAGGGCGCACTGGCCATCGGCGCACTAGCGAGAGCCTTGCCCGCAGGCGAGTGGCATTTTGCGTCCGCACCGGCCAAGCCGGAGCTTACGGCACTCGCCGTGGCGCTCGGCGGCTATGTCTTCACCCGCTACGGCAAGAAGCCAGGCAAGACGCTTCGCCTCGCGCTGCCGGCAGGCACCGACGCCGCCCGCATCCGCCGCCTCGCCGATGGCATTTTCCTGGCGCGCGATCTGGTTAACACGCCGACCAGCGATATGGGCCCCGGGCAGTTGGAAAAGGCCGCCCGGACCTTGGCCGCGACGCACAAGGCCGAAATATCGGTGACCAAAGGCGACGATCTTCTTACCGCCAACTTTCCGATGATCCACGCCGTCGGTCGGGCTTCTGCCGACGCGCCACGCCTGATCGACATGATTTGGGGGCCGAACAATGCCCCCAAGATAACGCTGGTCGGCAAGGGCGTCTGCTTCGATACAGGCGGTCTCGACATCAAGCCGTCCTCGGGCATGCTTTTGATGAAGAAGGACATGGGTGGCGCTGCCAACGTGCTGGGTCTCGCTTCCATGATCATGGCCACCGGGTTGAAGGTTCGGCTGCGCGTGCTCATCCCGGCTGTCGAGAATTCGATAGCCGGCAACGCCTTCCGGCCAGGCGACGTGCTGGTGAGCCGCAAGGGCATTACCGTCGAAATCGGCAACACCGACGCCGAAGGACGGCTGGTGCTCGCCGATGCCCTGGCCTTGGCCGATGACGAAGAGCCGCAGATGCTGGTCGATATGGCAACGCTGACAGGCGCTGCCCGTGTTGCGCTCGGTCCCGACTTGCCGCCGTTCTATACCGGTGACGAGACGCTTGCATCCGAGCTGGCGGACGCCTCCGTTGCGGTCGAGGATCCGCTATGGCGGATGCCGTTGTGGAAGCCCTATGACGCCAAGCTGGCGTCGAAGGTGGCCGACGTCAACAACGTCACGCCGGACGGTTTCGCCGGCTCGATCACCGCGGCGCTTTTCCTGAAGCGCTTCGTGGAAAAGACCGCCGGCTGGGCGCATGTCGACATCTTCGCCTGGAACCCGTTCGACCGCCCGCACGGCCTTGCCGGTGGCGAAGCGCAAGGCATCCGGGCGCTGGAGCAGGTCATTTCGAACCGCTACGGCTGATTCTCGGGCATAGCCGACGAAGGTTATTGACTGAAACGGAACCGAAACAATTTTCCGTCATGCTGGACGGATGTCGATTATCATGCGTCCAAGCCAAGCGTTGCGACTATGGCAACAGGTGGTGCTGTCGGAGGTGCGCGACGACGCGCCCGATCTCACCATGCGCCAGACGGCGATCCTGTTCACCATCTATCTCGATCCGCCGCCCCACACGGTACGGGGGTTAGCCGCCCGCCTCAACGTCACCAAGCCGGTGATCACCCGTGCGCTCGATACGATGGGGGCGCTGAAACTGGTGTCGCGCCACCGCGACGAGCTCGACAAGCGCAACGTGCTGGTCAGGCGCACAGTCGAAGGCGCGCTCTTTGTCGAGCGCTTTGGCGATGTTATCATTGCCAGAGCCCAAGAGTTGCCCATTTGAACGAGTTGCCGATTTGACCGCCAGGGATGCCCGCCTCCATGCCTTCCGCTCCGATCTCGCCGACGCCAGGCTGCGAGGCGAGGTCGCCGCCGACCGTTTCGTCGCCGGCCGGCCGGCTCGCATATCAGCCTGCGTCGCCGACATCCGCAAGGCGCCGCGCCCGGACGCCGGCGTCGATACCCAGCTTCTGTTCGGCGAAGACGTCCTCGTCTTCGACGACGTTGAGGGCTGGGCCTGGATACAGGCCGAGCGCGACGGCTATGTCGGCTATGTCGCCGACACCGTGCTGGGCGGTCGGGAGCATGCGCCCACCCATGTTGTCTCGGTGCCGCGCACTTTCCTCTATCCGGGACCGGATTTGCGGTTCCCGGTGAGCGGGGAGCTCTCGATGGGGTCATTGGTGGCGGTGACGGGCTCAGCGGAAACGCGCGGCACGCATTATGCTCTGCTGCCGTCCGGCCAGGCGGTCATCTCGGGTCATCTCAGGCCGGTCGCCGAGGTTCATCCCGACTACGTCGCGGTCGCCGAGGCGTTTCTCGGCACGCCCTATCTGTGGGGCGGCGTCTCCGGCTTCGGCATCGATTGTTCCGGTCTCGTGCAACTTGCAATGCACATGGCTGGCAGGCAAGTGCTGCGCGACACCGACATGCAGGCGGCGACCGTCGGCGAGCCGCTCGAACCCGGGCCGGATTTTGCCGGGTTGCGGCGCGGCGACCTGGTCTTCTGGAAAGGCCACGTCGCGATCATGACAGATCCGGAGACCATGATCCACGCCAACGGCCACACCATGCTGGTGTCGCGTGAAGGACTGAGGGAGGCGGTCGCCCGTATCGGCTATCTCTATGGCGGACCGACCGGGTTTCGCCGGCCGTAGTGCGAATCGATCACCTTTTGTTCTGATTCTGCTTGGCGATTGCGCGCCGCCGCGCTACGTCGGGCGCGTGACAGAGCAGCCGCGCCTTGCCGAACAGAATGCCGCCGTCGTCCTGCCCGAGCCATTTGTCAAATGGTTTGCGGAAAAGGGCTGGTCGCCGCGCGCCCACCAGATCGATTTGCTGGCCAAAGCCCAGGGCGGCCGGTCGGTATTGCTAATCGCCCCGACCGGCGCCGGCAAGACGCTGGCCGGGTTCTTGCCATCGCTGACCGAACTGGCCGGCCGGCCGAGGAGAAGGCCGGGGCAGGCGCATCGAGGCATCCACACACTCTACATCTCGCCGCTGAAGGCGCTGGCCGTCGACATCGAGCGCAATCTCGGCAAACCCGTCGAAGAAATCGGGCTGCCGGTCACCGTCGAGACGCGCACCGGCGACACGCCCGCACACAAGCGCCAGCGGCAGAAGCTGGCGCCGCCCGACATTCTCCTGACCACGCCCGAGCAATTGGCGCTGCTGATTGCCGCGCCCGATGCCAGGCGCTTCTTCGAGGACATGCGCTATGTCGTGCTCGACGAATTGCATTCGCTGGTGACCTCGAAGCGCGGGCATCTCCTGTCGCTCGGGCTGGCCCGGCTGCGCTCGTTTGTGCCCGCCCTGCAGACGATAGGCCTGTCGGCGACGGTCGCCGAGCCTGACGAATTGCGGCGCTGGCTGGTCAGCCAGAATCCACCTGGGCCGATGGCCGAACTGATCGTCGTCACTGGCGGCGCCAAGCCCGATATCTCCATTCTCGATTCGGAGGAGCGCGTGCCGTGGGCGGGACATTCGGCCCGCTACGCAACGCCGGAAATCTACAACGAGATCAAGCGCCACAAGACAACCCTGCTGTTCGTCAACACGCGCAGCCAGGCGGAGTTGCTGTTCCAGGAGTTGTGGCGGGTCAACGAGGAGACCTTGCCGATCGCGCTGCATCACGGCTCGCTCGATGTCGCGCAGCGCCGGCGTGTCGAAAAGGCAATGGGCGAGAACGCCCTGCGCGCCATCGTCGCCACGTCGACGCTCGACCTCGGCATCGACTGGGGCGACGTCGACCTGGTCGTTCATGTCGGCGCGCCGAAAGGTGCCAGCCGGCTGGCGCAGCGCATCGGCCGCGCCAACCACCGTATGGACGAGCCGTCCAAGGCGATCCTGATACCGGCCAACCGCTTCGAGGTGCTGGAATGCAGGGCGGCGCTCGACGCCAATTATCTCGGTGCCCAGGATACGCCGCCGCTGGTCAATGGCGGGCTCGACGTCCTGGCGCAGCACGTGCTGGGCTGTGCCTGCGGTGCGCCGTTCCATGCCGATGCGCTGTTTGAGGAAGTGCGAACGGCAGCACCCTATGCCGATCTCGATCGGCCGACATTCGATCGCGTCATCGATTTCGTCGCCACCGGCGGCTATGCGCTGAAGAACTATGAACGCTACGCCCGTATTCGTCTCAACAAGGACGGGCTGTGGCGGGTCTCAAATCCTCGCGTCGCCCAACAATACCGGCTCAATGTCGGCACCATCATCGAAGTGCCGGCGCTCAACGTCCGCTATGTCCAGGCCGGCAGCAGAGGCGCGGCTTCGCGTGGCGGCCGGGTTCTGGGCAAAATCGAGGAGGCGTTCCTCGAAACGCTGACGCATGGCGACACCTTCATGTTCGCCGGCAAGGTGCTGCGCTTCGAAGGTATCCGCGAGAATGAGTGCTTTGTCTCGAATGCACCCGGCAGCGACGCCAAGGTGCCGTATTACGGTGGTGGCAAATTCCCGCTTTCGACGTACCTGGCCGAACAGGTCCGCGCCATGCTGGACGATCCGCAGCGCTGGAAGAAGCTGCCGGAGCAGGTCGCCGACTGGTTACGCTTTCAGGCCGACAAGTCGGTGCTGCCGAAACGCGACGATCTGCTGATCGAGACCTTTCCGCGCGGCAACCGCTACTATCTGGTGGCCTATCCGTTCGAGGGCAGGCTGGCGCACCAGACGCTCGGCATGCTGCTCACCCGCCGCCTCGACAGGGCGGGAGCCAAGCCGCTCGGCTTCGTCGCCACAGACTATGCGCTTGCCATATGGTCGCTGGCCGATATGGGCCATATGTTCAGGGCGAAGAAGCCGTCGCTGGCTGCGCTATTCGATCAGGACATGCTGGGCGACGACCTCGAAGCCTGGCTCGCCGGCAGTTGGTTGTTGAAGCGCACCTTTCGCAATTGCGCGCTGATCTCGGGATTGATCGAGAAACGCCACCCTGGGCAGGAGAAGAGCGGCCGCCAGGTAACCGTGTCGACGGATCTCATCTACGACGTGCTGCGCAGCCACGAGCCCGACCACATCCTTTTGCAGGCGACGCGTGCCGATGCCGCGACCGGTCTCTTGGATGTCAGCAGACTTGCCGAGATGCTCTCGCGCGTCCAAGGTCGAATCATGCATAAGAACCTCGAGCAGATATCGCCGCTCGCCGTGCCGATCATGCTCGAGATCGGCAAAATGCCGGTGCACGGCGAGGCCGATGACACGCTGCTGATGGATGCAGCCACGCTGGTCGAGGAGGCCATGGGGACGAAATGACTGTCGCGCTCGCCATGGCTGCGCCTCTGGCGGATGCGGGCGCTGTCCGTATCGCCGGCGAACGCGCGATCTGCGACCGTCGCGGCGTGCTCTATTTTCCCGAATTCCGGCTTCTGACCGTATCCGACCTGCATCTGGAAAAAGGTTCATCACTGGCCAGGCGCGGCACGCTGGTCCCACCTTACGACACCGGTGCGACGTTGCTCCGGCTGCAGGCGGTGATCGCCGATTATCAGCCTGCGATCGTTATCAGCCTGGGCGACAGTTTTCACGATGGCGGCGGCGCCGCACGTATGCACGCGAGCTTTCGCCAAAGGCTGGAGGGGCTGATGGTCGGGCGCGACTGGTTCTGGGTCGCCGGCAATCATGACCCGGAAGCACCGGCCGACCTGCCGGGCGAAACCGTGCGCGAATTGGCCATCGGTTCTCTGCTCTTCCGGCACGAGCCTTCGGCGGTGAGGGCGGAAGGCGAGATATCAGGCCACCTGCATCCTTGCGCCCGCATCGTGCAGCAAGGCCGTTCGGTGCGGCGTCGTTGCTTTGCCGGCGATGGCGGCCGCATGATCATGCCGGCTTTCGGCGCCTATACCGGCTCGCTCAACGTGCTCGATCGCGCCTATGCCGGGCTGTTCCGCCGCGAAACGCTGATGGCCTATATGCTTGGCACAGAGCGCATTTTCGCGATTTCCCACGCGATGCTCAGGCCGGGCTGAACCTACCTGCCGTAGTACAAAGTAACCGTGTGCTTGGCCTCGGCGAAGAACAGCCAGCGCTCGACCAGCATTCCGGCGAGTTGGGCGATTGGGGCGAGTATCGACAGTGCTGCCGCATAGGGCAACGGCAAGGCGAACGCCGCGACCAGCAGCAACGCGGGCAAAGCAAAGGCCAGCACCTGCGTGATCTGGCGGAGTTTAGCGCTGTGCTTGCGCGCAATGCGAAAACCCATCTCCTTGAGCAGATAGTTTTCCTCGGTATGCGGCCATTCCAGCGACCGCACCGTGCCGCCGGAAAGCCCGGTTGCGGTGTTGGCATTGGTCGGGATCTCCAGCCTGTCATTGTATCGCCAGGTCGCCAGCTTCAAACCCCAGCCAAGCGCGGTCAGCAACAGGGCAGCCGCCAGAAGCATATTCGAGCCTGCGGCAAATCCCTGCAGCAGGGCGTTGAGCAGTACGCTGCCGGTCATCGCCGAAAAGACCAGGTAGGCGGGTAGGGTGAAGCGGCTGTGCCACTGGGCAATCGGCTTCAACGACGCGTAGATCATGCCGGTGGTGCAGACGGTTGCGACCGCGCCGACGGCAGCGAGCAGCCCGGCGACAGCCGCCCAGCCGCTCGTACGGCCGAGGACCACCCAGCCAATACCGAACAGTCCCGCCGGCACGAAAGTGGCGACCGAGGCAACACCTTCGCGCGACAGCCATGAGCTACGCCATTGCGAGAAGGCACGCCAGGCGCGTTCGGGCCGGCCGAGATGGCCGGCCGACGACAGCAGGCCTGTCGAGATCAGGCCAAGCGCCAGCCCCATGCCGGTGAGGCCAAGCCAGAAATCGGGCGGGATAAAGCCCTGTCCAGCGAGCACGCCAAGCAGCGCGAGCAGGCCGTAACCGGCGCCCGTGGCCGTGGTGAAAAAGACGACGGAGAAGGCTGGATGCATGAAGGCACGGGTCAGTTCGAGAGCATGCGGTCGACCCAGCCGAGGAAGCCGCCTTCGGCCCGCACCGCTTCAAGCGCTGGCGCCGGCACCGATGCGGCGCGGGTGGTGTGGGCACGTGGCGGCAGATATTTGTTGGTCGGCTTATAGCCCATTTCCGGCATCAGATCGACACCGCCGCGCTCGGCCACCAGTTGCGAGATAGCGGATGCCGGATCGCCCAGATCGCCAAAATGCCGCGCGCTGGTCGGGCAAGCAGCGACGCAGGCCGGCACGCGATCTTCTTCCGCCAGATTGTCGTTGTAGATGCGGTCGACGCACAACGTGCATTTCTTCATCACGCCGACATCGGTGTCGAACTCGCGCGCGCCATAGGGGCAGGCCCAGCTGCACAATTTGCAGCCGATGCATTTGTCCTCGTCGACCAGCACGATGCCATCCGACGCCCGCTTGTAGGAGGCGCCGGTCGGGCAGACCGTGACGCACGCCGGCGTCTCGCAGTGCAGGCAGGAGCGTGGGAAATTGACCGTGCGCCCACCCATCTCGGTCATGTGCTCATAGCTGTGCACGCGGTTGAACCAGACGCCGTCGACATTGCCGCCATAGGGGTCGATGTCGGTTAGCGGCGCCATATGGCCGCCGGTGTTCCATTCTTTGCAGGCGGTAACGCAGGCCTGGCAGCCGACGCAGGTGTCGAGATCGATGACAAGGCCGAGCTTCTTGTCGGTATGGGTGGGAAGGCAAGTCATTTGGCAGCTTCTCTTTCCCGACGGAATTCGGCGCCGAAACTAAGCTTATCGGGCGGGAGCTCAAAATGCGGGGGCTGTCGGAACCGCTCGAACTGCGGTTCGGTGAAGCCTGCTTCCTCGTCTGCGCATTTGACGATGCGCACGCGCAGGTCGAACCATGCGGCCTGGCCCGTTACCGGGTCGGAATTCGAATAGCGTTTGCCGTTGGCATCGGCGGAGGTCTGGTCGCCGATGATGTGGTTGAGCAGGAAGCCGCGATTGGATTCGGCCGCGTCGTCCTTGAGCCCCCAGCTGCCGCGCCGTTTGCCGATCGCGTTCCAGGTCCACACCGTATCGGCGTTGACGCCGTCGGCCAGCTTGATCTGTCCTTTGACCTTGCCGTTGATGCTCTCGATCCAAACCCAATCGTCGTCGACAAGGCTGAGGCCGGCTGCCGTCCGGTAGTGCACGAACAGTCGGTTCTGGCTGGTGATCTGCCTTAGCCAGGCATTCTGCCCGCCCCAGGAATGGTACATGTGCATCGGCCGCTGCGTCAGCGCGTGCAGCGGATAGGCTTGGCTGTCGACCGCAGCCTCTTCGAAGGGCGCATACCAGAACGGCAGCGGATCCATATAGGTCTCGATGCGGCTGCGCTCCGCCTCCGGCGGCAGCACCCCGCCATGGCCGCGCGCCGCAAGGCGAAAGCGCTGCATCGGCTCCGAATAGAGTTGGAAGACGATCGGCTCGGCCTTCGGCATGAAGCCCATGCTCTCAGCCAATTCGAGATACGAGCGGTTGGCCATCTTGTAATAGCGCTGATCGGCGGCGAAATCCTGGTGCCAGAAGCCGCCATTATCTATGTAGCGCTGCAACTGGTCGGGATTGACCTCGCCCTTGCCGACCGAGGCCCCGTCCTTGCCGCGCCAGCCGGCGAGCGGACCGACACCTGGCGTGCGCTCGTGATTGACGATGTAGTCGGCATAGTCGCGGTATTTGGCGGAGCCGTCGTCATGAACGAAGCCGGGCAGACCGAGCCGCGCGCCGAGTTCGATCAGCACCGTCTGGAACGGCCTGACGTCGCGGTCCGGCTCGACGACCGGATGGCGGATGGCGTCGCCCGGACCGTCGGCATGGCTGATCGGCCGGTCGAGCAGACTGATACAGTCATGACGCTCGAGATAGGTGGTGTCCGGCAGCACCAGATCGGCAAAAGGCACGGTCTCGGCATAATAAGCGTCGGAATAGATGATGAACGGGATCTTGTACTCGCCCGACGCACCGATATCGGTCAGCATCGCCATCGTCTCGACCGTATTCATCGACGAGTTCCAGGCCATGTTGGACATGTACATAAACAGCGTGTCGATCTTGTAGGGATCGCCGGCCCAGGCGTTGCGGATAACCGTGTGCATGAGCCCGTGTGCGGCCAGCGGCGCATCCCAGGAGTAGGCCTTGTCGATACGAACAGGCTTGCCGCCTTCATCGATCAGCAGGTCCTCCGGTCCGCAGACGAAGCCGAGCGGCATGCCTTCGAGCGGTGTCATCGGCTTCACATTCTTGCCGGCGGGCATTGTACCCGGCGGCGCGGACCGCGGATAAGGCGGTTTGAAGCGGAAGCCGCCCGGCACGTCCACCGTGCCGAGAAGCACCTGAAGCAGATGAATGGCGCGGCAAGTGTGAAATCCGTTCGAATGGGCCGAGATGCCGCGCATCGCATGCATCGACACCGGGCGACCCTTGATGGTCTCGTGCCGGCGGCCGGCCCAGTCCGTCCAGGCCACCGGCAATTCGATTTGCTGTTCGAAGGCGACATGGGCGAGTTCTGCGGCAATGCGTCGGATGGTGTCGGCGGAGATGCCGCACCGGTCAGTGACGGCGTCCGGTGAATAGCTCTCGTCCAGATAACGGTCGGCGACAAGTTGGAAGACCGGCACGCAGCGGCGGCCGTCGACGAGAACGCTGCCGGTCAATGCGGGCTTCGCGTCGGCATCGCTGGCATTGACAGGCGTCTTCGCCACCCTGTCCCAAGCCAGCGGATTGCCGTCGCCATTGCGCATGAACAGCCCGTCATCGACAGCTCCAGGCTCCTGAACGACCAGGATGTGGGCATTGGTGTAGCGCAAGAGGTACTCGAGATCGATGCGGCCAGCCTTCAGCAATTCATGGATGAGGGCGAATACGAACAGGCCGTCGGTGCCGGGCCGGATGCCGATCCAGTCGTCGGCAATTGCATTATAGCCGGTGCGGCAGGGATTGATTGAAACCACCTTGGCGCCGCGCGCCTTGAGCTTGCCGAGTCCGATCTTGATCGGATTGGAATCATGGTCTTCGGCAACCCCGAACAGCATGAAATATTTGGTGTTGTCCCAGTCGGGCTCGCCGAACTCCCAGAACGAGCCGCCAATCGTGTAGAGGCCGCCGGCCGCCATATTGACCGAGCAGAAGCCGCCATGGGCGGCGAAGTTCGGCGTGCCGAACTGGCTCGCCCACCAGCCGGTCAGCGATTGCGACTGGTCGCGCCCGGTGAAGAAGGCAAGTTTCTTCGGATCGGTTCGGCGGATGTTCGAAAGCCGTTCTGTCGCGATCGACAAAGCTTCCTCCCACTCAATCTCGCGGAACTCGCCCGAGCCGCGCGGGCCGGTGCGCAGTAGCGGCTTCTTCAGCCGGGCCGGGCTGTAATGCTGCATGATGCCGGCGCTGCCCTTGCCGCACAGCACACCGCGGTTGACCGGGTGATCCTTGTTGCCGTTGATGTAGCGGACCTTGCCGTCTTTGATATGGACGTCGATGCCGCAGCGGCAGGCGCACATATAGCAGGTGGTCTTGGCGATGCTGTCGGAGACATCAGGCGACGTATCGACACCATCGCGTTCAGCGGGCGCGCGCGTATCGGCAAGCGGCCGTTGTGATGGTGCCGAATTGGCTCCGCGCAGCAGGTTGTTGGTCATGATCCGGTGATGCTCTTGCGCTCCGCTAACTTGGCTCTCGTCTTCGGACCTGGGCCGCGCATGTAATGCTCTTCCGGCCGATAGCGTTCACCCAAGAGCCGCCACCGCAGGCTGCGGGTCCAGTGCGCAAACACGGATTTGAACCGCCCCACCAATTCTACCTCGACTGCTCTGGCGCGACTTTTTTCCAATTTCGGGCCAAAATTTAGAACAAAGCGACCGATCCGTCTAACAACTTGCTCTTGTAATTCCAATCGGATTTGCTTCTTAGTATCGGAATGACCCTGGACCAGTTGCGGATCTTCGTCGCCGTCGCCGAACGGGCGCACATGACCAAAGCGGCCGAGTTGCTGGGCATCTCACAGTCGGCCGCATCCGCCGCGATCCGCTCGCTCGAACAGCAGCATGGCGTCCAGTTGTTCAACCGCGTCGGCCGCAACATCGAGCTCGCCGAGACCGGACGCCGATTCTTGCCCGAAGCCAAGGCGGTCCTCGAGCGGGCTGCGGCGGCCCACAATGTGCTGGAGCATGTCTCGCAGACGATATCAGGCAGTCTCTCGATAGCTGCCAGCCAGACCATCGCCAGCTATTGGCTGCCGCGCCGGCTCGCCTCTTTCCACGAAGCCTATCCTGCCGTCAGGCTGAGCGTGGACATTGGCAACACCAGGCAGGTCGAGACCAATGTACTTGATGGCGCAGCCGATTTTGGCCTGGTCGAGGGGCGCACCGAATCCGACATTTTGCGGCGTGCCAAGGTCGATATCGATCGCATGATGCTGGTCGTGGCGCGCTCGCACCCGGAGATCGCGGAAGTTTCGCCTGGACATCCCGACCTTGGCGGGCTTCGCTGGATCATCCGCGAAGGCGGGTCGGGCACGCGCGAGGCATTGGAGGACCTTGCCCGACGCGACGGGGTTTCGTTCGCGGACCTGCAGATATTCCTGGTATTGCCGAGCAATGAGGCTATTCGCCAGGCGGTCGAGGCCGGAGCCGGCGCCAGCATCATCTCGGAACTCGTCGTCGCCCGCGCGGTCGCCGAAGGCAGCCTGCGTTCTGTGCCGGTCGATCTGCCGAAGCGCGAATTTGCCATGATCACGCATCGCGACCGGCAGCCAAGCCTGGCCCAGATGGCGCTCAAGGCGCATCTTGGCGGCAAAGCTGAGAGATCCGCGCCGCTTTAAGCCGATCAGCCGAACTTCCGCTGCGCGTCGAGCGCCAGCCCAAGCCCGACCGAGCCGAACACATCGCCTTCGATTACCGACGCCTGCGGCACCAGCGCCAGGATCTGCTGCCTGGCCAGCGGGATCGCGGTCGATCCGCCGGTCAGGAACACCGCGGTGATGTCCGAGGCCTTCACCTGTGCGTCGCGGATGGTCTGCTCGACCGTAGCCGCAACACGCTCAATGTCCCTGGCTATGGTGGCTTCGAGACCCTTGCGCGTGATTTCTGCCGTGAACCTCACCTCGGGCAGCGCGACCTCGACATCGGCCGACGATCGGTCCGTCAGCTTGATCTTGGCCTTTTCGACCAGCGCCGCCAGCGCGTGGCCGTAACGATGCTCGACGATGTGGATGAAGCGGTCGACCAGGTCTGCGTGCTCCGCCTCATAGCGGATCTGGCGCAGATGCGTCATCGCCCTCGCGGTATAGACCAGGTTGATGCGCTGCCACGTCGCCAGGTCGATGAAGTAGCTCGCCGGCAGATTACGTTTGCCATCCTTGGTCGGTGAGAGATAGCCGAGCTGCGGCATCACATGGGCGATGCTCAGCAGCCGGTCGAAGTCGGTGCCGCCGATGTGGATGCCGCGGCTGGCCAGGATGTCGTCCTTGCGGTCAAGCGAGCGGGCGCGCTCGGGCGAGACCCGCACGATTGAGAAGTCGGACGTGCCGCCGCCCATGTCGACGATCAGCGCCAGTTCCTCGCGCGTCACCTTTTGTTCGTAGTCGAGCGCCGCGGCAATCGGTTCGAACTGGAAGGCGATCTGCTTGAAGCCGTGGGCACGAGCGGCGTTTTCGAGTTCGTGCTCCGCCTTGGCGTCGGCCTCGGCATCGTCGTCGACGAACTGCACGGGCCGTCCCAGCACGACGCTGTCGACCGCGTCATGGGCTTCTTCTTCCAGCTTCTTTTTCAGATGGCCGACGAACAGGCCGACAATCTCCATGAAGCCGATCGAGCGCGCCTTGATGCGTGTCTTTTCGTGGGCAAGCGAGCTGCCGAGCACACTCTTCAACGAGCGCATCAGGCGGCCTTCGATACTGTCCGTATAGTTGGCAAGGGCGCGTCGCCCGAAATAGGTGCGGTTGTCCTCGAAATTGAAGAATACCGCACTGGGCAGCGTGACCTGGCCGTCTTCCAACGCCACCAGCCGCGGCTGCCCGTTCCTGACCACGCTCACGGTGGAATTCGAAGTGCCGAAGTCGATACCGGCAAATGCTGGTCGCATCGTGCGTTCCTGTAGTTCTGATTTGGGGAGCAGCAGCTCGTATCCGGTCGGGCCGGGGTCGCGGTCTAACCCATACCCTCGGAAAGGGAAACCACTTTTACGAGAGTTCAGTCTTTCCTGAACACCAGTCGTCCGAGCCAGCCGGTCAGCATGGCCAGCGATACGGCAAAGACACCGTAGAGGAAGGAATAGTCGTGCGCGACGCGGAAGATCGACTGTTCGAAACCGGACTTGCGGATTTCGAGCTGGGCGGAGCTTTCCTTGATGAACAAGCCGCTCTTGAACAGGAAGGCGCGGGCCTTATGGGTGCCGACCGGAACGTTTGGGGCGAGCCTGACGGTGGCGCGGAACAGGTTCTGCGACAGGAACTGCACACCGCCGACATTCTCGCTGTAGAGGCCGGTCGCCGCCTTGCGTTCGCGCAGCGCGGCGGTGAACTCCTCGATTGTCGCCGGGCTGTCCTCCGCGTCGGCCGGCTGCAAATAGAGGTTGGAGGCGCCAAGCGACAGCTGCTTGTAGCTGTTCGGATCGGTGACGTCCTGCAGCGGCCGCGTCGTCGCCACCGAATAGGAGACAGGTACGTTTTTGAAGGTCTCCGACTCCAGATTGACCCAGACGCCGAGCACCCGGTCCTTGCGGCGCACGACGACCGGCCGAGCCGGGCCTTCCAGCACGACGATCACGTCGTAGCGCCCTTGCCGCGCGACAAGCGGATCGGCATTTTCCAGTGAGCCGAAAATGGTCAGGTCGGCGCCGGAAAAGCCGGCGGTAATCGAGACATTGTCGGTGGAAAGGCCGATCTGGATGTTTTCGGTTAGTGGCGCCTGCGCCTTCGCCGGTGGCGCAGCAGCCAGCAGCGACAGCAAGACGGCGGCCGCGAGCGTCCTTAGGCCGGCCATCAGCTCAGGCCCACGCCGGACAGAGAATAGAGATTGGGCGGCGTGACGAAAAGATCGATGGCAAGCCGGATGGCTACCGCCAGCACGAGCAGCGCCAGCAGTGCCCTGAGTTGCTCGCCCCGCAGCCTCTGACCAGCCTTGGCGCCATATTGCGCGCCGGCGACGCCGCCTGCCATCAACAGGAAGGCGAGCATGACGTCGACCGTCTGATTGGTGGTGGCGTGGACCAGCGTGGTGTAAGCCGAGGTGAAGATGATCTGGAACAGCGAGGTGCCGATGACGACGTTGGTCGGCACTTTCAAAAGGTAGATCAGGGCCGGCACCATGATGAAGCCGCCGCCGACGCCCATGATCGAGGACAGGAAGCCAATCGCCGCGCCCAGCCCAAGCACCGGAATGACGCTGACGAAGAGCTTCGAGGCCCTGAACCGCATCTTCAGCGGCAGGCGGTGGATCCAATTATGCTGGCCGGATTTCTTCAACACCGGTGCGGCGCCGCTGCGAGTGGCGCGCAGCGCATTGACGCTCTCGACCAGCATCAGTCCGCCGACGGTGCCGAGCAGCACGACGTAGAGCAGCGAGATGAACAGGTCGAGCTGGCCGAGCCGGCGCAGGAGCGCAAAGACATAGATACCACCAGTCGAGCCGACGATGCCGCCGGCTAAAAGCACGCCGCCAAGCTTGAAGTCGAGCGTGCCGCGCTTCATGTGCGACAGGGCGCCGGAGAAGGAGGAAGCGATGACCTGGTTGGCGCCCGTGGCGACCGCGATTGCCGGCGGTATGTTGTAGAAGATCAGCAGTGGCGTAATGAGAAAGCCGCCGCCCACGCCGAACATGCCCGACAGGAAACCCACCGCCGCACCCATGGCCAGCAGCACGAAGATGTTGACGGAAATTTCCGCGATCGGGAGATAGATGCCCACCCGTCAGTCTCGATCAGTTTGCCTCCTGGCGAATGCAACCGTTGCGGGCATTTTGCGTCAGAAGGCTATCTCGTTCTTGCGCCGGCCGGGCCGTGAAGTCAAACTTCGCCGCACCGCCGAAACAAAAAACAACTCAATCAGTTAACAGGCAAATCTGTGGCAAGGGCGTCGCGGAAACGACGCATCCGCCGTTATTTACGCGCAAGCAGCGCCTTGACCAGCTTTTCGTCAATCACGCCGGTTGCCTTCATATCGTTGTCGGCCTGGAAGGCCATGATCGCGTTCTTGGTTTTCTGGCCCATCATCCCGTCGGGATTGCCGGCCTCGTAACCGTTCTTGTTGAGAATGCGCTGGATGTTCTGGACCGCTTTCTTCATGTCGATGCCGGCGGTCGTCTGTGGTGTGCCGTCCTGCCACGATTCAGGAACGTCGGCCGAATTGGCGGTTGGATCGAGCGGCTTGGCCTTCCACAGTTCAGCCGCGGCCCGCGCACGCTCCAGCTGCTCGGGCCTCAGCGCCTTGGCGATCTCGTCGCGCTTGGCCGCCGCATCCTTGTCGCCGGTCTTGGCGACGAGTGCGAACCATTTGTAGCTCTCCTCGAGGTTCTGCTTCATGCCGACGCCCTTCGCCGCGAGGATGCCGAGATTGAACTGGCTATCCTTGACGCCGAGATCCGCCGCCGCCTGGAACCAGCGCGCTGCCGATTCATTGTCGGTCACGCCATCCGCCGCCATCGCAAACAGCACGGCAAGATTGTGCATCGCGCTGGCATTGCCCTGCGCTGCGGCAAGCTGGTACCAGGTTTTCGCTTTCTTGATGTCGCGTGCGACGCCGATGCCCTTCTCGTAGAAATTGCCGATGCGGTATTCTGCCGGCGCGAAACCGAGTTCGGCAGCTTTCTCATACCATTTGGCCGCCGCCGCCATGTCTTCTTTGACGCCGCGAGACTCGGCGTAGCGCGAGCCGATCTCGAACAGCGCCTTGGCGTCGCCGCCCGCCGCTGCATCGCGCAGGGCGGCCGGACCGGCATCGGCCGGAACGTCGATCTTGGCAACGCCTGCCGCGGCAGCATCCGCCGGTGGCACCGTGCCGGTCGAGTCCTGCGTCGCAGCGGTGGCTATAGCAGGCGCGGCAGCCATTGGCTCGGCGTCGCTGGCCGTCGCCGCTGCCGGCGTGGGCACTGCGGCCGCGGAGTCTTGCGCCGCCAGGTCAGCGGGCTCCGCGGAAGCCGAGGGCGCCGTCGATGTCTCGGCTGCCGGTGTAGCGGGGCCGGTTTGCGCCGCCGTGTCGTCCTTGGTCATCGATGCGGATGGCTCTGCCTGCCTGACGGTGGGCGACGGCGCGCTCTCCTGTGGTGTCGTCTGCGCGTCCGCCTTCGGCTCGCTGGCAACGCTGGCCAAATTGGTTTCCACCGGCTGTACGGCCACGGCCGGTGCCGCCTCATTGTTGGTGACTTCGACCGGGTCGGAGAAGAAGGCTTTGCCCAGTTGCAGGCCGGCAAGCGCCAGCATGATGGCGATTGCCCCCATCAGGATCGGCTTGCGCCGCGCCTTGAGCAGGTCGCCGATCCTGAGTGCCTTGACCGGGCCTTTCATCGTCGACTGGCGCTTGAGGGCGTCCGCCTCGGCAGCCGCCGCTTGCGCAGCCCGTCTGGCTGCCGCAATGAAGTCCGATTTTGCCGCCTCAGCGCCGCCTTCCCGGGTCGGCTGCCCGCGCTCGTCGCGCACGCGCTTCATGATGGCGCTGAGGTCGGGTGCGCCGGAGCCGGGTTCCAGTGGCCGGTTGGCGAGCTTGGGGTCGAGGGGCTCGTCGAGATCGACGCTCGGTATCTCGGCGCTCTGCGCCGAGCCTGCAAGCGGCGGCATCTCGGCGTCCTTCTTGCCCTTCAAGGCGCGCGCCAGCCCGCCTAACATCGATTTCCTGCCGCCGCCTTGCTCGGATTTTTCACGCGTCGTGTCTGAACCGAGAGCCGCCAGGGCTGCTGCGGCGGCGGCCTCGGCTGGCGTACGCGGACCTGGCTCGTCGCGGACGAGCGCCGCGGCGCGGCCGTCGAGATCGGCCATGCTGCCTGTCAACGGCAGCGGCTGGTCGAGGTCCATCGACGGTGCGTCCTGTACCGAGATCTTGGATGGCCGGCCGAAACGCTTGCTCAACTCAGCGCTTGCCGGTTCACCCGTCTCCAATGAACCAAGCCTGTCAACGATCTTGAGCAGCGTATCGTGGATAGCCTCGAACGTTCTCGAATTGCGCTCGTCCGAACGCCGCGTCAGTGCCTCGAGCGTCTTCAGGTCCTGGGCGAGGCCGGTAACGGCCGCCGTGTTGGCGCTTGATCCGGCCAGTGAGCGGACGGCGCTCTCAGCCGCCTCGCGCGCCGCGCCGAGGATGGAATCGCGGGTTCCGGCCAGCGACTTCTCGATTTCGTTGAGACGCGGGCTGATGTCGTCGAATTCCGGCAGCGGCGTGCCAGGCTTGGAAAGATGCGCCGTCAGGCCGGCGACCTGCGCTTCAAGGCTGCGGATCAACGCCGGGTCGATGCTGGCGACCTGTGCCGCGGACGAATCCAGCCGGCTTGAGATGTCTTCGAGCCGGCTCTCCAGGCCACGGATCGCCGCCTCGTTGGCGGGATCTGGAACGCGCGTCTCAATCCGCTTGGCCAGCGCGGTGAAGCGGGCGTCGATGGCATCCATGATGCCGGCGCTATCGACCTGCGGCATGCGCTGGTCCAGCCTGTCGGCGACCTCGTCCAACCGGCGCTCAAGGTCGCGAAACAGCATGTTGCCTTGTTCGATTGCGTCGCCCTGGCGACGTTCCATCATGCTGGACAGCACGTCGAAGCGCTGCTCGAGCCCCTGGAAGATGTAGTCGGCGTCGGGCATGGCAGGTGCGTGGTCGATCTTGTCGGCAATAAGCGCGACTTGCCTGGCAAGGCGCTCCATCGCCTGTTCCGGCAGATTGGCTCGGCCGGCCAGTTCATCCACGCGGCTCGACAATGTGTTGAGACGGTCGATGACCTCCCGACCCGGACGATCCTGCGACACTTCTTCGATTTGCTGGGCCAGTGAATCGATCCGCTTCTCGATGCGTTCGAAGGGCTCGGGGTCGAACGAATTGGCTTGCGCGGCAACCGTCGAGGCGACGATCGCGCGGGAAATCTCGTCGAGCCGCTCGTCGATCTGACTGAATGTGTCGCCGCCGCGATTGTCCTGCTGGCGGGCGAAATGGTCGACCGCTCCGGCAAGCGTGCGGACCTTTTCCTCGAGCGAGCGCAGCGACAGCGATTCCGGCAGATTGCTGACGGCATTGCTGATCTGTTCGAGCCGCTCCGTTAGCGCCGACAGGCCGGGTGCATCGGAACGCTTGCGCTGATCGGCCTCGACGCGATCCTCGAAAGCGTTCCAGCGGCGGTCGAAATCGTCCCAGCGGCGTCCGACCGCCTGCACGCTCTCCTCGCGCGCCAGCGTATCGAGCGCGGCTTTGACCTGCTCAAGCTCGAGCCGCAGCATATTGACGCTTCTGTCGTCGCTTTTTTCGGCCAGTGTCTGGATGGCGCCGGAAAGCCGCTCGAATTCGACGCTGAGTTCGGCGCTGCCTTTGCCGCCGCCATTTGACTGGAAGGCTCGCTCAATATTCTTGCGCAGTACCTCGAACTCGCGTTGCAGGCCGGAGGTCATCTGCTGGCGCAACTCTTCGCGCAGGCCGCGCAATTCGCCGGCGATCTTGCCGGCTAGGGCGACGCCGTCCTCCTGGCCCCGCACCCGGTCGATATCGCGGGCGATCGCCTGGTAATTCTGGTCGAAAGCCGCTGCTGGACCTTTCGGCCGCTGCGCGCGTGGATCCTCATACCGGCGCTGCTGGCCATAGGGTTGGGCGCTGGGATAGCGTGGTTCTGCCGCTGGTCGGCGCGGATCGGCGTGGCTTGCCGTCTCCTCGCGCGTCCGCTCCAGCCGCTGCTCCAGAGTTTCCAGGGAGCGGTTGAGCTCTTCAAGCGTCGTGTGCGGCCGGCGTTGCCTGCCGGCGTTGAGTGTATCGAGGTAGGACCGCTTGCTGTTCATCAATGCGCCCGTTTCAGAATTGCTGGCTTTCACCAGGTTCCCAAAGTCCTGCCGGGACGAAGGCGACTGCTTGGCTTGTTGCAGTGGAAGACGAGCTTCCCGGTCTCATCCGCGCTCCGAAAAACCGTGAAAAATTCAGTACAGGATAGACACGGGTAACCGACATGCGCACATTTCGCCCCAACGTGGTAAACAACGCGTTAACCAAGCTTAAGAAGTTGCAACTTTGTCGGCTGGCTGCCGACGGCGCCGGGTGTCTTTTTTTGGACGCGCAAAAGACGTTGTAGAATTTTGATCAGCCGCATGATCGCTCCCGAAATCGGCAACGACCTTTTAGGTTGTCCGCTGGTGCTGCGGCATAAAGTTGCAAGACCAGAACACTCTTGCGTGCTGAGGCGGCTATCGATATAGAATTGACGTAAACGTAAATGAGCGGATTACGCCGTTTGCGATTTGTTTGTTGAAACCACGAGTGGAAGCACGCCCCCGCTTTCACTCAGGCGACGCAAGGTCCGCGACCGCGACGCCACCAGACGGGGAAAGCCAGTGACCATGAAACTTATTTCGCCCGGCCAAGCCGCGGCCAACACCAACGATATGTCGAGCGAAGCCGGTGAAGAGCTTGTCCGCATCGGCGAAATGGCCAAGAAATACGGAGTGACGCTGCGTACGCTGCGCTTCTATGAGGACAAGGGTCTGCTCAACCCGCAGCGCGACGGCTCGACCCGTCTTTATACACGCCGCGACAGGGCCCGGCTGAAGCTGATCCTGCTTGGCCGCAAGGTCGGGTTCTCGCTGCGTGACGTCAAGCAGATGATGGACCTCTACGATCCGAACGGCTCCAACACCAAGCAATTGCGGCTGGCGCTCGACAAGTCGGAGAAGCAGCTTGCCCGCCTGCAGAAGCAGCGGGCGCTGATCGACGATGCCATCAGCGAACTGAGTGCTTCGATGTCGACCGTCCGGCAAATGCTGATCGAGCGCTCGACCCCGCAGGCCAGTGTGGCGAGCTAAACTAAGCTTTCGATTTGTGACGAATAGGAGCCGCGCGGCTTTCGCTGCGCGGTTCTTCGTCGTTTGCCGTGCTTTGTCGTTTGTCGTCCTGGCGCGCGGGAGAAAATTTGCCTCAGCACAGAATTGACGTTTACGCAAACGTCAATATTTGTTATCTCGACCACAACGTTGGTCCGTCTGCCATCCTCATATGCTGGGGCTGATTTCGGGGCCAAGACCGCATGGTGGAGGAAACGCATGCCGATCTACAGAGCGCCGGTCCGGGACACGCTGTTCGTGCTGAACGAAGTGCTGGGATATCAGCGTTATTCCAATCTTCCCGGATTTTCCGACGCCACACCGGATGTGCTCGAGGCCATCCTTGCCGAGGGCGCGAAGCTCGCCGAAAACGTGATGCAGCCGCTGAACCGCATTGGCGACGTGGAAGGCTGCATGCGCCATGACGACGGTTCGGTAACGACGCCGAAAGGCTTCAAGGAAGCTTTCGACCAGTATCGCGAAGGCGGCTGGATGGGGCTCGCGGCACCTGTCGAGTTTGGCGGGCAAGGCTTGCCCTACGCGGTGCACACTGCGGTTGCCGAATACATGGTGTCGGCCAATATGTCGCTGATGATGTATGCCGGCCTGACGCAAGGCGCGATCGCTGCGATCATCACCCATGGCACCAAAGAGCAGAAGGCAACATGGTTGCCGAAGCTGGTCGAGGGCGCCTGGACCGGCACCATGAACCTGACCGAGCCACACTGCGGAACCGATCTTGGCTTGCTGCGCACCAAGGCCGTCCCAAATGGCGACGGCACCTACAGGATCTCCGGTCAGAAGATCTTCATCTCTGCCGGCGAGCATGACATGTCGGACAATATCGTCCACCTTGTGCTGGCCCGTATCGAGGGCGCGCCGGATGGCGTGAAGGGCATCTCGCTGTTCATCGTGCCGAAGCTCAAGCTCGATGCCTCAGGCAATCCGGACGAGAAGAACACCGTCTCCTGTGGCTCGATCGAGCAGAAGATGGGTATCCATGGCAACTCGACCTGCGTCATGAATTACGACGACGCTGAAGGCACGCTGCTCGGCGAGGCCAATGGCGGGCTGAAAGCAATGTTCACCATGATGAATGAGGCGCGGCTTGGCGTCGGCCTGCAGGGCCTCTCGCTATCGGAGGTCGCCTATCAGAATGCGGTTTCCTACGCCAAGGATCGTCTGCAGGGCCGCTCGCTGTCAGGGCCGAAGGCGCCGGACAGGAAGGCCGATCCGATCATCGTCCATCCGGACATCCGCCGCAGCCTGATGACCATGAAGGCTTTCAACGAGGCCGGCCGCGCGCTGGCGCTGTGGACGGCGATCAAGTCCGACATCGCTCACCGCTCCGGAGACGACAAAGATCGCCAGGTCGCAGACGACTACACCGGCCTGATGACGCCGGTGGTCAAAGGCGTGCTCACCGACAAGGGGTTCGATCATGCGGTAATGGCGCAGCAGGTCTTCGGCGGCCACGGCTATATAGAAGAGCACGGCATGAGCCAGTTCGTCCGCGATGCGCGCATCGCCATGATCTATGAGGGTGCCAACGGCATCCAGGCGCTCGATCTCGTCGGCCGCAAGCTGGCCTTGAATGGCGGCCGCGCGGTCCAGGCCTTCTTTAGGGAAGTCGGAGAGTTCTGCGAGGAGAACCGCACCGACGAGACGATGGCGCCCTTCACCAAGGCGCTGAAAAAGGGCCTCAACGATCTGCAGGCGGCGACGATGTGGCTGGTGCAGAACGGCATGGCCAAGCCCGACAATGCCGGTGCCGCCTCGACCGACTACATGCATCTCTTCGGCCTGGTGGCGCTGGGCTATATGTGGGCCCGGATGGCCAGGGTGGCCGCAGCGAAATTGGCTGATGGCGCTGACGGCGCTTCGTCTTTCTACGACAACAAGCTGGTGACGGCGCGCTTCTTCATAGAGCGGATCATGCCGGAGACGTCGGCGCATCTTGCCCGCATCTCCAGCGGTGCCGACACATTGATGGCACTGCCGGCGGAAGCGTTCTAGCTTCGGCGTTCCCCTCCCCTCGAGGGGAGGGTGGCCCGAAGGGCCGGGAGGGGTCCTGCGTGCAGTGCGCCGACCTCCATTCTGGTGCATGCCTTGGAGGAAAATGATCGCAATGCCGTGGCACATGGCGCAGGTTGTAAAAGATAAGGTCGAGCAAGTCATCGGCGACCCCACCCGGCCGCTTCGCGGCCACCCTCCCCTCGAGGGGGAGGGGAACGTCGGCGCGAGGGAGAAACCATGACCCACCCCGCCGAAATCCTTGGCCTTCCCAAGCCCGCCTGGGCGGCGGACGAGGTCGGCATGCTTTACGACATGGCGCACCGCTTCATGTCGGAAGAGATCGCGCCGCGTTACGACGAGTTCGAGAAGAACGAAATGGTCGACCGCGAGAGCTGGCTGAAGGCGGGTGCTGCCGGCCTGCTGTGCGCCTCGATGCCGGAGGAATATGGCGGATCGGGCGGCACCTTCGCGCATGAGAGCGCCATTATCGAGGCGATCGGCCATGTCGGCGTCGACGGGTTCGGCATTGGCCTGCACAATTCGATCGTTGCCCCCTACATCCTCCATTACGGCTCGGACGAGCAGAAGAAGAAATGGCTGCCGAGGCTGGCGACCGGCGAGCTGATCGGCGCCATCGCCATGACCGAGCCGGGTGCGGGCTCCGACCTTCAGAGCGTCAAGACGCGCGCCGAAAAGGACGGCAACCAGTACAAGCTCAACGGCTCGAAGACCTTTATCACCAACGGCCAGCTCGCCAATTTCATCATCGTCGTTGCCAAGACCGATCCTGAGAAGGGCGCCAAGGGCATCTCGCTGATCGTCGTCGAGACTGACGAGGTGGAAGGTTTCGAGCGCGGCCGCAACCTCGACAAGATCGGCCTCAAGGCCAACGACACGTCGGAACTGTTCTTCAACGACGTGCGTGTGCCGACCTCGAACCTGCTCGGCAACGAGGAAGGCCAGGGCTTCGTCCAGTTGATGCAGCAATTACCGCAGGAGCGGCTGCAGATCGGCACCACTGCTATCGCCATGATCGAGCGGGCGCTGGCGCTTACCATCGACTACGTCAAGGAGCGCAAGGCCTTCGGCAAGCCCATCATCGAATTCCAGAACACCCAGTTCAAACTTGCCGAATTGAAGACCGAGGCGACCATCGGCCGCGTCTTCTATAATGACTGCGTTGCCCGCCACATTAACGGCGGCCTCGACCCGGTGACCGCGTCTATGGCCAAATACTGGCTGTCGGACCTGCAAGGAAAAGTCGTCGACGAATGCCTTCAATTGCATGGCGGCTATGGCTACATGAATGAATATCCGATTGCGCGCATGTTCCGCGACGCCCGCGTCCAGCGCATCTACGGCGGCACCAACGAGATCATGAAATTGCTGATCGGGCGCTCGCTCTGAGCGACTTTTCGGCAAACCCAAGGAGCAGGAAAATGGCCGAAGCTTATGTCTATGATGCCGTGCGCACGCCGCGCGGCAGGGGCAAGAAGGATGGCTCGCTGCACGAAGTGCCGGCGGTGCGGCTCGGCGCCAAGGTGCTCGAGGCCATCCGCGACCGCAACGGGCTGGACACCGGCACCGTCGACGACATCATCTTCGGTTGTGTCGATCCGGTTGGCGAGGCGGGTGCGGTCATTCCACGTGCCGCCGCTTTCGAGGCCGGCTACGACACCAAGGCGCCTGGCATGCAGATATCGCGTTTCTGCGCCTCGGGCCTCGACGCCATCAATTTCGGCGCCGCCAAGATCGCGCAGGGCGCCGACGAGGTCGTCATCGCCGGTGGCGTCGAATCGATGTCGCGCGTCGGCATGGGCGCCTCCGGCGGCGCCTGGTTCATGGACCCATCGGTCGGCCTACCCGGCTGGTTCGTGCCGCAAGGAATCTCGGCCGACCTGATCGCCACCAAATACGGCTTTTCGCGCGACGACGTCGATGCCTACGCAGTCGAAAGCCAGAAGCGTGCCGCCAAGGCGTGGGGCGAGGGCCGCTTCAAGAATTCGGTGATCTCGGTCAAGGACCAGAACGGCCTGACCATCCTCGACCATGATGAACATATGCGGCCCTCGACCGACATGCAGTCGCTTGCCGCGCTCAACCCGTCCTTCGTCATGCCCGGCGAAATGGGCGGCTTCGACGCCGTCGCCGTGCAGAAGCATCCCGAGGTGGAACAGGTCAACCACGTCCACCATGCCGGCAATTCCTCCGGCATCGTCGATGGCGCGGCGGCCGTGCTGCTCGGCTCGAAAAAGGCGGGAAAGACGCTCGGCCTCAAGCCGCGCGCACGCATCCGTGCGTTCGCCAACATCGGCTCCGAACCGGTGCTGATGCTGACCGGCCCCGTCGACGTCACCGAGAAGCTGTTGAAGCGGGCGAAGATGAAGCTGTCGGACATCGACCTGTTCGAGCTCAACGAGGCCTTCGCTTCGGTGGTGCTGCGCTACATGCAGGCTTTCGACATTCCGCATGACCGGATCAACGTCAATGGTGGGGCCATCGCCATGGGCCATCCGCTCGGCGCCACCGGTGCGATGATTTTCGGTACGGTGCTGGACGAATTGGAACGCCGCGACCTCAACACCGCGCTGGTGACGCTTTGCATCGGCGCCGGCATGGGCACTGCAACGATCATCGAACGCGTCTGACGGAGAGAGATGATGAGCTACACCAATTTCACCCTCGACATCGACGCCGACGGCATTGCGCTGGTCACCTGGGACATGCCGGACCGTTCGATGAACGTCTTCACCGAGGAGGTGATGCTCGAACTGAATACCATCGTCGACAAAGTGGCGAGCGATGCAGCGATAAAGGGCGCGGTGATCACCTCCGGCAAGGATACGTTCTCGGGCGGCGCCGACATCACCATGCTGCAGAAGATGCTGGCGACCCTCGCCGCCGACAAGGCGAAGGACCCGGAGAAGGCGACCAAGGCCCTGTTCGACAATGCGGGCACCATGAACGGCCTATTCCGCAAGCTGGAAACTTCGGGAAAGCCATGGGTTTCGGCGATCAACGGCACATGCATGGGTGGCGCGCTCGAATTGTCGCTCGCCTGCCATGGCCGTGTCGCGGCCGATTCAGACAAAGTGAGGATGGCGCTTCCCGAAGTGAAGATCGGCATTTTTCCGGGCGCCGGCGGCACCCAGCGCGTGCCGCGGCTGACCGACCAGCAGCAGGCGCTGCAAATGCTGACGTCCGGCCAGACGCTGTCGCCTCAGAAGGCCAAGTCGATGGGCCTGATCCATGAGATTGCCGAGCCGGACAAGCTGGTCGAAACCGCCAAGGCGATGATCAGGAACGGCTTGAAACCGGTGGCGCCATGGGATGAAAAGGGCTTCAAGCTGCCCGGCGCCCCGATCTATTCGGTGGCCGGTGCCAATCTGTGGCCCCCGGCCATCGCCATTCTGCGCCGCGAGACCTATGGCAATTATCCCGCCGCTGCCGCCATCCTGAAATGCGTCTATGAGGGCCTGTTGGTGCCGTTCGACACCGCCTTGCGGATCGAGCAACGCTATTTCACCGAGATCATGCAGACCAGGGAAGCGGCAGCGATGATCCGTTCGCTGTTCGTGTCGCTGCAGGAACTGAACAAGGGCGCGCGCCGCCCGGCCGGTGTGCCGGAAACGAAGTTCAAGAAGATCGGCGTGCTCGGTGCCGGCTTCATGGGCACCGGCATCGCCTATGTGACGGCCAAGGCCGGCATTCCGGTGGTGCTGCTCGACCGCGACATAGAGTCCGCCGCCAAGGGCAAAGCGCATTCCGACAACCTGATCTCGGATCAGGTCAGGAAGGGCCGCGCCAAGCCAGAGGACAAGGAAAGATTGCTGTCGCTGATCACGCCGACGGCCGATTACGCCGATCTTGCCGGCTGTGATCTTGTGATCGAGGCGGTGTTCGAGGATTCGGCCGTTAAGAAGGATGCCACCGAACAGGCCGAGGCGGTGCTGAAGCCGTCGGCGATCTTCGCGTCGAACACGTCGACCATCCCAATCACATCGCTGGCCAGGAATTCGGCGCGCCCGAAGAATTTCATCGGCATTCATTTCTTCTCGCCGGTCGACAAGATGATGCTGGTCGAGATCATCCTCGGCAAGAAGACCGGCGACAAGGCGCTGGCCACCGCGATCGACTTCGTCCGCGCCATCAAGAAGACGCCGATCGTCGTCAACGATACGCGCGGTTTTTACGTCAATCGCTGCGTACTGCGCTACATGTCGGAAGCCTACAAGATGCTGATCGAAGGCGTTCCGGCGCCGATGATCGAGAATGCGGCGAAAGCCGCCGGCATGCCGGTCGGTCCTCTGGCATTGACCGACGAGACCGCGATCGACCTTGCCCAGAAGATCATGAAGCAGACCATGCGCGATCTCGGCGACAAGGCGGTCGATCCGAAGCAGATGGCGCTGATCAACACGATGGTCGACACGCATGGTCGCTTGGGCCGCAAGAACAGCAAGGGCTTCTATGACTATCCGGCAAAACCGGCCAAGAAGAAGCTGTGGCCAGGTCTCAGGGATCTCTACCCGCAGCTGGCGCCGGAGCAGGTTGATTATGAGGAACTGAAGCAGCGGCTGCTGGTCACCATCGCGCTTGAGGCGGTACGGGTGATGGAAGAGGGCATCGTTACCGACCCACGCGAGGCCGATGTCGGCTCGATCCTGGCCTTCGGCTTCGCGCCCTATACAGGCGGTGCACTGTCCTACATCGACGGCATCGGCGCTAAGAAATTCGTCAAAATCGCCAAGCGCCTGCAGAAGAAATACGGCACCGAGTTCAAGGCGCCGAAGCTGCTGCTTGATATGGCCGAGAAGGGCGAGACCTTCTACGAGCGCTTCGATCCCTATACCAGGGACGAGGCCAAGGAGGCGGCCTGACGCCGTCTTCGGCGGTGGACAAGATGGCGGCCAAGGGGTAGAACAGAGAAGGTATTTTTTCCTGTTTCGAAGGAGAGCAAGGTGCTCTCGCACGACCGCGTTTGGGCCGCCATCGACGCTCTCGCCGAGCGTTATTCGCTTTCGGCCTCCGGACTGGCCAGGCGCGCAGGCCTCGACTCGACCGCCTTCAACAAATCGAAGCGGCTGTCCTCAGATGGACGGCCGCGCTGGCCGTCGACCGAATCGCTGGCCAAGATCATTGAGGCGACCGGCGCCTCGCTGGACGAATTTGCGGGGCTGGTCGAGGGTCGGGGTAATTCCGGCGCACTATCCGTGCAGAGATCGTCGGTGCCGCTGCTCGGCTTCGCCCAGGCGGGCGCCGGTGGCTTCTTCGACGACGCCGGGTTTCCAGCGGGGCAGGGATGGGACCTGATCGAGCTTCCGGCACGGGCAACCGAGACCTCCTATGCCTTGAAGGTCCAGGGCGATTCCATGCTGCCGCTCTATCGCAATGGCGATGTCCTGATCGTCGAGCCGGGGGCTACCATACGAAAGGGTGATCGCGTCGTCGTCAAGACCAATGCCGGCGAGGTGATGGCCAAGGTGCTCGACCGCCAGACACCGAGGTCGATCGCGCTGGTCTCCCTCAATCCCGATCACCCGGACCGCGACATCCCCATGCGCGATGTCGAATGGGTGGCGCGGATTGTCTGGGCAAGCCAGTAGGCGCGGGGCCGGTGCGTCTGCCTCACCTTGCCTTGGCTGTTCTGGCGATCCCGGCGATGGCCACGGCAATTGTCGCCGGCGGCCGCGCCGTCCAGAGCGAAAGCGGCGGCCCCTGGGAGCAAATCCAGGTCGGCGCCGAAACTCAGCCCGCCGCGCCGGCTACGTCGGCCATCCCGAAACCAGTGCCAGCCAAGCAGGCGGCGCATTCGAGGGCAATCGATCCAGACATCGTGGTGCCGCCGCAGCCCGGTTCCAACGAGCTTGAACGGATAGAGCCGCGCGCCCCGTTGAGCGATCTGGCATTGGCCGGACCGCCCAAGCCGCCAAAAACGAAAATGCCTGACGACTGGAAAGGCACGAAACTATTCCAGCCCGTCGCGTCGGCCGCCGGGGTCATCGAAGCAAAGGGCTATTCGATTGCGGTTTCCGGTATCGACATCGTCAAGCAGGAGGAGACTTGCACCGACGGCGGCGAGTCCTGGAATTGCGGCATTCGGGCGCGAACGGCCTTCCGCGCCTTTCTCCGCAGTCGTGCGGTGGTCTGTGCCGTGCCGCCCGAAGGCGGTCGTGATCTGATCGCCGCCGAGTGCCGGATCGGCAATCAGGATATCGGCCAATGGCTGGTCGAAAATGGCTGGGCGCGCGCCGCCAAGGGCGGCCCTTACGCAGAAGCCGGCGAGAAGGCGCGTGCAGCAAAAAAAGGCGTCTTCGGGCCGGCGCCGAGCGTTTCAGGCCTGCCGCCGCTCCCGGCTGCTGCGTCGCGATCCGCGCCTGTAGCGCCTAGCTCGATCCTGGAGGAGCAAGACGGCGTCCTCATGCCGCCAGTTGACCAGCCAGCGCCCGCTGAATGAGCTCGCGCGTTTCGGCGATGCCGTAGAGCGCGGCGAAGGAGCCGAAGCGCGGTCCGCGTTCCTGACCTATCAGCACCCGATAGATCATCTGGAAGAAGGCGACGGAGACACCGGGTCCGCCCTCCGGGCTCTGCTTGGAATGGTCCTGGTAGCGCTCGATCTTGCGCGCAACATTGAGGGCAGCGTTCTGGATTGCCTCGCTGTCGGCATCAGCCGGCAGCGCGGCGAGCGCTTCCGAAAGCTTGGTCAGCGCCTCGCGCTCGACCGCGTCGGCAGCACGGTACACTTTCGCCGGCTTCACGAAATCGTCGAAATAGCGGATGGCATATTCGGCCAGCCGGTCGAGCTCGGGATGGGTTGTCGGCGTCACACCCGGCGCGTGGCGCGAAATGAAACCCCACAGCACGTCCCTGTTCTGCGCATTCGAGGCGCTGACCAGGTTGAGCAGCAGCGAGAACGGAACCGGCAGGTCGACTGCCGGGGGATTGCCGTCATGCATGTGCCAGACCGGATTGCCCAGCCGCTCCTTCCAGTCCTGCCTCTGATAGGCAGAGAGGAACGTGTAATATTCGTCTACCGCCTTCGGGATGACGTCGAAATAAAGCTTCTTCGCGGTTCGCGGGCGCTGGAACATATAAAGGCTAAGGCTCTCGGTCGGCGCGTAAGTCAGCCACTCGTCGATGGTCAGCCCATTGCCCTTCGACTTCGAGATCTTCTGGCCGTTCTCATCGAGGAACAGCTCATAATTGAAGCCCTCGGGTGCCGGAGCATCGAGCGCGCGGCAAATCTGCCCGGCGAGCTTGACGGAATCGATCAGATCCTTGCCGGACATCTCGTAATCGACGCCGAGTGCTGCCCAGCGCATCGCCCAATCTGGCTTCCATTGCAGCTTGGCATGACCGCCGGTCACCGGCGTCTCGAAGCGCTCGCCGGTGTCCGGGTCGCGCCACACGATGGTGCCGGCGTCGAGCTTGCGCTCGTCGATCGCGACTTGCATGACGATGCCGGTCTTGGGATGGATCGGCAGGAAGGGCGAATAGCTCAGCGCCCGCTCCTCGCGCAGCGACGGCAGCATAATTGCCATCACCTTATCGAAGCGCTCGAGCATCTTGAGCAGCGTCGCGTCGAAGCGGCCGGAAGTATAATAGTCGGTCGAGGAAGCGAATTCGTAATCGAAGCCGAAACGGTCGAGGAAAGTGCGCAGCCGTGCGTTATTGGCGGCGCCGAAGGACGGATACTCATTGGAGAACGGGTCCGGTATCCTGGTCAGCGGCTTGCCGAGATAGGCGCGCAGCATGTCCTTGTTAGGCACATTGTCCGGCACCTTGCGCAATCCGTCCATGTCGTCGGAGAAGCACAGCAGCCGCGTCTTGACCTTGTCTTCAGTCAGTACGCGGAAGGCGTGGCGCACCATAGATGTGCGCGCCACCTCGCCGAACGTGCCGATGTGCGGCAGGCCGGACGGGCCGTAGCCGGTCTCGAACAGCACCGTTTCCGGGTAGCCGCTGCTCGCGTAGCGGGCGACGATCTTTTTCGCTTCCTCGAATGGCCACGCCTTGCTTTCGGCGGCGGCGGCGAGGACTTCCGGGCTGAGATCGATCGGCTGTTGTTCGGCCATGATGCTATTCCTGCAACTTTGCCAGCATCCATGCCGGCAGCCGCATGCTCTAGACCATGATCCCGAAAAGTGGAACCCGGTTTTCGGGCAGGACCGTGATCAGGCAAGAAGCCCCCGTCCCGATAGTCAGGATGGATCAACTTCCAAGGCGTGATCGGAGCGCCAACGATCGCGGCTGTTTTTCCTTGCGGCGCCGGTCCCTCGTTCCTAACTTCGGGACCATCTCAAGGAGTTGTAAATGCCATTGTCGCCACACGAAGCCATGATCTACCTGATGGTCATCACCTCGGCGTCAGACCGCGACATGACCGACGTCGAACTGGCGCGGATCGGCGACGTCGTTCGATCCTGGCCGGTGTTTGAGGATTTCAACCAGGAGCGGCTGGTCGAGGTCGCCCAGGCCTGCCAGAAAATGCTGCATGAAAAGGATGGGCTGGAGGGCGTCCTGGCGCGCGTCGCCGAGGCGCTGCCCGAACGCCTGCGTGACACCGCCTATGCCGCCGCCTTCGAGGTCGCAGCTGTCGATCTCGAAATGCGCCTGGAGGAGGTGCGCGTCCTGCAGCTCGTCCGCCGGGAACTCGACCTCGATGCGCTGACGGTCGCCGCCATTGCGCGAGCCGCCAAGGCCCGCCTTCGCACGCTGACCTGAGCCGGCGGCCAAGCTCAGAAAAAACTGACGGGAAAATAGCGCAGATAGAACTCGGCGAACGTGCCTTTCACCGAGATTTCCTGCAGCGCGTAGTCGAAAGCGGCGGCCAGTGCCGGATCGTCGGCCCTGGTGGCGATTGCCATGCCTGAGCCGAGATATTCGGGCGCCAGATAGGGGCCGCCGGCAAAGCGGCAGCAGCCCGCTGCATCCGAACCGCCGAGCCAGAAGGCGAAACGCATGCCGTCGCCGAAGGCGGCGTCGATCTTGCCGGCTTTCAGCTCGCCATAAAGCTCCTCCGGCTTTGCGAACGGGACGATTTGGACGTCGCCGAAATAATCGCGCAGCATCCGCTCGTGCGCGGAGCCGGCGATCACGCCGACACGCTTGCTGCGCAGCTTGTCGAACATTGGTTCGGTCAGCGCCTGTGTCTTCAGCATGATGAAGCGTGCCGGAAATTGCAGGTAGGAGCGTGAAAATGCGTATTTCGACCGCGACTCCGGCGTCGCGGCGATGCCGGCAATGATCGCTTCGCCCTCGCCTTTCCCGAGCGCACCTTCGAGCTCGGCCCAGGGCAGCGCCTGGATCTGGCATTTTTCGGCAATGCCGAGCTCGGCGCAGATGGCGCGCGCCAGGTCGACATGGAAGCCCGACAGCCGGCCTGCCCCATCGAGGAAATTGAACGGCGGGAAATCCGTGGTGGTCAGGAATCGCAGCCGCGGCAGCATTGAAAGGTCCGGCTTTGGCAGCCGCTCCTTGGCGTCCCAGAACACCGGCACCTGCGGCTCCGCGGCGAGCGCAGCAACCGCAAGCGATTGCGCTCCGATCAATATCGAGATCAATGAAATGGATATGCGCCGAAACGCCACGCGACGACTCCGTCCGGTCTTGCCCCGGCTTTCGTACGAAATAACAGGTTTTTGTACGAAAAAAACACAGGTACGACGGTTTTTGGTTTCATCATTGCAATTTAGGGATATTGTTTAGTGAGTTTGCAAGTGACTGCGTGATACCGGCTGAAGAGGAGCAGTAGGACGCACAGGGGAGGCAGCTTTGCAGTCCGGGGTTGATGGCGTGGTGCGGGTTGATCACTGCCATTGGCGTCAAGAGCGGAAGGCAACATGGGGTAGATGTTGCGATGGGTCATTTCGATCGTACGCTGGAGTTGATAGATCAGTTGCAGCACGCCGGCACAGCCGCCGCCGTCTGCGAAAAGCTGCTGGGGGTAACAAGCGGGTTCGGGCTGACCGCGCTGATGGCCGGGACGGTTCCGCAACCTGGCACGCCGAGAAACCAGCAAAAGGACCATGTGCTGCTCTGCGACTGGCCGGCTGAATGGCTTGAGCGCTACGTCGCGCGCAACTACGTCGATCACGACCCCGTCGTCAGCCACATGAAGCAGCTTCAAGCGCCATTCCAGTGGCGGGAAGCATCTCAGGGCATCCGCATCGGCAAGAGCGGCGGCGAGGTGATGGGCGATGCCGGCGAATTCAAGCTGCGCGACGGGTTGGCCTTCCCGCTAATCACGCTCGATGGCCAGATCGTCATGGTGTCGCTAGGCGGCGAGGCTGTCGAATTGTCGAGTGCCGAGTTCGGGTTGGTGTCGCTGGTCTCGACTTATGCGATTGGCCGCGCAATGCAGCTCCACACTATGGCGGGCAAAACCATCGATCATGTCGAATTAACGCCGCGTGAGCGCGAATGCCTGCAATGGGCTGCTGTTGGCAAGTCCGAATGGGAGATTTCACAAATTCTCGGCATTTCGGAACACACGTCAGAGAAACACCTTCTTAACGCCAAAAGCAAACTCGGTGCCGTCAACCGGGTCCAGGCCGTCGCGGAAGCGATAAGGCGCGGCTATATTAACTAGGTCGGCCGCGCCGGCCTAGAAATTCTTGCTTGCGTGATCGCGTAATTTTTTTGGGAAAGCACGGCCGTATCTTCCTATTGAAACTAGGAGACGGCAAATGCTTTTTTCCCTCACAACCCAGGAATTGATGGAACGGCCCGACCTCTGGGAGGCAGTTCATCGTTTGCGTTACAGAGTTTTCGTCGAAGAGATGGGATGGACCGATCTGCAGCGCCCTGATGGCCTCGAGATCGATCAATTCGACCACGACGAGGCAGTGCACCAGATCGTCATCCGCAATGGCGAGCTCGCCGGTTATCAGCGGATGTTACCGACAACCCGGGCCCATCTTCTAACCGATGTGCTGGCGGACCTTTATGAGGGAACCCCACCGTCGGGCCCGAATGTCTATGAACTGACCCGCTATGCGGTTGCGCCGGGATTCCGCGACGGTCGGCGCGGCGTGTCGACGGTCGGCACCGAGCTGATCGCCGGCTTCGTCGAGTGGGGTCTGAGGCGCAACGTCAACCAGGTGATCATCGAATTCGAGCCGATGTGGGTGCTTCGCGCGCTGCAGCTGCATTTCCTGGCAACGCCGCTCGGTTACCAGCGTACCTATGGCAACCAGCAGGTGGTTGCCACACTGCTCACCTTCAACGAGCACACGCTCGACGTGGTGCGTTCGCGCCGCAACCACTTTGCGCCGGTGCTGGCCAGAGGGTACCCGGACATGCTCGGACAGAGACGCGCCTCGTGAGATTGGAGAGAGGCCATGAACGTTCACTCAAAAGCAGAATTCCGCAATCACACGCTGATCGTCACGGTATCGTCGGGTGACGGCCGCCCGGTGCTGGACAGGCGGGCCTATGAAAGCCTGGCCAGGACATTCCACGAAGCCGCTGTCGACGACGACGTCCGCGTAGTGGTCCTGCGCGGCTTGGCCGGGTGCTTCTGCCTCGGTGCCGATTTCTCCGAATTTCTCGACGCCACCAAACATCGGCGACTGATCGCCGCCGTCACCGATATGTTCCGCACGCTGGCGACGTTTCCGAAACCGGTCCTTGCCTGTGTCGACGGCGACGCCGTCGGCGTCGGTTGCACCATCCTGTTCCACTGCGACATGGTGATCGCCTCGAGCAAGAGCACGTTTCGGGTGCCGTTCGTCGATTTCGGCCTGGTGCCGGACGCGGCGACCAGCATTCTGGCGCCGCAGAAGCTCGGCTATGCCGGGGCGTTCCGCTTCTTCTGCCTGGGCGACACGCTCGCCGCCGAAGATGCCAGGGCACTGGGCCTTGTCGGCGAGATCGTGACGGACGGCAGCGTCGAGGAAGCCACGTTGGCAAGAGCCAGGCAACTCGCCAAGAAGCCTGTCGCGGCGCTGCTACAGACGCGCGACCTGCTTAGGGGCGACACCGGCGCGCTCTGCGACCGCATCGATCAGGAGATCTCGCTTTTCCAGCAGGCGCTGCAGGACGACACCACGCTGAAGCGACTGCAGCGGATTGCCCGGCTGGCGGCATGAGAGCCGCATATCGATGAGGTGAGCTTATTTTTCGAGGAAAGTCGGCCCTTCGCCGATGATCTTCTTGTCCTCCTTGCCGATGACGTCGAGGTCGCGGCCGTCATAGGGAAGCGAAAGGAGAATGCGCTGCATGACGGCCAGCCGCGCGCGCCGTTTGTCGTTCGCCCGCACAATGATCCAGGGCGCGAACTCCTTGTGCGTGCGCTCGACCATCAGGTCGCGCGCTTTGGTGTATTCGTCCCATTTGCTGATGCCGGCGATGTCGATTGGCGAAAACTTCCAGCTCTTCAGCGGGCTCCAGCGGCGGTCGTGGAATCGCTCGAGCTGCGTTTCCCGGCCGATGTTCAGCCAGAATTTGAAGAAATGTATGCCCTCGTTGCGAATCATCCGCTCGAAATGCGGAACCTCGTCCAGAAATTGCTCGTGCTGCTCGGGCGTGCAGAATCCCATCACCGGTTCAACGCCGGCGCGGTTATACCAGGAGCGGTCGAAGGTGACGAATTCGCCCGACGTCGGCAAGTGGTCGACGTAGCGCTGGAAGTACCATTGTCCAAGCTCGGTGGGCGTTGGCTTGGTCAGCGCCACGTTGCGCGCCGTGCGAGGGTTCAGATACTGGCGCAAAACGAAGATCGTGCCGCCCTTGCCGGCAGCGTCGCGCCCCTCGAACAGGGACATTACCCGCTTGCCCGTCGACTGCAGCCACGCCTGCGCCTTGACCAGCTCGATCTGCAGCTTCTCTAGCCTCTCGTCATACTCCTCGCTCTTCATCTTCTTGTCGTAAGGGTAACCGCCGGCAGTGAGCTTGCGGTCCTCGACCCAGTCGGGAAGCGCGGGGGCCTCGATGTCGAACGCCCTCTCCTTGCCGTCGATCATGATCTTCAGCGGCCCCGATGAGGGTGCGGCGGGGCTTTCCTTGGCGTTTTTCATCGAGGCGAACCTTTCCAGCTTCCGGACTCGTGCTATTGGGAGCCTTACTGCATCGGCCCGAAAATCGGAATCGATTTTCGGAAAGAACGATGCAGCAGATAAAGAGGTAGAGCGTCCTTTGTGCGCCCAATTGGACGCACTGCGCTCTAGCGCCGGTCCAGCAAGAAGTTCTTGAAGTGGCCGCAGACGGAGCGCAAATGGCCGACATCGGCACAGAGCGGAGAGGCAGGGCGCAAACCGTCGCCATGCGGCTGTGGAACAGCCGCTGGCTGCTGGCGGCCGGTCTCGTTGCGGTTCTGATGGTCTATGGTTTTGCCGGCATGTCTGGCTATGTGGTGCTGCTGGCTGGCGCCGTGCTGGTTGCCGCTGCGATGCTGCCGGCCGGCATCGCCCGCCAATCGACCGAAAATGCCGCGGCCATCGAGTCGGGCGTGCAACAACTTTCCGGCGAATATCTCGCGGCGGCGGTTGCCGATCCGCTGATCATTTTCGATCGCTCCGCCGCCATCGTCCACGCCAACGCCGCTGCCTTTGCCGCCTTCGGTGGGATTGCCCCCGGCATGTCGCTGTCGCTGAAATTCCGCGCGCCGGAAATGCAGGCCTTGCTGGATAGCATCTTGGCGGGCAACGTCGCTTCGGACAGCGTCGACTACATAGAAAGGCTGCCGGTCGAACGAGCCTATCGGGTGAGCGCGTCTTCAGTCGGCCATGCCACGGATCTCTACGTGCTGGTGTTCAAGGACCAGAGTGAGGCGCGCCGGATCGACAGAATGCGTGCCGACTTCATTGCCAATGCCAGCCACGAGCTGCGCACGCCTCTCGCCTCGATCGCCGGCTTCATCGAGACGCTGCGCGGGCCGGCCCGCAACGACCCCGCGGCGCGCGAGCAGTTCCTGCAGATCATGCAGAACCAGACCAGCCGCATGGCGCGCCTCATCGACGACCTTCTGTCGCTGTCGCGCCTGGAGATGAAGCCCTATCTCAAGCCGGGAACCGAGGTCGACCTGCGCCAGGCCATCGACAGCGTCATCGATTCGCTTGGGCCGCTCGCAAAGGAAAACGGCGTCGTCATCGAGCGTGATTTCGCGGAAGGGCCGCTCGACGTGGCCGGCGATCGGGACGAGCTTTTCCAGGTCTTCGAAAATCTGCTGGAAAACGCCTGCAAATATGGTCAGTCGGGCGGACGTGTCGTGGTGTCGATCATACGCAGCGACAGCGATCCCGAACCGGGCATCGACGTCACCATCAGGGATTTCGGCCCCGGCATCCCCGAAGAGCACATCCCGCGCATCACCGAGCGTTTCTACCGCGTCGACGTCGAGAACAGCCGAACCCAGAAGGGCACCGGCCTTGGCCTGTCCATCGTCAAGCATATCCTGACCCGCCACAACGCCAGACTCTCCATCAGGTCGGAGATCGGCAAGGGTGCGGCGTTCACGGTCCATTTGCCGGCTCGCTAACGTAGTACTATCTCTAGCACATAATGGGCCGTTTCTTTTTTCTGTCATCCGGCTAGCGTATCAGCGGGGATTCGAGGGAACGACTCAACCACGAGATCCCGGGAAGGCATTTCGTCCATGCAGTCCGTGCATATCGTCAGCGCCTATGACGAGGAGCTGAAATATCTGTCGAAGCGCATCGCTGCGATGGGCGGGCATGCCGAGCGCATGGTCGAGCAGGCGGTCGCGGCGCTGGTCAATGCGGATCCGGGGCTTGCCCAGAAAGTCATTCGGGACGACCTAGTTCTGGATGAGGGACAGCGCGAGATCGACGACAAGGCGATCATCATCATCGCCAAACGCCAGCCGATGGCGACGGATCTGCGCGAGATCGTCGGCGCGATCCGCATCTCGGCTGACCTCGAACGGGTAGGCGACCTCGGCAAGAACGTCGCCAAGCGGGTGGTTGCCGTCGCAGACGGGCGCCAGCCGAACAGCCTGTTCCGCGGCCTCGAGGCTTTGGCCAATCTGGCACTGACCCAGCTCAAGGAAGTACTCGACGTCTATGCGTCGCGGTCGGTGGAGAAAATCGGTTTCGTGCGCGACCGCGACGACCAGATCGACGCCATGTACACCTCTCTGTTTCGCGAATTGCTGACCTACATGATGGAAGACCCACGCAACATCACGCCCTGCACACATCTCCTGTTTTGCGCCAAGAACATCGAGCGCATCGGCGACCACGCCACCAACATCGCCGAGACGATCTACTATATCGTCACCGGCGACCAGATGCCGGCCGATCGTCCGAAGGGCGATAAGACGGACAAGATTATTCTTCCCGCAACCCAACCAGCGAAGTGAGTTCTCTCAGCCCTGATGCGAATTTCGGATTCGCCACCCGACAGAAAATTGCGCTAAGCTTTCGACGCGCCGACTTCTCAGTTCCGCGATGAAGGCCCCGCCTTCAGGAGGCTGCGATGGAATATGTCCGCGAGTTTGCTCCTGCGCCGCCGATGTCGGGTATAATCGCTTGCGGCGTCTATACGGCTGGGCGGCGCATCGCCGACATTCCGATCGAGGAAGCCGGCGAATGGGCCGGGAAGCCGGGCCACGTGGTCTGGATCGGACTGCTGGAGCCCGACCGCAATTTGTTGCTGCGCGTCCAGGCGCAATTCCATCTGCATGAGCTGGCGATCGAGGACGCCGAGCATCCGCACCAGCGACCGAAGATCGAGCAATATGGTGATGCCCTGTTCATCGTTGCCCGCACGGCGCAGCTGATCGACAGCCGCGTCACCTTCGGCGAGACGCATCTGTTCGTCGGCGCGGGCTACATCGTCAGCGTCAGGCATGGCCCGTCGACCTCCTACGCCGCCGTTCGCCAGCATTGGGAAAGCTGCCCGCATTCCCTTGCCAAGGGCGAGGATTTCGTCCTCTACGCCATTCTCGATTTCATCGTCGACAACTATATGCCGGTGCTTGAGCAGATCGAAAACGAGGTCGAGGCGATCGAGGACAAGGTTCTGCTGAAACCGATGACCGGCTCCGATATCGAACGGCTTTACATGCTGCGCCGCGATCTCTTGCGCCTGCGTAATGCGGCCCTGCCGCTGGTGGAGGTCTGCCGGCGGCTCACCAGCGCCGATCTGCCGCAAATCCACACAGCCATGCACCCGCTGTTTCGCGACGTCACCGACCACATCCGCACTGTCCAGGAAAAGATCGACAGCCTGCGTGAGGTTCTCGCCTTCGCCTTCGAGGCGAGCCTTCTGGTCGGTCAAAGCCAGGAGACGGCGATCTCCAAGAAGCTTGCCTCATGGGCCGCAATCTTGGCCGTGCCGACGGCATTCGCCGGCATTTACGGCATGAATTTCAGCGACATGCCGGAACTGAGGATGGAATATGGCTACCCGGCCGTCCTGGCGGCAATTGCCCTGATCTGCACGTTTCTTTACTGGCGGTTTCGCAAGAATGGGTGGCTTTGAAGCGAGGGCAGTAGGGCAGTAGGGCAGTAGGGCAGTAGGGCAGTAGGGCAGTAGGGCAGTAGGGCAGTAGGGCAGTAGGGCAGTAGGCTATCGCTTCGGGAGCGCGCTTCTCTACAATTCACCTACTGCCGTACTGCCTTACTCCCCTATTCCCCTAACTATCTGCTCCGCCGCCGCTCCGATGCCGGCTGGAACGCCACGCGGGCGTGGTACTTGCAGTAGGGGCCGGTTTCGGCGGCGTCGTTGCCGCAGAAATGGAAGTCTTCCGAAAGCGGATCGCCGTTCGGCCATTTGCAAGTGCGCTCGTTGAGTTCGACAAGTTGCAGATGCCGCGAGATCGGCACGACGACGTTCTCGACCGGGCGGATATAGTGGCGCGCCACCGGTTCGGCATCGAACTGCGCCTTGAGCGCGGTCGCACCGATCGACATCGAGGTGGTGGCATGGCGCGTGGCGCTTGCTGCCCGGGACACCGATTTCTGGATCGTCGATCCCTGCACCGTCTTCTTCTGGCGTGCCGGTGAGGCGGTCGTGCGTCCGCGACCGGACAGTTTCAGCCGGTGCACTTTGCCGATGACCGCATTGCGGCTGACCCCGCCAAGCTGTGCGGCGATCTGGCTGGCGCTGAGGCCCTCCGACCACAATTTTCTGAGAAGTTCGACTCGCTCGTCAGTCCAGTTCATGAGACCGCGCTCCTGCTGAAACGTGCGGCAATCGGAATCCATTCCCGACCCGGCTTCTGCCGGGCAGACACCACATATATCGGGTGATTAGGTCCGCCGCACGAAATCTAGTTATTTCTCTGCTACAATTACCTTATGCGCTGACTCGGTGACAAGAGTCCCAAGGCCAACACGAATCGGTTTTTTCGGTTTTCCCCAACTTGCCCGGTCGCTTAGGAGCCGGCGTTATGCTGGGGGGCTTGCCGCGCGACCTTGCGCGACCTTTTCGTTGACTTCACGGCCGAAAAACACGATAAGCCACAAGGGCCGCCGCTTTGGCGGCTTTTTGATTTTTCCGGTTCCGGAGACGCATATAATGAGCGGTTCGGCGCTTTTCGAGACCTTTGTTCGCGCACCCCTGGCTTTCGACCACGGTGAAGGCACCTGGCTGGTCACCGACAAGGGCGAGCGATATCTCGATTTCGCCGGCGGCATCGCCGTGAATTCGTTGGGCTACAGCCATCCGCATCTGGTCGCGGCCCTCACCGAGCAGGCCGCCAAGCTCTGGCACGTCTCTAATCTGTACGAGATTCCGGGACAGAGCCGGCTCGGCGAGCGGCTGGCCGACGCAAGCTTTGCCGACAAGGTGTTCTTCACCAATTCCGGCGCAGAGGCGCTCGAATGCGCCATCAAGACGGCGCGGCGCTACCACTTCGTCAAGGGCCATCCCGAGCGCTACCGCACAATCACCTTCGAAGGCGCCTTCCACGGCCGCACCCTGGCGACCATCGCCGCCGGCGGCCAGTACAAGTATCTGGAAGGTTTCGGCCCCAAGGTCGACGGCTTCGACCAGGTCGGTTTCGACGATGTGGATGCCACCGAGAAGGCGATCACGCCTGAAACCGCGGCGATCCTGATCGAGCCGGTGCAAGGCGAGGGCGGCATCAGGCAAGTGCCGACGCAATCGCTGAAGCGGCTCAGGCAGCTCTGCGATCAGCACGGACTGCTCCTGATTTTCGACGAGGTCCAATGCGGCGTCGGCCGCACCGGAAAGCTGTTCGCGCATGAGTGGGCGGGTGTCACCCCCGACCTCATGGCGGTGGCCAAAGGCATCGGCGGCGGCTTCCCGATGGGTGCCTGCCTCGCCACCGACGAGGCAGCGGTCGGCATGACCGCCGGCGTGCACGGCACCACCTTCGGCGGCAATCCGCTGGCAATGGCGGTCGGCAACGCCGTGCTCGACGTGGTACTGGAAGACGGCTTTCTCGAAGACGTCCAGCGCAAGGCACTGCTGTTGAAGCAGGGGCTCGCTGGCGTCGCCGACGAATTTCCGGATGTTATCGAAAGCATCAGGGGCACCGGCCTGATGCTCGGGCTTAAATGCGCGATGCCCAACACCAAGGTCACGGTGGCACTGCGTGACCAGCATCTCTTGACGGTTCCGGCCGGCGACAACGTTATCCGCCTGCTGCCGCCTCTCACCGTCACCGACGCCGAGATCCACGAAGCGCTCGAGCGCATTCGTGCCGGCGCCAAGAGCCTGGCAGATGCCATCGTCGCTGCCGCTGCGAAGTAATCCTGGAATTCCTGATGTCCCTTCGCCATTTCACCGATCTTTCCGCCGTTTCCGAAGGCGATCTGCGCTTCATGCTCGACGACGCAGCGGTGCGAAAGGCAAGGCTCAAGGCCGGCGAACGCAGCAAGCCGCTCGAAGGCAAGGTGCTGGCGATGATCTTCGACAAGCCGTCGACGCGCACGCGCGTGTCGTTCGACGTCGGTATGCGGCAGTTGGGTGGCGAGACGATCATGCTGACCGGCACCGAGATGCAGCTTGGCCGCTCGGAGACCATTGCCGACACGGCCAAGGTGCTGTCGCGCTACGTCGATGCCATCATGATCCGCACCACCTCGCATGACCGGCTGCTGGAACTGATGGAAAACGCTACGGTCCCCGTCATTAACGGGCTGACCGACGAGACCCATCCCTGCCAGCTGATGGCCGACATCATGACCTTCGAAGAGCACCGCGGTCCGGTGGCCGGTAAAACGATCGCCTGGACCGGCGACGGCAACAACGTGCTGCATTCGCTGCTGGAGGCATCCGCGCGGTTCCATTTCAAGCTGAATGTCGCCGTGCCCGAGGGCAGCGAACCGGCCCAGAAGCATGTCGACTGGTCGAAAGCCAATGGCGGCAAGCTGAAATTCACCCGTTCGCCCGAGGAGGCCGTTCACGAGGCCGACTGCATCGTCACCGACTGCTGGGTGTCGATGGGCCAGGAGCACCGTGCCCGCGGCCACAATGTCTTCCTGCCCTATCAGGTCAATGCGGCACTGATGGCGAAAGCCAAGCCGGATGCGCTATTCATGCACTGTCTGCCGGCGCATCGCGGTGAGGAGGTTACCGACGAGGTCATCGACGGACCGCATTCGGTGGTGTTCGATGAGGCCGAGAACCGGCTCCATGCCCAGAAGGCGGTCCTGGCCTGGTGCCTGGGCGCTTGATACGAGCCGCGGTGATCCGGGCCGGCCTGATCTGCGCCGCCTTGATCTGGGCCGCCTTGATCCGGGAGTTGGTGGTGCCTATCTCAGGCGCATCACGCAAATCGAGCGCGTCTCGTCGCATGCGCCCCGGAGGGCGGCATCGCCGCGCCCCGGAGCTTTGTCATGTTGGAAACTCATCAATTGGCTGAACATAAACCCAAGCTCGGCGAATTCGGCTACGCCGGCGACGACCATGTCGTGCCGTTCGAGGTCGGCCCGCTCGACGTGCGCGGTCGCACCGTCCAGCTCGGGCCGATGCTCGATGCTATTCTCAGCCGCCACGACTATCCCGAGCCGGTCGCCCGGCTCCTGGCTGAAGCCTGTGTGTTGACGGTATTGCTCGGAACTTCGCTGAAGTTCGAGGGCAAGTTCATTCTGCAGACCCGCACCGACGGGCCGGTCGACATGCTGGTCGCGGATTTCTCCACGCCGCACGCGCTGCGCGCTTATGCCCGCTTCGATGCCGACCGGCTGCAGGCTTTGACTTCTGCCGGCGAGACGTCACCGCAGACGCTGCTCGGCAGCGGCGTCCTGGCGCTGACCATCGACCAGGGCGCTCACACACAACGCTATCAGGGCATCGTCCAGCTCGACGGCGTCACACTGGAAGATGCCGCACGCACTTATTTCCGCCAGTCTGAGCAGATTCCGACCGACCTCCGGCTTTCGGTTGCCAAGCTTCTGACGCCCGGCGTCGGCGGTGCCCGCGAGCAA
This sequence comes from Mesorhizobium sp. M0954, assembly GCF_040319155.1. Lineage (NCBI taxonomy): Bacteria > Pseudomonadati > Pseudomonadota > Alphaproteobacteria > Hyphomicrobiales > Phyllobacteriaceae > Mesorhizobium > Mesorhizobium sp. M0954. The sequence continues at coordinate 197,286 of NZ_JAMYNR010000003.1, read as the reverse complement.
TGGCGGGCCGGTGGCCTGCTGGCACAATTCCTGCCGCAGTCGGCGGAGCGCATGCGCGTACCCGACCTTCCCGGTGGCGATGGCGATCCGCGTGAGGAAATCCACGACCCGACCGACAATTCCTGGCAGGAGCTGCTGGCGCTGCTTGGTACTATTGAACCGACCGAGCTGATCGATCCGACGATCGGCGCCGAACGGCTGCTTTACCGGCTTTTCCACGAGCATGGCGTCCGCGTGTTCGGCGGGGTGCCGGTCGCCGACCAGTGCTCATGCTCGAGGGAGAAGATCCACGGCATCCTCGAAGGCTTTTCCGCCGAGGAGATCAGGGACAGCACCGAGGATGGCAGCATTCACGTCGCCTGCGAATTCTGCTCGAAGCAATATGACTTCGACCCGGCGGAGTTTGCAGCGGCCGGATGACGGCCGTCAATTGACGGTGCGCCGCATTCCCGGCAAGTCGAGCGAGAAGGCGGGGATGGCGACGTCGAACGTCTCGCCCCGTTTGTTGCGCATGGTGTAGTGCCCGACCATGATGCCGGACGGCGTCGAGAGCGGGCATCCAGACGTATACTGATAGCTGTCGCCGGGGTTGAGTCCGGGTTGCTCGCCGACGACCCCGGGGCCGCGCACTTCCTCGACCTTGCCGGTGCCGTCGGTAATGTGCCAGTAGCGCGACAGAAGCTGCACGAACTCATCCGACTGATTGTCGATGGTCACCTGATATCCCCAGACATAGCGGTTTTGCGGCGGGTCGGAGTGATCCTCCAGATAGAACGGCCTGACCTGCACTTCGATGTTGCGGGTGACGGCGCTGTACATAAACTGCTCCAAAGCAATGTAGATGGAACTTTCGACGCTCAGCGCAGTTTGATCAACGATGCGCGTCATCTCCTTGCCCGACTCGAGCGCAGGTGCCGAAAAACAATGTCATTTAAGTGACACATGACAATGATGGTGTGCAGGCTTGTGCCGGGCGACTCAGCGTTCTGTCGAATTGTTGAAAACGGCCGTCATGCGGCCGGCACTTCTGGAGTGACCAGATCTCGATGGAACCGACATTCGCAGCCGCTCTCCTTTCCATAGCCCTCCTTCTTTCAAATCTCGCCAGCATCCTGTTAGCTTCGCTGAAGCTGAAGCGACCAGCCAGGATCGCACCGCCCGCCAACGCGCCGCCGGTATCGATCGTCATCCCGGCACGCGGCGTCGAGCCGTTTGCCGAAGAGACGCTGGAGCGCGCCTTCTCACTCGACTGGCCGCGCTACGAACTCATCTTCTGCGTTGCCCATGCCGACGACCCGGTGGTCAAGCCGATCACCGCCGCAATGGCGCGCTTTCCAGCTATTCGCGCCCGCCTTCTAGTCGGTGACGACCGCATCAGCGGCAATCCAAAACTCAACAATTGCGTGAAGGGTTGGGAAGCGGCGCATTATCGCTGGGTTATTCTTGCCGATTCCAATGTGCTTATGCCGAGCGACTACGTCCAGCAGCTGATGGCGGCATGGCGGCATGGCACTGGCCTCGTCTGCTCGACGCCGATCGGCTCACGGCCGGACAGTTTCTGGGGGGAGGTCGAATGCGCCTTTCTCAACACGCTGCAGGCACGCTGGCAGTACGCTGGAGAGGCGCTCGGCCTCGGCTTCGCGCAGGGCAAGAGCATGTTGTGGAACAAGCCGATGCTCGACGCCAATGGCGGCATCCGCGCGCTTGCCGCCGAGATCGCCGAGGACGCCGCCGCGACCAAGCTGGTCAACGGGCTCGGACTGCGGGTCAATCTTGTCGCCTCGCCCTTCGAACAGCCGCTCGGCCGGCGCACGCTTGGCGAGATCTGGTCGCGGCAGGCGCGCTGGGCGCGGCTGCGCCGCGTCACCTTCGCGCTGTTCTTCGCCCCCGAGATCCTGATCGGCGCGGCGCCGCCGCTGGTGCTTGCGCTGATCGCGGCGGCTGACGCCGGCGTCAGCCTGCCGGCAACCGCCATCGCCGTGCTGGTCGCGGCCTACCTGCCGGAATGCGCCTTGGCCTCGGCCAAGGGATGGCAGCTGTCGCCGCGCACGATCCCGGCGATGATGGCGCGAGACCTGATGCTTCCCGCCATTTGGGCGCGCGGATGGCTGAGCGGCGCCGTCGACTGGCGCGGCAACGTGATGACTATCCAGACAAAGACCGTCGCGGAGCTGGAAGAGACCCCGTCCGGCGCCTGATCGGCGCGTCCCCGCTCGCCTCTGTTCGGCCATCCCTTATCCGGCAACTCTCAGTGCCTGCTCGATGTCTTCGAGCAGGTCGTCGGCGTCCTCAAGGCCAACTGACAGCCTGAGTGTTCCCGGTCCGATGCCGAGCTCGGCGCGGGCCTCATCGGTCAAGTTCTTGTGCGTCGTCGTCGCCGGATGGGTGATCAGGCTCTTGGCGTCGCCGAGATTGTTGGAAATGAGCACGACGTCGAGTGCGTTCTGGAAGGCAAAGGCCGCCTGCTTGCCGCCCTTCACATCGAGGCAGATCAGCGTCGAGCCACCCGACATCTGCTTCTTGACCACGGCCGCTTGCGGGTGGTCGGCACGGCCAGGATAGATGACACGGGCGATTTGCGGACGCTCGGCCAGGAAATCCGCGATGCGGCCGGCACTTTCCGTCTGCTGGCGTACGCGTAGCGGCAGCGTCTCAAGGCCTTTCAGCAGCGTCCAGGCATTGAAGGGCGAGAGGCTTGGGCCGGTGTGGCGGAAATAGTCATGCAGGTTCTCGTCGATCCATTTCTTGTCCGACAGAACGATGCCGCCAAGACAGCGCCCCTGGCCGTCAATATGCTTCGTGGCCGAATAGACGACGATGTGGGCGCCGAGCTGCAGGGGTTTCTGCTGCAAGGGCGTGGCGAAGACATTATCGACGATCAGCCTGGCGCCGATCGAATTGGCAAGTGCCGCGACGGCGGCAATGTCGATCACTTCCAGCGTAGGATTGGTCGGGCTTTCCAGGAAGAACAGTTTGGTGTTCGGCTTGACCGCCTTTTCCCAATTGGCGATGTCGGTGCCGTCGACCAGCGTTGCCTCAATGCCGTATTTCGGCGCCAGCGTCTCGACCACCCAGCGGCAGGAGCCGAACAGCGCGCGCGCCGCTACGATATGGTCGCCCGCCTTGGCGCTGCACAGCAGTGCTGCCGTCACCGCCGCCATGCCGGATGCCGTGGCGCGCGCGTCTTCGGCTCCTTCCAGCGCGCACATGCGTTTTTCAAACATGTCGACCGTCGGATTGGCATAGCGCGAATAGATGAAGCCCGGCTCCTCGCCCTTGAAGCGGGCCTCCGCCGCTTGCGCCGTCTCGTAGACATAGCCTTGGGTGAGATACATCGCCTCGGAGGTCTCGCCAAAGCCGGAACGCAGCGTTCCGGCATGCACGAGTGCGGTCTGAGGCTTCCAGTCGCGCTTCTTGGTCATCATTCCATCCAAACACCAAAATTGGTCCAAACAACAAAAAACCGGTCGCGAAAGTCGCAACCGGTCCATATGGCCTTGCGGCCCGACGGTCCTTTAGCGACTTGTTTAACGTGGCTGCAAGCCGACCGGCCAAATCACCACGGGATAACGAGCTTTAGACCCGCGCCACGCTTGCGTCAATTGCCGGCATGATTAAGAGGGTTGTACCAAGCAGGTGCCAAAGGCGTCCACGGTCGGACCTGCGACAGAACAAGACCTCGCCCGGCGTTCGAACGGAGCCAGACCCTTGCGGCAGACAGGCATTCTTCCCGATCAGGATATTTCCGCGCTGTTCCAGACGGGCGCGCTGAAATCGCCGCGCACGCTCGATGCCGATCAGATCCAGCCGGCCAGCCTTGACCTCAGGCTCGGCGACAAGGCCTGGCGGGTGCGTGCTTCCTTCTTGCCCGGCCCGGACCACAGGGTAGCCGACAAGCTCGACCGGCTGAAGCTGCACGAGATCAACCTCGCCGAAGGTGCTGTGCTGGAAACCGGCTGCGTCTACATCGTGCCGCTGCTCGAAAGCCTGGCGCTGCCCGCCCATATTTCCGCCTCCGCCAACCCGAAAAGCTCGACCGGACGGCTCGATATCTTCACTCGGGTAATGACCGACCGCGGCCACGAGTTCGACAAGATCGCCGCCGGCTATGAAGGCCCGCTCTATCTGGAGGTCAGCCCGCGCACTTTCCCGATCGTCGTGCGCACCGGCTCGCGGCTGTCGCAGATCAGGTTCCGCACCGGCAATGCGCTCTTGTCGGAAAGCGAGCTGCACGACCTGCACCGCACCGAGATGCTGGTCGCCACCGAACCACCCAACATCTCAGGCGGCGGCATCGCGCTGTCGATCGACCTCGACGGCGACAAGGATGGGCTTGTCGGCTATCGCGGCAAGCACCACACCGGCCTGGTCGACGTCGACAAGCGCGCCGCGCAGGATGTCGTCGATTTCTGGGAGCCGCTTTACAAGAGCGGTGCCGGCGAGCTGGTGCTCGATCCGGACGAATTCTATATTCTGGTGTCGCGCGAGGCGGTGCATGTGCCGCCGCTCTACGCGGCCGAAATGACGCCCTTCGATCCGCTGGTCGGCGAGTTCCGCGTCCATTATGCCGGTTTCTTCGACCCGGGTTTCGGCCATTCGGCGTCGGGCGGCACCGGCAGTCGGGCGGTGCTCGAGGTGCGTAGCCACGAAGTGCCGTTCATCCTCGATCACGGCCAGATCGTTGGACGGTTGGTCTACGAGCACATGCTGAAACGGCCGCGGGCGCTCTACGGCACAGATCTCGGCTCGAACTATCAGGCGCAGGGCCTGAAACTGTCCAAGCATTTCCGCGCCGCCCGCTGAGCTTGTTCGCAATTCCGTCAGCCGCGAAACAGATATTCTTTCGCGGCGCCAAGGCAGCCATGAAACTGACCGATAAAGAGCAGTTCTCGCACTGCCAATCGCTTCTTCCCCCAAAATCCTCTGGTTTGCTTCTCGTCGTCAAGTGAGGCGCTTGAGCTGGACTGCAAGGGGAACAACTGCTTGTCGATACATCCCAGCACATGGGCTCTGGCGGAGTCGATACCGCAGGCTCTGCCATTGTCGTTCAGTCTGTCAGCGCGGAGTGCGGACGTCATGCGATCCGCGTTGCGCATCAGAAAGCTCACTTGCGATTTCGAATAACCGGTGGCCAGAAGCCGGTTAGTCATCGACATCCGGGCCCCGCGATAGGATTTTGCGCTGCATTGTCCGGCGCTGTAAGCCGCTGGGGAGAAATAGGCGAGGAACAGGACTAAACTTACGAACACAGTGCCAATCCGCAGGCCGTTCATTTCTCGCCCCTGAATTATGTCACCAGTTTACAACGCCTTCACCGCCACCTTCACCGGCTGCTCGATTTCAAGCGGGTTGCGCAGAGGCAGGCCGAAATCCTGCGCCTCGATTTCGAATACGTCACCGGCCTCGGTCCTGATGCCGTCGGCAAAGGACAGCGTCGCCGTGCCGAACATGTGCACATGCACGTCGCCCGGCTGGCGGAAGGCCGAGTATTTGAAGTGGTGATGCTCGAGATTGCCAATGGTGTGCGACATGTTCGCCTCGCCCGACAGGAACGGCTTTTCCCAAAGCAGCTTGCCGTCGCGCAGGATGCGTGAAGCGCCGCGGATATCGGACGGCAGATCGCCGATCAGGATCTCCGGCCCGAACGAAGCGTTGCGCAGCTTGGAATGGGCAAGGAAGAGATAGTTCACACGCTCGGTGACGTGGTCGGAAAACTCGTTAGACAGCGTGAAGCCGACGCGGAACGGGGCGCCGTCGTCGCCGATCACATAGATACCGGCGATTTCCGGCTCCTCGCCGGCATCCTGGGCGAAGGCCGGCGACATAAGCGCCGCCCCGGGCGCCACCGCCATGGTGCCGTTGCCCTTGTAGAACCATTCCGGCTGCACGCCGATCTGGCCTTTCGCCGGCTTGCCGCCCTCAAGCCCCATGCGGAACATCTTCATGGAATCGGTCAGCTGTTCCTCGCCGTCCGTGCTGAGCTTCTTGTGCATGGAATCGCGGGTCGCGGCGGAGCCGAGATGCGTCAGCCCGGTGCCGGTGAGATGGAGATGCGCCGGATCGGGATGGTTGATCGGCGACAGCAGCCGTCCCTTCTTGTAGGCTGCGTCGAGATCGACGGTTTCGCCGAAGCCCTTGCGCTCGATCAGGGCGACAAGCCCGCTGCCGGTACGCGCGGCTTCCATCGCCAGCGAATAGACGCTGCGGGCGCCGTTGATGACGCGGGTCTTGCCGCCGTTGCGGGCAACGACGCGGATCGTCTCGGCGTCGTCGAGGATTTGTGAGATCAGCATGGTAACCCTCTCTGAATTGTGGGCTGGCCTGCCCTTTCTCGGCAAACCCTGCCCTGCGCGGCCAGGACCCTGTCCGCGCCTCGGTTGAAATTCTTCGTCCGGATTGCGCTCGCGGATCAGGTCCCTCGGGGGACTTCTTTGCGCCGCCCGGCAGCGCCGCGATGTGACCCGTATGCCTCCTGGTTGCCTCTCAAGCCTTGTTCTTGTTGTAGACGTCGAAGACGACGGCGCCGAGCAGCACCAGGCCTTTGACCACCTGCTGCCAGTCGACATTGACGCCCATGATCGACATGCCGTTGTTCATGACGCCCATGATGAAGCCGCCGACCACCGCGCCGATGACCTGGCCGACGCCGCCCATCGCCGAAGCGCCACCGATGAACACCGCGGCGATGACGTCGAGCTCGCTGCCGAGGCCGGCCGCCGGCACAGCCTGCCCCAGGCGCGCTGCGATAATCAGACCGCCGAGTGCCGACAGCACGCCCATATTGATGAACACCATCAACGTCAGCCGTTCGGTCTTGATGCCCGATAGCTGGGCTGCCTTGGCATTGCCGCCCATTGCATAGATGCGACGGCCGATCGTCATGCGTTTGGTAACGAAGACGAACAACGCGATCAGCACGCCCATCACCATGAGAACGATGGGGAGGCCCCTATAGGTGGCGAATTGGTAGACGAGAAACAGCGCCAGCGCGCTGATCACCAGGGTCTTGACGACGAACAGCGAGAAGGGCTCGGCTTCGTAGCCATGCTTCTCGCGGGTGCGCCGAGCCCTGAGCCCGAAATAGGCATAGGCGAGCACGGCGACGAGGCCGATCACGATCGTCGTCAGGTGCAGCGTCAGGCCGCTGCCGACAATGGTTTTGCCGGCGGCGTTCACGGTTGGCGGTATCAGCGTCAATGGGCCGATCAGGTCCGGAATGAAGCCGGAACTGAGCGCCTTGAAGCCGACGGGAAGCGGCCCTACGGAAGACCCGCCACCCAGCAGCGCCTGGCAGATGCCGCGGAAGATCAGCATGCCCGCCAGCGTGACGATAAAGCTCGGTATTCGGTGATAGGCAATCCAGTAGCCTTGTGCCGCGCCGATCGCACCACCGACGATCAGGCAGATGATCGACACCACCAGCGGATTGCTCAATGGGCCAAGCGGCCAGATGACCATCATCATCGCCGCCAGTGCGCCGATGAAGCCGGCGACGGAGCCGACGCTGAGATCGATGTGACCCGAAACGATCACCAGAAGCATGCCCAGCGCCATCACGATGATGAAGCTGTTCTGCTGCACGAGATTGCTGAGGTTCACCGGCTTGAACAGCGTTCCGGACGTGGTGAACTGGAAGAACACCATGATTGCGATCAACGCCAGCACCAACCCGTATTCGCGCAGGTTGGTGACCAGCGCCGAGACGGCAATGCGAGGTCCCTGTTGTAGATCCTGGGCAACGCCGGTCTGCGGCCCGGGAGCGCTTTCGGTGCTCATGATGCTTTTCCTTCTCCGCGGACGATGGCGCGCATTATCTTTTCCTGGCTGGCGTCGCTTGCCGCCATTTCGCCGACGATGCGTCCTTCGTTCATGACGTAGATGCGGTCGGTGATGCCGAGCAGTTCGGGCATTTCCGACGAGATGACGATGATTGCCTTACCCTCGGAGGCGAGACGCGCGATGATCGTATAGATTTCATACTTGGCGCCGACGTCGATACCGCGTGTCGGCTCGTCGAGGATCAGCACTTCCGGATTGGCGAACAGCCATTTCGACAGCACCACCTTCTGCTGATTGCCGCCAGAAAGGTTGCCGGTCATCTGGTAGACGCTCGAGGCGCGGATATTGGTCCTGCCGCGATAATCGTTGGCGACCGAAAGCTCGCGCAAATCGTCGATCACGCCGTGGCGCGACACGCCGGGCAGGTTGGCCAGAGTGATGTTGTGCTTGATGTGGTCGATCAGGTTGAGCCCGTAGGTCTTGCGGTCCTCGGTAACGTAGGCGATGCCGTGTTCCACCGCCTTGCTCACCGAAGAGACGTCGATCGGCTTGCCGTTGAGGAACACCTCGCCGGTGATGCGACGGCCATAGGACCGGCCGAACAGGCTCATGGCAAACTCGGTCCGGCCGGCACCCATCAGCCCGGCAATGCCGACCACTTCGCCCTTGCGGGCGTTGAGGTTGATACCCTTGATGACCTGCCGCTCGGCATGGATGGGGTGGTAGACCGACCAGTTTTTCACTTCGAGAACGGTCTCGCCGATCTTCGGCTCGCGCGGCGGATAGCGGTCATCGAGCGAACGGCCGACCATCGAAGTAATGATGCGGTCCTCCGAGATGTCCTTCTTGGCCAGCGTCTCGATGGTCCGCCCGTCACGGATGATGGTGACCTTGTCGGCGACCCGGTTCACCTCGTTGAGCTTGTGCGAGATCAGGATCGACGTGATGCCTTGCCGCTTGAATTCGAGCAGCAGATCGAGCAGCGCCTGGCTGTCCTTTTCGGACAGGCTCGCGGTCGGCTCGTCGAGAATGAGCAACTTCACTTCCTTGCTGAGCGCCTTGGCGATCTCGACCAGCTGCTGCTTGCCGACGCCGATATTGGTGATCAGCGTGTTGGGGTCTTCCTTGAGGCCGACCTTCTTGAGCAGGGCGCTGGTGCGCGCCTCATTGGCATTCCAGTCGATGACGCCGTATCTGGCGTGCTCGTTGCCGAGAAAGATGTTTTCGGCGATCGACAGCATCGGCACCAGCGCAAGCTCCTGGTGGATGATGACGATGCCCTTGCGCTCGCTGTCATGGATGCCTTTGAAATGGCACTCATCGCCGCGATAGATGATCTGGCCGTCATAGGTGCCGGACGGATACACACCCGACAGCACCTTCATCAGCGTCGACTTGCCGGCGCCGTTCTCGCCGACCACGGCATGGATCTCGCCTTCCTCGACCATGAGCTTGACGTTCGACAGCGCCTTGACGCCGGGAAACGTCTTGGTGATGTCGCGCATCTCCAAAATCGTCGATGCCATTGAGAATACCACTCCTGCGAGGTCCGCAAACAATACCGGGCTGGCTCGCCAACGAAAAGGGGCCCTGCCTGCGCAGGACCCCAGGCTTTGTAACCGCGATTACTTCAGCTCTTCGGCCTTGATGTAGCCGGAGTCGACCACCAGGGCCTGATAGTTCGACTTGTCGACGTCGTGCGGTGTCAACAGGATCGAGGGAACGACCTTGACGTCGTTGTTGTAGGTCGTGGTGTCGAGGCCTTCCGGCTTGCCGCCCGAGAGCACCTTGTCGACGAGTTCGACCGTCGCCTTGGCGAGTTCGCGGGTGTCCTTGAACACGGTCGAATACTGTTCGCCGGCGATGATCGCCTTGACCGAAGCGGTCTCGGCGTCCTGTCCGGTGACGATCGGCCATGGCTGATCGGCGGTGCCGTAGCCTACGGCGCGCAGCGAAGCGATGATGCCGCGCGACAGGCCGTCATAGGGCGAGAGCACGCCATCGACGCGGCTGCCGTCCGAGTAATTGGCGGAGAGCAGATTGTCCATGCGGGCCTGGGCGGTTGCCGCCAGCCAGCGCAGCGTGCCGACCTTGTCCATACCCATCTGGCCGGACTTCACGACGAGGGTCTTGTCGTCGATCAGCGGCTGAAGAACCGACATGGCGCCGTTATAGAAGAAGAACGCATTGTTGTCGTCCGGCGAACCGCCGAACAGCTCGATGTTGAACGGGCCCTTCTTCTCGGGATAACCGAGACCCTTGAGCAGCGATTTGGCCTGGATGACGCCGACGCCGAAATTGTCGAAGGTGGTGTAGTAGTCGACATTTGGCGTCTTCTTGATCAGGCGGTCGTAAGCGACGACGACAACGCCGGCGTCATTCGCCTTCTGCAACGCATCGCCCATCGTGGTGCCGTCGATCGAAGCGATTATCAGCGCCTTCGGGCCCTTGGTGATTTCGTTTTCCAGCTGGCTGAGCTGGTTCGGAATGTCGTCCTGCGCGTACTGCAGGTCGACAGTGTAGCCCAGAGCCTCGAGCTGGGACTTGACGGCGTCGCCGTCGTTGATCCAGCGCTGCGAGGTCTTGGTGGGCATCAGCACGCCGATCAGGCCTTCGCCCGCCTGCGCCGGCAGCGTCATGGCCGCGATGCCTAGGGCCGCGACGGCGGCCAGTGTCTTGATAATCTTCACATTAACTCTCCCTGGTTGATGGACGCGTACCCTTGGGTTTCGTGGGCCGCGCAATCGTGCAGGAGCGCCAAACGCGCCGCTGCCGTCAATCGATCTCCGGTATCCTCCCAATCGGCCCCGAGACTCTGGTTCAATCGATACGAGTTTTCCCTCGTCACCGACCGTCAAGCCTCAGGACGCGCGAAGGGTGTGTCGCTTTGCCATAACTGTCAAATGCGATCTTTGATGGTTGCTATATCGAGACTGATATGGCTTAGGCTAGTGACGACGCTGCCGGATCCAGCCAGGGCGCCGGGCGTAAGAGTAGGGAAGAATCATGGCAGCGCTGCGAAATCCTGGCGGAATATCAGCCGGTTACGATGAGATCCCGGGTGATGGCGGAACCTTGCTGCGCAGCGGCTTGAGCCTGCGTCACATGCGCATGATCGCAGCCCTCGACGAGCACGGCCGAGTGAGCGCCGCGGCCCAGGTCATGAACATCTCGCAGCCGGCGGCCTCGCGCATGATCGCCGAGATGGAGGCCGTGCTCGACGTCAAGCTCTGCGAAAGGCTGCCGCGCGGCATCACGCTGACACCCTATGGCAAGGCGTTGGCACGGCGCGCGCGATCGATCCTGCTCGAGATGCGTGAGGTCGACCGCGAGATTTTCGAGCTCAAGGCGGGCAAGGGCGGCTCGGTATTCCTGGGCGCGGTGACAGCACCGGCGATCGAGCTGGCGGTGCCGGCGATCCGCGAGATCCGGCGCCTTTATCCGCGCATCGAAATCACCATGCAGGTCGAGACCTCGAACGTCTTGGCGCGCGAGCTGATCGCCTCGCGCCACGATTTCATCATCGCCCGCATCCCCGACGACCTCAATCCGCGGCTGTTCGAAGCGCGCGTCATCGGCGTCGAGAAAGCCTGCCTGATCGTGCGCCGCGGCCACCCGCTGACCAAGGGCAAGGCGGTCCGGTTGGAAGACACCGCCGCCTATGACTGGGTTTTCCAGTCGGGCGGCTCGCCGCTGCGCCAGGCGATGGAAAGCAACTTTTTGAACCGCAACATCGCGCTGCCGGACCGCATCCTCAACACCAGTTCGCTACTATTGACTCTGGTCATGGTCGCGCAATCCGACGCCATTGCGCCGGTTTCGATCCAGGTCGCGAAGTTCATCCAGAACCCCGAAGGCCTGGCCGGCGCCATCGATGTTGTCCAGACTGAATTCGACATCGAGGTCAGGCCCTACAGCCTGATCACGGTGAAGAACCGCGCGCTGTCACCGGCAGCCAAGATGCTGCACGACTTTATTCTGCGGGAGGTGGGATAAGGGCTGGAGCGGCAAGCGGAGCGCATCCCGTGGCCGGCCAGACGACCAGACAGGCCCGCCAGCAGCGGCGCCGATGCACGTCGGCCACTACTGCCTGATGCTCAAAAAAGGCCCGCCAGCAGAAGCCAGCGGACCAAGGGTAGACTTTCCGGTTGGGGTCATTCGAGGCCCCGCCGACCCTCAATGTGAGATATTCCACGAACTGGCACATCGGCCAAACAGATGAAAGACGGCCAGCCGGGCTGTAAAACTGCCTATAAATCCGCTGGTTTTCAGCTTGGCCAGAACAAGTGCAATGCACCGGGGGCAAAAGCTGGAGCGGGTAGCGGGAATCGAACCCGCGCGTTCAGCTTGGGAAGCTGACAAGCTACCATTACATCATACCCGCGCTGGTTCCTCCGATATCATGGCCCGGCGCCGATGCGCAATCCGGTTTGAGGGCTCGGCTTGATGCCGGACGACCAACTGCGTATTTCTAGGCATGTGCCCGAATCGCGGCACCCGACTGTGGAGACAGGCTTGTCCGCACTGAACCGCTTTCTCGGCGATACGCCGCTCCGGGTGATCCTGAAGCTGCTTGTGGTGTCGTTCCTCGTCGGGCTGGTCATGAATGCCTTCGGCTGGTCGCCGATGGATGTGCTTTACGGCATGCGCAAATTCTTCATCGACCTGTGGAATATGGGCTTCCACGCCATCGACCGCTTTCTCGGCTACATCCTGCTCGGTGCCGCGATCGTCGTGCCGGCCTTCATCCTGCTCAGGATCGCTAACTACCGGAAGTGAATTTTCAGGCGTAGCCCGCCGCCACCTCGAACAGGATGGCGTGCCGTGCAGCAAGTGCTGCGACATCCGTCGAATAGCCGCCGCCGATAACGCCACATACCGGTATGCCAAGCGTGCGGAAATGGCGGATCACCATATCATCGCGGGCGCGCAGCCCGTCATCCGTGAGCGACAACCTGCCGAGCCGGTCCTCGACATGGACATCGACGCCGGCATTGTAGAAGGCGAGGCCCCAGCGCCTTCGCGCCGACAGCTCCGGCAGGATGGCGTCCAGCCGCTCCAGATAGGCTGCATCGGCGGCGCCGTCGGGCAGGGCGACATCGAGATCGGAGGCGATCTTGCGCGCGGGGTAGTTGCGGTCGCCATGCATGGAGAAGGTAAACACGCGCGGCTCGTCGTTCAGGATATCCGCCGTGCCGTCGCCCTGATGCACGTCGAGGTCGACGACCAGGATGTTTTGGACAGCAGCTTCGGCGAGCAGCACCAGCGCGGCAACGGCTACGTCGTTGAAGGTGCAGAAGCCGGCGCCTTGCGCGCGCCGTGCATGATGGCTGCCGCCGGCGGTGTTGCAGGCGATGCCGTTCAGCAACGCTAGCCGCGCTGCCAGCACCGTGCCGGCCGTTGCGAGCTGCGCCCTCAGCGAAACCCGCGGTCCGACGGGAAAGCCGATCTCGCGCTCGATCGCCACCGGCACTTTGCAGGCAAGCACCTGGTCGACATAGTCTGCCGCGTGGGCAAGCTTCAGCCATGATGGCCGCGCCGCCTCCGGCATGTTGAGCGCTTCGGGCTGCGCCAGGCCGCGTGCCCGCAACGCATCCATCAGCCGCGGATATTTGCTCATCGGGAAGCGGTGGTTGACGGCGAAGCCGGCGTCGTAGTCGGGATGATGAACGATCTGCAAGGGCATGGGGCGGCCGGTGCGCCAGAGGCGGATTTCGGTTGACCATAACGGGGTGGATGGTTGCGCGAGGTCCGCAAACTGGGGCACATCGGCTGGCCGATCAAGCCGCAACAGGAAGCAACACGCGTTTGGAGCAGGCTTTACCCACCGAAGCCCACGCCACCGAAGCCAGGGCCTTTGTCGTCACCAACCGCTCGGTGCTCGCCATCGCCGTGCCGATGACGCTTGCCTATCTGACGACGCCGTTGCTCGGAATTGTCGACACGGCGGTGGTTGGGCAGTTCGGCGACGCCGCCCTTCTCGGCGGCCTGGCGGCCGGCGCCCTGATCTTCGATGTCGTCTTCACCACCTTCAATTTCCTGCGCTCCGGCACCACCGGCCTCGTCGCCCAGGCCTTCGGGCGCGGCGATGCGCTGGAGGAGCAGGCGGTGTTCTGGCGCGCCGTGCTGATCGCGGTCGCCGCCGGCATCGTGCTTGCCGCGCTTGCGCCGCTGGTCTCCACCGCCGGGCAATGGTTCATCGGCGCCGAGCCGCGCGTCAGCGCGGCGATGGACGTCTATATCCGCATCAGGATGCTCGCGGCACCGTTCTCGCTGATCAATTACGCCATCCTCGGTTACGTGCTTGGGCGCGGCGAGGGCGGGCTCGGGCTGATGCTGCAGTTGATGCTGAACGGCATCAACATCGCCCTCTGCGTCCTGCTTGGCCTGGAGCTCGGCTGGGGCGTTGCCGGCGTTGCCTGGGCAACGGTCACCGGCGAATTCGTCGCCATGCTGCTTGGTCTCGCCATTGTCGGCCGGCGCTTTTGGGCGGCGCCCAGGCTGCCGCGCCACCGCGTCCTCGATCTGCCGGCATTCCTGCGCATGATGTCGCTCAATCGCGATATCATGATCCGCTCCTTTTCGCTGCTCGCCGCCTTCGCGCTGTTCACGCGCCAGGGCGCACAATTCGGCACTCTGACGCTGGCCGCCAACGCCGTGCTGATGAACCTCTTCCTGGTTGCCGGCTATTTCCTCGATGGTTTCGCCACCGCTGCCGAACAGCTCGCCGGGCGCGCCATCGGCGCCCGTGCCGCCACGGCGTTTGATCAGGCGGTGCGTCTGACGCTGCTTTGGGGGCTCGGTCTGGCCGGCGCGGCGACGCTCTTCTTCCTGCTGGAGGGCACGGATCTGATCGCCCTGATCACGACCGCGACGGACGTCCGCGCCATTGCCGACATCTACCTGCCCTGGGCGGCGTTCACCGCGCTCAGCGGCGTGCTGGCTTTCCAGATGGACGGTGTCTTCATCGGCGCAACATGGTCGCGCGACATGCGCAACATGATGCTGTTGTCATTCCTGGCGTTCAGCGCCGCGCTGCTGATCCTGGCGCCGGCCTTCGGTAATCACGGCTTGTGGGCGGCGTTGCATGTCTTCCTGCTGGTACGCGGCTTCAGCCTGCTCGCCATATTGCGGCTGCGGGTGCGCACAGCCTTTAACTGATCGCTAAAGCGGTTTCGCCGCCCAGTGATCGAGGCGGCTGTCGCGAAGCTCGCACAGCGACTTCAGCCCTTGATTGTCCATGAAACGGGCCATGCCGGAAAGAATGCGCCCCGGCAGCGCGGGCCCGGCATAGATCATGCCGGTATAGAGCTGGACGAGATCGGCGCCGGCACGGATCTTTTCCAGCGCCGTCTCGGCGGAATCGACGCCGCCGACGCCGATGATAGTAGGATCCGGGCCAAGCAGTTTTCGCATCCTTGCCAGCACGATAGTCGAGCGCTCGAACAAGGGTTTCCCCGAAAGCCCGCCGGTCTCGCCGGCAAGGCCGGCGCTGCTCAGGCCGGCTCGCGCGATCGTTGTGTTGGAGACGATGACGCCGTCCATTTGCTTGTCGCTGATCTCGGCAGCGATGTCCTCAAGCTCGGCCTCGACCAGATCCGGCGCGATCTTGAGGAACACGGGCGGTTTTGCCGGTGCCGCCGCACGCGCGGCCATGACCCGCGACAGGAGCTCGCCAAGCTGTTCGCGCGCCTGCATATTGCGCAGGCCCGGCGTGTTCGGCGAGGAGATATTGATTGTCAGATAGCCGGCGTATCGCGCGAACCGGATCACGCCGCGCTCATAATCACTGACGCGGTCGGCGCTGTCCTTGTTGGCGCCGATGTTGATGCCGATGATGCCGGGGCGGCCTTTTCGGGCGGCAAGACGCTTCTCTGCGGCGGCGTGGCCTTCATTGTTGAAGCCCAGCCGGTTGATCACCGCCCCGTCCGAAGGCAGCCGGAAGATGCGCGGCTTCGGATTGCCCGTCTGCGGCAGCGGCGTGATCGTGCCGACCTCGGCGAAGCCGAAGCCGAGGCCGAGCAGCGCGTCCGGCACTTCGGCATTCTTGTCGTAACCCGCGGCCATGCCGAGCGGGTTCGGGAAATCCAGCCCGCAACGGCTGACCTTTAACCTGTTGTCCTGCGGCGGACGACCGGCGACCGGCAGCCCGCATCTCAGCGCGGCAATCGACAGCCCATGCGCGGTTTCCGGATCGAGCGTGAACAGCAGTTTCTGGCCGATCCGGTCGAACGCGCTCATTCGGCCTCCAGCGCCGGGAATTCATGCCGGCCGTCAGCGCCGAGCGGCAATGCCTGCACCGAAACGACCGCATCGAGGCCGAGCCCGCCATAGAGATGCGGGAACAGGGCGCCGCCGCGCGAGACCTCATATTTCAGCGCATCGCCGAGGCGCGCGCTGTCGACGCCAACCAGCAGCAACCCGGCCTGGCCGGCGAAATGTTTTACTGCCGTTTCCCGAACCTGCCCGGCGGTGGAAAAATGGATGAAGCCGTCGGCAACGTCGATAGGCGCGCCGGTGAAGCCGCCTTCTCTTTCAGCCTCGCGCCACAGCGCCTCGGGAACTATCTTGTAGATGATCTCGGACATGGTTGCGCTATAGTCCGAACCGACCACGCGGGGAAGGGCAGGCCGTGTTCTTCCCCATTTCAGGTTCGTCCCCATTTCAGGCGCAAACTGTGATAGATTGCGCTGACTGGCTCATGGAGGAAAACATGCGTCTGAAACACGTCTTGATCCCCGCAGCAGTGGTGTCGCTTATCGCGGCGTCGGCCTTTTCCGAGGAAGCCGATCGCTACCGGTTGGAGAAATCGGCCAATGGCTATGTCCGCATGGATACGCAAACCGGCGCCATGTCGCTCTGCGAGGAACGCTCCGGCCAGCTCGTCTGCAAGACGGCGGCCGACGAACGTGCCGCCCTCCAGGATGAGGTCGACCGGCTGCAAAATTCGGTGAAGGCGCTCGACGAGCGCGTCGCCAAGCTCGAAAATTCGCTTGCCGCGCGTTTCGAATCGACTTTGCCCAGCGAGGAGGATTTCAACAAGACGATGGGCTACATGGAGCGCTTCCTGCGCAGCTTCATGGACATCGTCAAGGACATGGACAAGGACGAAGACGGCGCCAAGCCCAATTCGCAAAAGACCTAGGCAATTCGCAAAAAGACCTGGGGCGGGAATAGCAAGCCGCCCACGCCGGACGGCAGGCGTAGCGTTACAATCGTTCAGATCCTGCAGGCGGAACATCGCCAATGGGAGTCGGGGAGGGATATCACCGTTGGGCTACACATTCGTCATTGCCGACGATCATCCGCTTTTTCGCGGTGCATTGAGGGAGGCACTCGCGGGCATCGGAGACGTTGCCGCCATTCACGAGGCCGGCGATTTCGAAAGCGCCAAGGCGCTGGTCCTGGCCAATGAGGATGTCGATCTGGTGCTGCTCGATCTCTCGATGCCGGGGGCAAGCGGTCTTTCCGGCCTGATTTCGCTGCGCGGCATCCATTCGGCGGTGCCGATGATGGTGGTCTCGGCGCATGACGATCCGGTGACGATCCGGCGCGCGCTCGATCTCGGCGCCTCCGGCTTCATCTCCAAATCGGCCAGCATGGAGGAGATCCGCAATGCGGTGCAGTCGGTGCTCGCAGGTGATATCGCGGCACCCGCCGGGGTCGATCTCGGTGTCGAGCGCGATCCCGAGATTTCCGACCTGATCAAGCGCCTGCAAGCGCTGACTCCACAGCAGACGCGCGTGCTCGGCATGCTGGCTGAGGGACTGCTCAACAAGCAGATCGCCTATGAGCTCGGGGTCTCCGAAGCGACGATCAAAGCGCATGTCTCGGCTATCCTGCAGAAGCTCGGCGTCGACAGCCGCACGCAGGCGGTCATCCTTTTGTCCAAAATCGGCAGCGACCCGGTTCAGGCGGCCGGCTGATTCCTATTCGGCCGCCGGCGCCAGCGGCCTGACCCTGGCCATCATCGAGCGCAGCATCGCCGGTTTCAGTGGTTTGCTGATCACCGGCACGTCAAGCCTGCCGGCAGCGGCGCGAACCTCGCTGGAGCGGTCGGCGGTGACCAGCACGGCCGGCAGGTCCTCGCCATGGATCGCACGCAACTGGGCGATCAATTCGAGACCGGTCCTGTTGTCGAGATGATAGTCGGCAAGCACGATGTCCGGCCGATGCATGCCGGACCTGTCGAGATCCTCCGCGCCGGAAAGCGTGTCGACGCTGCAGCCCCAACCCTCGAGCAGGAGCCGCATGCCGTCGAGGATGCGGGCGTCGTTGTCGATGCAGAGCACATTGAGCCCGGCAAGCGAGGCCGCTGCACGGGCAGGCGGCTTCGCCTCCGCCTCGCGCCGCGGCGCCTGCACGGCCGCCACCGGCAGCAACACGGAAAAGCGTGTGCCCTTGCCTGGGTTGGAGAAGATCCGGATTTCGAGGCGCAGGACGCGGGCGATGCGGTCGACAATGGAGAGCCCAAGGCCGAGGCCTTCCGCCTCGCGTGCGCCCTCGTCGAGCCGGGTGAATTCGCGGAACACGGTGTTGAGCTTGTCGCCGGCAATGCCGATGCCGGTGTCGATAACCTGGATCTCGGCCAATTCGCCGCGCCGCCGCACGCCGACCAGGATGCGGCCATGGCGCGTGTATTTAATGGCGTTTGAGACCAGGTTCTGGATCAGCCGGCGCAGCAGATTGCGGTCCGTCATGACGCTGAGCGACGACGGCATGATCGAGAGTTCGAGCTTCTTTTCGGCGGCAAGCGGCCGGAAGTCGTTGCCGATCTGGCGCAGCAGCCCGTCGAGGCCGAAGCTCGTATCGTCCGGCTTCATCGCGCCGGCATCGAGGCGCGAAATGTCGAGCACCGCGCCGAGGATGGTCTCGACCGATTCCAGCGACGATTCGATGTTCATCGCCGCCTTGCCGGCAGGTCCCTTGCCAGTCTTCTCGATCAGTGACGAGCAATAGAGGCGGGCGGCGTTCAGCGGCTGCAGGATGTCGTGGCCGGCGGCAGCGAGGAAGCGGGTCTTGCCGAGATTGGCCTCCTCGGCCAGCATCTGCGCCTGCGCCAGCTCCTCATTGACGCGGGTGAGCTCGGCGGTGCGGCTCTTCACTCGCTGTTCCAGGGATTCGTTGGCGCGCTTCAGCGCCAGATCCTGCTCGACGCGTCCAGAGATGTCGGCGTAGGTGGCGACGATGCCGCCGTCCGGCATCGGATTGGAGCGCAATTCCAGGATGCGCCCGCTGGTCTTCAGCTCCATCTGCCATGGGCTGACGAAGCTGGTCAGGCGGTTGAGCATGGTGACGCGCTGGTCTGCCGGTATGTCACCGCGCTCGGCAAGGTGGCGCAGGATACGATCGAGTGAGACGCCGACCTGGCCCATCTCGTCGGGCAGGTCGAACAGCGCCCGGTACTGGCGGTTCCAGCAAATCAACCGGAAATCGCGGTCGAAGACAGTGATGCCCTGTTCCATCTGGTCGAGTGCGATCTGCAGCAGATCGCGATTGTGCTGCAGCGCCTCCGTGGCGTCGTCGAGCAGGCGGAAGGCGTCCTTGGATTCGCGGTCGTTGCGGCGCAGCAGTAGCGACAGGATCAGCCGCGCCGAAGAGGAGCCGACGGCACTGGCCAGAAGCTGCTCGGAGAAGCGGATGACATCCATGCTGGCCTGTTCGTTGCCGTGCAGTGAAGTGCCGCCGCTCTTTTCGAACGACTGAAATGACCGCTCGGTGCGTTCGACACCGAGATAGCGCGCGATCGTGTCCTTGAGGTCGTTGACGGTTATGGTGGTGCGGAAGCGGCGCAGGCTCGGCAGCGGCCCCGCCTCGCGCGGCACGAAGATCGATGCCTGGATGCGTTCCAGCGGCACGGAGGCGCGCGACAGCGAGCCGAACACAAAAAAAATCGTGTTGATCGACAGGCTCCACAGCACGCCATGGTTCAGCGGCTCGGCGACGGTGCCGAAAAGAGCCTGCGGCCGCAATGCATCGAAGCCGAACAGGCCGTGGACGAGGATGCCGGTATCGGGCGCGACGAGCGAGGGAAGCAGCAGCGTATAGCTCCAGACGACGATGCCGGCGACCATGCCAAGTGCGGCACCCCTTCCGTTGGCGCCGCGCCAGATCAGGCCGCCGATCATTGCCGGCGCGAACTGCGCGATCGCGGCGAACGACATCAGGCCGATCGAGGACAGCCGCGCGCTATTGGTGCTCTCGCGGTAGTAGAGAAAGGCGATGAACAGCATGATGAAGATCGCCGCCCGCCGTACATTGAGGATGAGCGTCGACCAGTCCTCGTTCTCGGATGTCGTGGTCCGCAGCAGCCGGCGCACGAACAGCGGAATGACCAGGTCGTTGGAGATCATGATCGACAGCGCGACGCTTTCGACGATCACCATTGCGGTCGCCGCCGACAGCCCGCCGATGAAGGCGGCCATGGCCAGCACGTCGTGGCCGCTGAACAGCGGCAGCGACAGCACGTAAAGGTCGCTGCTGGTCCTGGGGCCGACCAGTTCCAGGCCGGCCAGCGCGATCGGCAGCACGAACAGGTTGATTGCCACCAGATAGAGCGGAAACACCCATGTCGCGGTGCGCAGCTCGGCCTCGCTGCGATTTTCGACGATGGTGACGTAGAACTGGCGCGGCAGCATGAGGATGGCAAAGCCGCTCAGGCATGTCAGCACCAGCCAGGTGGCGAGCGAGGTGTTGTAGCCCATCGCCTGGCGCACCTGCGTGTTTTCGGCGAGCCGGTCGAACATGTCGCCTGGCCCGCCGAAGATCAGGAACATGACCATCAGGCCGATTGCCAGGAAGGCGGCGAGCTTGACCACGGTTTCGACTGCCACCGCCAGCACCAGCCCGTCCTGGTGCTCGGTGGCATCGGCGTGGCGCGTGCCGAACAGCACCGCAAACAGCGCCAGCAGCATGGCAACGACCAGCGAGATGTCGCTGACGAACGGATCGAACGACGGCGGCGAGCCGGTATAGTGCTCGACCATCAGGCTGACCGAGCCCGAGATCGCCTTCAATTGCAGCGCCATATAGGGCACCGCGCCGATGGTCGCGATCAGCGTGGCGATCGCCGCGACAGCAAAACTCTTGCCGTAGCGGGCGCCGAGAAAGTCGGCGATCGAGGTGATCTTCTCGGTCTTGGCCAGCCTGACGATGCGCTGCAGCAGCGGAAAGCCGAACACGAACACCAGCACCGGTCCGATATAGATGCCGAGGAACTCGAGGCCGCGCTCGGAGGACAGCCCGACCGAGCCGAAGAAGGTCCAGGAGGTGCAGTAGATGGCGAGGCTGAGCGCATAGATGAAGGGCCGGGCGCGGCCAGGCCCGGATGAAGTCGAGCGCCGGTCGCCCAGGCTGGCGATGACGAACAGCAACGTCACGTAGGCGATCGCGATGATGACGATGAACCAGCCCTGCACGGCTCGAACTTCCTCCCTGCGCCGGCTTTTTCATCCGGCCTTGCAGACGCAATCACAGCTTGGCGACCGAGTCCATCGCGGCTTTCGGCGCATTATGGCCGCGGCTTCGCACAATCAAGGCCGGGGAAACACGTCTTTGCGCCTGTCGCAACCGCAGGTTTTTGCTATTCTGCCGGCCGGTCGATGCCGAGGCGTGGACGGCAGCACGGCCGGTCAGGACAAGGAGGGTCGAATGCTGAAAGAATTTCAGGAATTCATTTCAAGGGGCAATGTGATGGACCTGGCCGTCGCCGTCATCATTGGCGCTGCCTTCGGCAAGATCGTCACCTCGCTGGTCGACGACATCATCATGCCGGTCATCGGGGCGATTTTGGGCGGATTGGACTTCAACAACTATTTTCTGCCCTTGTCCTCGGCCGTTAACGCCACATCGCTGGCTGAGGCAAAGAAACAGGGCGCGGTCTTCGCCTATGGCAGCTTCATCACCGTGGCGCTGAATTTTCTCATTCTCGCCTTCATCATCTTCCTGATGGTCAAGGCGGTGAACAATCTGCGCCAGCGGCTGGAGCGCGAGAAACCGGCCGCCCCGGTTGCCCCGCCACCGGCCGACGTCGCGCTGCTCACCGAAATTCGCGATCTCCTCGCCAGAAAATAGCGCCTGCGGCAACTTTCTGGACCAAAACCCCGGTCGCTTGCGCCCGGGGTTTTCTGTTTTCGTCCGCCCTGAAACACGCTAGCAGTCGAGCAAACGAAAACGGACCCATCCATGACCCTGATCGATACTTTGCGCGCCGAAGCGCGGGCGGCGCCTGAAAGCGGCATTGTCGCCGTCATGAACCGCGGGCGCGGCCGCGCCGGCCATATACCCCGCTGGGCCGGGGCGGGCGACCTGCCGACGCCTGCCTTCATCACCGATGCAGCCGCCAAGGCACTCGCCGGCGGCGAGACCTTCTACACCTGGCAGCGGGGCATTCCCGAACTCAGGCAGGCGCTCGCCCGCTACTACACCAGGCATTTCGGCAAGACTTTCGCCAACGAGGAATTCATCGTCACCGGCTCCGGCATGCACGCCATCCAGATGGCCATCGATGCGGTGGCCGGCAAGGGCGACGAACTCGTCTACCTGTCGCCGGCATGGCCGAACTTCGCCGCCGCCGCCGGCGTCGCGGGCGCTGTTCCAGTCGCGGTCACGCTCGACCAGTCGGGCAATGGCTGGTCCTGCGATGTCGACAAGATCGCAGCGGCGATCACGCCGCGGACCAAGGCGCTGTTCGTCAACACGCCGTCCAACCCGACCGGCTGGACCGCCGACAAGGAGACGCTGCAGGCGATCCTCGACCTTGCCCGTGAAAGGGGCCTGTGGATCATCGCCGACGAGATCTATTCGCTGTTTCATTACGGTCACGGCCGGGCGGCGTCCTTCATCGACATCATGGCCGATGAGGACCGCATCCTGTTCGTCAATTCCTTTTCCAAGAACTGGGCGATGACCGGCTGGCGCATCGGCTGGATCAAGATCCATCCCGCCTTGCAGCAGGTGTTCGAGAACCTGGTCCAGTATTCGACGTCCGGCGTTGCGCAGTTCATGCAGCGCGGCGCCGTCGTTGCCCTCGATGAGGGCGACGCCTTCATCGTCGAGCAGGTGGAGCGGGCGAGGGCGGCGCGCGACCTGGTGTGCGGCATTCTCGCCGAAACCGGCAGGGCGCGGTTCACCGTGCCGCAGGGCGCATTCTATCTGTTCTTCGCGGTCGACGGCATCTCCGATTCCCGCGCTGCCGCCTTCGACATGGTCGACCGCGCCAATGTCGGCCTGGCTCCCGGCACCGCCTTCGGCCCCGGCGGCGAAGCCTTCCTCAGGCTGTGCTTCCACCGCCGTCTCGACCAGCTCGAGGAAGCCGCGCACCGGCTGGCGAAATGGATGAAGAATATGTGAGGTTCAGGTCGGACGGAGCCGGATACGGGCGCAGGCAACCTGGATCGCTGCACTTCTCGGCCGCTGTAACGGCATGGATCCTAGGGTCTGCGCTCCGCTTCGCGTTCGCTCCGCCCTAGGATGACGAAGCGAAGGGAGGCTTCCAGCCAATCTCCGACGTCCGCGATTGGCCTTACGCCACCACACGTTCGTCATCCTAGGGCGTAGCAGGAGCGAAGCGACGTAGCGGAGACCCTAGGATCCATGCCGTAACCTTTGAGCGCTGCTGCGTTGAACAACAGGCAGCACTTCGTCCAGGCGGAACCTTCACCCGCCCGACTTCGGCACCAGCAACGGAATGACGCGGTCGCTCTTGGCGACCGACGGTCGGCCCGCCGAACCGTAGGGAATCCCCAACGCATCCCATGTCTCGACCAGCGCGTCCTGCAGGGACGCAATCAACGCGTCCGAATGGAACGGTGTAGGCGTGATGCGCAGCCGCTCGGTGCCGCGCGGCACCGTCGGATAGTTGATCGGCTGGATATAGATGCCGTGCACACCGAGCAGGCGGTCGCTGGCCATCTTGCAGAGCTCGGGATCGCCGACCAGAAGGGGCACGATGTGGGTAGGCGACTCCATCACCGGCAGGCCGGCCGCGGCCAGCACTTGCTTGGTCCGTGTCGCCTGACGCAGCTGCGCATCGCGCTCGGCCTGCGAGCGCTTGAGATGGCGGATCGAGGTGGTTGCCGCGGCGGCGATCGCCGGCGGCAACGCCGTGGTGAAGATGAAGCCCGGCGCATAGGAGCGCACCGCGTCGATCACCGCAGTGTTGCCGGCGATGTAGCCGCCAAGCGTACCGAACGCCTTGGCCAGCGTGCCCTCGATGATGTCGATGCGGTCGGCCAGCCCTTCGCGCTCGGTGATGCCGCCGCCGCGCGGCCCGTACATGCCGACGGCATGGACCTCGTCGATGTAGGTCATGGCGTTGTAGCGCTCGGCGAGATCGACGATCTGCTTGATCGGCGCGATGTCGCCGTCCATCGAATAGACGCTCTCGAAGACAATCAGCTTGGCGCGCTCGCGGCCGGCCGTCTGCAGCAGGCTTTCGAGATGCGCGACGTCGTTATGGCGGAAGATCTTCTTCTCGGCGCCTGAGCGCCGCACGCCCTCGATCATCGAAGCGTGGTTGAGCTCGTCCGAGATGATCAGGCAATTGGGAAGCAGCTTTGCAATGGTCGAGATCGACGCCTCGTTGGAAACGAAGCCGGAGGTGAAAACCAGTGCGGCTTCCTTGTCGTGCAGGTCGGCCAGCTCCAGTTCGAGCTCGACCAGCGGGTTGCTGGTGCCGGAAATGTTGCGGGTGCCGCCGGCCCCCGACCCCATCTTGCCTGCCGCCTTCTGGAACGCGGCAATGACGTCGGGATGCTGGCCCATGCCGAGATAGTCGTTGGAGCACCAGACGGTGATTTCCTCGGCGCGGCCATTGGCGCGCCAGATGGCGCGCGGGAATTTCCCGACGATACGCTCAAGGTCGGCGAAGACGCGGTAGCGACGCTCCGCATGGAGCTGGTCGATCGCTTCCTCGAAAAACCGCTGGTAATTCATGTCGCCTTCCCAGTTTTGCGCGGGATCATAGTCATTGGCCCATTCATCGTCCACCTGGCCTTTTTGGTCAAAATGCCACGCCCCGAGCCTGTTCCTAACGACCACGGAACGTGGCCTATTCCCTTGATGTGGATCAATCTTGTTTCAGGACAATGCCACGCGCCGATGAGACTGGTTACCGCAGGTTTTAATGGCCTGGCGGCAGATTTTCCAGTACGGCGACGATTGAGACAGTTCCGACAAATCATGAATAGCGAGGATGCGGATGACGGTTTTGGTGACAGGCGGTGCCGGCTATATCGGTAGCCATATGGTCTGGGAATTGCTGGACACGGGCGACAACGTCGTCGTCCTCGACCGGCTTTCCACCGGCTTTGAATGGGCGGTCGCCCCGGAAGCAAAGCTCGTCGTCGGCGACGTCGCCGACAGGGAACTGGTCGCCTCGATCATTCGCGACAATAAGGTCGACGCGATCATCCATTTCGCCGGCTCGATCGTGGTCCCCGAATCGGTCGCCGACCCGCTTGCCTATTACGAGAACAACACCTGCAAGACGCGCACCTTGATCGAGACCGCGGTGCGCGAAGGCGTGCCCAATTTCATCTTTTCCTCGACCGCCGCCGTCTATGGCGGCGCCGGCCTGGAGCCGGTGCGCGAGGATGCCCGGCTTGCGCCGGAATCGCCCTATGGCCTGTCCAAGCTGATGAGCGAATGGATGCTGCGCGACGCGGCGATTGCCCATGGGTTGCGCTATACGGCGCTGCGCTATTTCAACGTCGCCGGCGCCGATCCGAAGGGCCGCACCGGCCAATCGACGCCCGGTGCCACGCATCTGATCAAGGTCGCTTGCGAGACGGCGCTCGGCAAGCGCCCCTTCATGCAGGTGTTCGGCACCGACTATCCGACGCCGGACGGTACCTGCATGCGCGACTATATCCACGTCAGCGACCTGGCGGCGGCGCATCGGTTGGCGCTTCAGCGGCTGCGTGCCGGCGGATCGAGCCTGGTCGCCAATTGTGGTTACAGCCACGGCTATTCGGTGCTCGAGGTCATCGACAGCGTCCGCCGCGTCTTCGGCCATGATTTCGACGTGCGGATGGGCGATCGCCGCGCCGGCGACGCCGCCGCGGTCGTCGCCAATTCGGAGCTGGCGCGCGGCGAGCTCGGCTGGACCCCGCAGCGCGACAACCTCGACCAGATCGTTGCCGATGCGCTTGCCTGGGAGCGCATCCTGACCAGCAAGAATTCGGCTCTGGGGTGAAGAAGGGCTCTCCGCAAAGGTTGGCTCAGCGCGCTGGGGGCGGAATGAAAATCCTGGTGCTTGGGGCCGGCGTCGTCGGTACGGCGGCGGCCTTTTATCTGGCCAGCGACGGCCATGAGGTGACGGTGATCGAGCGCCATCCGGCGGCGGCACGCGGCACCAGCCGGTCGAATGCCGGCCTGGTGTCGCCCGGGGATGCCACCGCCTGGGCCTCGCCCGCCGCGCTGAAGACGTTCCTGCGCGGCCTCTACAACCACGATCTCGGCATCAAGGTGCGGCTGCGCTTCGATCCGTATTTTTTCGCCTGGAGCCTGCGCTTCCTGCGCCAGTGCACGCATAAGCGCATGCGCGCCAACACCGACGTCAAGCTTCGTCTGGCGCTCTATTCGCGCGACTGCATCAACGCCGTCTCGGCCGAAACCGGCATCCACTATGACGAGCGCAAGAAAGGCATTCTCTATTTCTTCCGCTCGCAGCAGAGCTTCGATACCGGCACCGACAACTATCGCTATCTCGGCGAACACGGCCTGCCGATCGAGATCGTCGGCCGCGACCGGCTGGTCGAGCTCGAGCCCGGCCTTGCCGGCGCCAAGGACAAGATAGCCGGCGGCGTCTATTCGCCGATCGACCAGACCGGCGACTCCAGCCAATTCACGCAGAACCTCGCTGCCTATGCCGCCGAGAAACTCGGCGTCCAATTCCTCTACGGCACCACGGTCGAAGGCCTCGACATCGACGGCGACCGGGTGCGCGCCGTGATGACCTCGGCCGGCCCGGTGGCGGGTGACGCAGTGGTCATTTCCATGGGGCCGGAGAGCGGTCTGCTCGGCCGCCGCTACGGCATCGATCTGCCCGTCTATCCCGTGAAGGGCTATACCGTGACTGTTCCGCTGGAAGATGAAAGCAAGGGGCCGATCATGGGTGGCGCCGACGAGGACCGGCTGATCGGCTATTCCAGGCTGGGAAATCGGCTGCGGATGTCCTCGACGGCGGAGTTCACCGGGTTCGACCGCACGTTCAAGCCACGCGATTTCAACTCGATCCTGAACACCGGCAAGGACCTGTTCCCCGGCGCTTTCGACGAGAGCAAGGCCGAGGTCTGGGCTGGACTTCGCCCGATGATGCCGAACTCCGTGCCGGTCATCGGCCGGGCGCGGTACGACAATCTCTACCTCGACACCGGCCACGGTCATCTCGGCTGGACCATGGCCTGCGGCTCGGGAAAGTTCCTTGCCGACATAGTTGCCGGCCGCAAGCCGGAGATCGATCCGCAAGGATTGCTCTATGCGGGCTAGGCATCTCCGGACATCAGGGCGGCATGAGCTCGGCGGTCAGGCTCGTTCGTCGACCGCCGAACGCCAGGAGCGCACGTAACTTGTCCAGAATGGATCGGCCGACGGTTCGGTCCTTTCGCCTCTGCCTTGCGGTGTCCCCTGGTCCGATGCCAGCAAGGCGGCGCCGATGCTGGTACCAGTCGCAGCCTCGGAGGCAATGACGGCGCGCGCCGCCGCCGCAGCCAGCATGCGGGTGAACAGCCGGTTGCGGGCGAAGGGTCCTTCGACGATGGTTGGACCGTCCGCGCCGATCAGGTCGAGGCAGGTCGCGGTCATCAGCGCCAGGTAGAACGAGATGGTGACAAAGCGCTGGCCGACGCTCATACCGTCCGCGTTAAGCCATGATGCGGTATGATGCGGAAACGGGCCCGAACCCTGTTGGGTCGAGGGCAACAGGGACGTCTTGCGCGCCAGCACCGTGGCAACATCGTCTTCCGTCCAGTTCTCCGATTGGCCCTCGGTCAGCACGGAAAACTCGCGGCCACCCATGAAGCGCGCCGACGGCACGGGATCGCCGAGCGCGTTGACATTGACCAGCGTATCGCAGGCCGGGTCGAGCGCGATCTTGTTGCCGCCAACCGCCATCGACACCACCCAGGTGCCGGTCGAGACCACGGAGAAAGGCGGTCGGTCGGACAGGAGATGTGGCAGCAGCGAGGCGTTGGAATCGTGCAGGCCGCAAAACACCGGCGTTTGCGGGTCGAGCCCGGTCCGTGTCGCAAGCGCGGGCAGGATCGGGCCCAAGCGGTCCTTGGCCTGCCGCACCGGCGCCATTAGCCGGCGCCATTGCAGCCGGTCGACCAGCGACGAAAAATCCGCTTTCCACGGGTTCCACAGATCGGTGTGGCAGCCGAGCGAAGTCACCTCGCTGGCGGCGACGCCGGTCAGGCGCAAGGCCCAGTATTGCGGATACATCAGGATCGCGGCGGTTCTGGCGAAATCCGCCGGAAAGCGCTTCTGCTGCCAGAACAGCTGCGCGCCGAGATTGAGGCCGGCCGGCAGGCGCGGCGTGCCGGTCTCGGAGAACGCCGGACGGATCGTGTCATAGTCCCCGGCAAGGGCATCCGGACCGTCGAATTCGTAGTCGAGCACCGGCAGCGCCAGCTCGCCTGATGCGTCGACCAGCACGGACGTTGCGCCATGGGTGGTGATCGATATCGCATCGATGCGCTGCTCGCAGTCGATCTCGGCCAGGCTGCCAAGGATAAACGCCCATAACCGCTCGACGTCATGGTGCGGGTATGGGCCTTGCCGAACCGGCTCGTTCACCATCCTGCGCAGCGTGACTTCGCTTGCTGCGGCAAGATCGACCAGCGCCACCTTGGCGTTGGTCTTGCCGATATCGATGACGGCGACGTGGCGGGTCATTCCATATGGAACATTGTTTCCAGCGGCACCGCCACCGGCTCGTTGTTCGGCTTGGTCTCCATGATGTCCGCCATCTCGGCCCACCAACGCTGCATCACCGGATGCTTCGGCAATTCGTCCATGCCGTGGTCGTCACGGCGCCACAGCACGCCGAACAAGGTGTTGGTCCCTTCGTCGAGATGGATCGAGTAATCGGAGATACCGGCCTGCTTGAGCAGCTCGACCAGCGACGGCCAGATGTCGTCGTGGCGCTTCTTGTATTCGGCCTTCATGCCCGGATTGAGCTTCATCTTGAACGCGTATTTCTCCGGCATCAGGCAAAGCGCTCCCGCCGTACTCGCCGCCACAGGATCGGCAGCGCGATGACGATGATCAGCAGCAGGCCGATGAAGATCGACATAACAATCCCTGGCACATTGAGCAGGCCGAGGCCGAAGGTCACCAGCCCCATGATGAAGGCCGCGAGCACCACGCCCACTATGCTGCCGGCCCCGCCCAGGATGCTGACGCCACCAAGCACCACCATGGTGATGACTTCCAGCTCGTAGCCCTGCGCGATCGACGGCCGGGTCGAGCCGAGCCGCGATGTGATCAGCACTGAGGCGATGCCCGCCATCAGGCCGGTCAGGCAAAACAGGATGAATTTGATACGGCCGACGCGTACGCCGGAAAACTGCGCCGCGACCGGGTTGTTACCGATGGCAAAGACCCGGCGGCCGAAGCTCGTCCGGTGCAGAAGGAACCAGTAGACGACTGCCGCGACCAGGAAAAGCGTCAGTTCGAACGACACCACCCACCAGACATAGCCCTGGCCGAAGAAGGCGAAGCTCGCGGGATAGCCCTTGTAGGCCTGGTCGCCGAGGATGATGAAGGCAATGCCGCGAAATAGGCTCATCGTGCCGATGGTGACGACGATCGACGGCAAGCCGAGCCTGGTGACGAGCAGTCCGTTGAAGGCGCCGCAGCCGAGCCCGACGACGAGGCCGATTGCCACCAGTTCAGGCATGCCGGCGCCGGCCTGCACCGCCATGCCCATCATTGTTGACGCCAGCGCGATGATGGCGGCCACCGACAGGTCGATTTCGCCGGAGATGATCAGCAGCGCCATGGCCAGCGCGATCAGCGCCTTTTCCGTGAAGTTGAAGGTCAGGTCCGACAACGACCACGCGTCGAGGAAGTAGGGCGAGGCAAAGCTGTTGACGGCAAAGATGGCAACCGCCACGACGACCAGCAGCGCCTCCCATGAGAAGATCGCCGACGTCAGCGGCTTGTCGAGCCGATCGGGAATGTGGCGTGGGGCAGGGGTGTCGGTCATGCCGCTTCCGCTTTCTTGAGGATGATGCGGCCTTGCCGGCGTTCGCCGCGCGCGTTGAGCACCACGGCCAGGATGATGGCGCTGCCTGAAATCGCCATCTGCCAGAAGGGCGAGATATTGATGACCGGCAGCGCGTTGGAGATGATGCCGAGGAACAGCGCACCGAGCACGGCGCCGCCGACCGAGCCGATGCCGCCGGCGATCGAGATGCCGCCGATGACGCAGGCGGCGATGATGTTGAGCTCATAGCCGTTGGCGACCTCGACCGAGGCGATGACGTAGCGCGAAATCCACAGATAGCCGCAGAGGCCGCCGATCATCCCCGAGATGCAGAAGACGATGAATTTCGTCCGGCCGACATCGATGCCGGCATAGACCGATGCGGTCGGGTTGACGCCGATGGCATAGATCGAGCGGCCGAGCGCGGTGCGCGTCATCACGAGGAAAAACAATGCAATGACCAGCAGGGCGATCCACGACAGTACCGGAATGCCGAGGAAAGCCGCACGCTGCAGGCCGATGAACTCAGCGCTCATCTGGTCGGCGTTGACCCAGGCGCCGCCTGAAATAACGAACGTGGCGCCCCGGTAGATGGTGAGGGTGCCGAGCGTTACCACGATCGAGGGAATGTTCAGCCGCCATACCAGCAGGCCGTTGATGGCGCCGAGCACCAGGCCGACCAGCAGTGCGATGACGATCAGCAGCGGGATCGGGATCGCCGGATGCGCGGCGTTCAGCATTGCCACCACCATGCCGGTGAAGCAGAGATTTGAAGCCATCGACAGGTCGATCGAGCGGGTCAGGATGACGACCATCTGGCCGAGCGCCAGGATCATCAGGATCGACGTGTCGTTGAACACCTGGCGCAGGTTGGCCGGATCGGCAAAACCTGGAAACCGCGTGGAGATCAGCCCGATCAGCACGACGATTGCCGCCAGCAGCCAGACCTCGCGGTGTTTGAGAAGAGCCTTCATGCCGCGATCCCCGCTGCCGTCCTGACCAAGGTTTCGGCGTCGAGCCCTTTATTGTCGTAGACCGCGGCAATGCGGCCCTCGCGCATAACGACGACGCGGTCCGACATGCCGAGGATTTCCGGCAATTCGGACGACACCATGATCACCGACAGGCCTTGCGCGACGAGCTCGGCCATGAAGCCGTGCACGGCCGCCTTCGAGCCGATGTCGATGCCCTTGGTCGGCTCGTCCAGGATGATCACCTTGGGCGCGGTCGCCAGCCATTTGGCGATGACGATCTTCTGCTGGTTGCCGCCCGACAGCGTGCCGACGTCCTGGCTGAGCGAGGAGGCGCGCAGATCGAGCCGCTCGGTGTAGGAGCGGGCCAGCGCGAACTCTTCGGCCAGCCGCAATATGCCGGACTTGGATGTCCGTTTGAGCGAGGGCAGCGAGACATTCTGGAAGATCGGCAGGCCGATCACCACGCCTTGCTTGCCGCGCTCCTCCGGCACATAGACGATGCCGGCGTCGATCGAATCCGCCGCCGATTTCGGCGCGATTGCCTTACCCTCCAGCGTGATCGTGCCGCCGCTGGTGCGGGTGATGCCTGATATCGCCTGCATCACCTCGCTGCGCCCGGCGCCGACAAGGCCGTAGAAGCCGAGGATTTCGCCCCTGTGCAGCTCGAAGGCTATGTCGTCGAACTCGGTCGGGTGCGACAGGCCGGAGACGGCCAGCACCGGCGCGCCGATCTCGGCCTTGCGCTGCGGAAAGATGTGATCGACCGAGCGGCCGACCATCATGCGCACGATCTGGCTCTGGCCGGCGTCCTTGATCAGGCCTTCGCCGACCATCTCGCCGTCGCGGAACACGGTATAGCGGTCGGCGATGCGGTAGATCTCATCGAATTTGTGGCTGATGAACAGGATCGCCTTGCCGTCGCTCTTGAGGAATTCGATCAGCAGGAAAAGCTCTTCGATCTCCTTCATCGAAAGCGCTGCCGTCGGCTCGTCCATGATGACGATCCGCGCGTCGATGGACATGGCGCGGGCAACCGCGACTAGGTGCTTGTTGGCAATGCCGAGGTCCTTCAGCCTGGCGTCGGCGTCGATATGGCCGGCGCCCATCGTGTCGAGCACCTCGCGGGCATTCTTGCGCATGGTGCGCCAGTCGATGGTTTTGAAACGCGTGCGCGGCGCATGGCCGAGGAAGATGTTTTCGGCCACCGTCAGGTCGTCGAACAGCACGGTTTCCTGGTGGATGGCGGTGATGCCGTGCCCGAACGCGGCGTGGGCGCTGGGCAGTGTGACCGGCTGGCCGTCGATGCTGATCGTGCCAGCATCCGGCTCGTAGATGCCGGTCATGATCTTGACCAGCGTCGACTTGCCGGCGCCGTTTTCGCCGATCAGCGCGGTTACCTGGCCGGGATAGAGCGACAGGCCGACATTGTGCAGCGCCCGCACGCCGGGAAAGCTTTTCGAGATGCCGGACAGCGTCAGGCGCGGTCCGGATGACAAAGGCGCTTCATGTGCCACTTCGTGCTGGGCTGTCGTGTCCATAATCGTATCAAGCCCTGTAGCAAGGTTCGTTTGAAAGCGCGGCGGGACCTGAGCCCCGCCGCACCGTTTCGAAGGTCCCAGGATCAATAGATCTTGGAGAACTTTTCGATGTTCGACTTGTCGAACTGGAAGGGCGGAGCCATCGCAGCCGAGTTGGTGTCGTCGAGCGTGACCTTGCCGACGCGGCCGATCGACAGCGTAGCACCGGGCTTGGCCTCTTCCTTCTTCACCGCCAGATCGTGGGCGAGGTAGACGGCGGAGTAGCCGAGGTCGATCGGGTTCCACAGCGCAACCGCCTGGCTGGCGCCATTGTCGATGAACTTTTTGAACTCCGACGGCAGCGCCAGGCCGGTGACGTTGACCTTGCCGATCAGGCCTTCATCGGTCACCACCTGCGCGGCGGCAACGACGCCGACCGTGGTCGGTGCGATGATCGCCTTGAGGTTCGGATAGGACTTCAGCAGGCCCTTGGCTTCGTCCGTGCTCTTGGCCGAGTCGTCGTCGCCATAGACGGTGGCGACGAGCTTGATCTTGGGGAACTTCTCCGGCAGCACCTTCTTGGCCGCGTCGATCCAGGCATTCTGGTTGGTCGCGGTCGAAGAAGCCGACAGGATGGCGACATCGCCGCCTTCCGGCAGGTAGTCGGCGGCCAGCTTGATGATGGTCTCGCCGATCAGGTTGGTATCGGAGGGGTTGAGGTGAAGCTGGCGTCCTTCCGGCGCGACGCCTGAATCCCACGAGATGACGGTAATGCCGCGCTGCATCGCCTTCTTCAGCACTGGCACCAGCGCGTCGGCGTCGTTCGCCGAAATGGCGATGGCATTGACCTTCTGGGCGATCAGCGAATTGACCACTTCGATCTGCGCTTCGGCGGTCGCCTTGGTCGGGCCGGTGTAGATGATGTCGACATCGCCGAGCTCCTTGGCCGCCTCTTCGGCGCCCTTGTTGGCGGCGTCGAAGAAGCCGTTGCCGAGCGACTTCACCACCAGCGCGATCTTGACGTTTTCGGCGTAGGCGGCATTCACGAACATGGCGGCGGAGAACGCCGCCGTAACCATCAGTTTCTTCAGAAAGCTCATCGAATATCCTCCCTTGAGCGTTGCATTCCATCGCCGCTGCGGGCGCGAGTGGTTCTCAGGCCTGCAGCGAAGATTCTTCCTTGTTGGTTGCCGTTGTGCGGGCGATGATCAGCGTCACGCCGGCGGTCTCCAGCATCTTGGCTTCGCGATCCTCGATGGCGTCGTCGGTGATCACCGTGGCGATGCGCGACAGGCCGCACAGGATCAGGCTCGAGCGTTTGCGGAACTTCGAGGCATCGACCAGCACCACCAATTCGTCTGCCTGGTCGATCAGTTTCTGCTCGGCCTGGATCAGCAGCGGGTCGCCTTCCATAAGACCGAGCGGCCCCAGCCCTTGCGCGCCCATGAACATGCGGCGCGCGTAGAAATTGCGCGTCACGTCATTGTCGAACGGCGACAGGATGATGTTCTGCTCGCGGTAGATGGTGCCGCCCGACAGCATCACCGTGTTCTTGGAGTGCCTGAGCAAGTGCTCCGCGATCGGGAAGGAATTGGTGAAGATCGGCATGCGGCGGCCGGTCAGGAAATGCACCATCTGGAAGGTGGTGGTGCCGCCGTTGATGATGATCGGCTCGCCGTCCTTGCACAGTTCCACGGCTTCCCGCGCGATTGCCCGCTTCTGCGAAGCGTTGATGGTCTCGTTGACGGAAAAGGGCCGGCCGGCAAGGCCGATGAACTGCGGCGGCGAAAGCGCCTCGGCGCCGCCGCGCACCCGGCGCAGCCGTTTTTGCACATGCAATGCCGCGATGTCGCGCCGGATCGTCGCCTCCGACGACTCCGTCAGGTCGACCATCTCCTGCACCGTCACCACAGGCTTTTCCTGGACGGCGGACAGAATGATCCTGTGGCGCTCTTTCTCGTGCATGGTTCCTCCCTGCCGGAGCATCTAGTCACCCAAAGCGCGCAGTGTCAATCATTTCCGATCAGATAATTTCATTGTGCAATGCAATATGACTGGTATTGATCGTTTGTGATTGACAAGGCCGCCGCTTGCGTAGAAATTCGTACAAAAGGGACCCGCGCCGTTTGCGTGTCCCAAAGGGAGGATACCTATGCTCGACAAGCGCTCCGGCACGCGCCTCGCCAATCTTTGGGATGACGCAAAAGCGCAAGCAATGAGCGAGCCCGAACGTCTGGTCTATCGCTCGAATGTTCTTGGCTCCGACAAGCGCGTCACCAATTATGGCGGCGGCAACACCTCCTCCAAGATCTGGCAAAACGATCCGCTCACCGGCGAGAGCGTGGAAGTGCTGTGGGTCAAGGGCTCGGGCGGCGACAGCGCCTCGATCAAGCTCGACGGCTTCGCCACGCTCTACATGGACAAATTGCGCGCGCTGAAAGGTCTCTATCGCGGCCTCGAACATGAAGACGAGATGGTCGGCTATCTGCCCCATTGCACCTTCAACCTCAACCCGCGCGCGGCTTCCATCGACACGCCGCTGCATGCCTTCGTGCCGAAGCCTTATGTCGACCATATGCATCCCGATGCCATCATCGCCATTGCCGCCGCCAAGGATTCGCAGGCGCTGACCAAGGAGATCTTCGGCGACACGATCGGCTGGCTGCCATGGAAACGTCCGGGCTTCGAGCTCGGCCTGTGGCTGGAGAAATTCTGCCGCGAAAACCCCGAAGCCAAGGGTGTCGTACTGGCCAGTCATGGCCTGTTCAGCTGGGGCGACACGCCGAAGGAATGCTACGAGACGACGATCTCGGTGATCAACCAGGCGATCGACTGGTTCGAGCGCAAGAGCCAGGGCAAGCCGATTTTCGGCGGCGAAGTCGTCAAATCCCTCGATGCGCCTGCGCGTCGCGCCGCGGCCGCAAAACTGATGCCGAGGATCCGTGGCCTGATCTCGGAGAACAGCCACAAGCTCGGCCATTTCGACGATTCCCCTGCCGTGCTCGAATTCGTCAATTCCAGGGATTTGCGGCCGCTGGCGGCACTCGGCACGTCCTGCCCGGACCACTTCCTGCGAACCAAGATCCGGCCGCTGGTCATCGAGTTCGACCCCCAAAATCCCGACGTCGATGCCGTCATTGCCCGTCTTGCCGATGATGTGGCGGAGTATCGCGTCGGCTATCAGGCCTATTATGACCGCTGCAAGCACGCGGATTCGCCACCGGTGCGCGATCCGAACGCCGTCGTCTATCTGATGCCCGGCGTTGGCATGTTCACCTTCGCCGGCGACAAGGCGACGGCGCGCATATCGGGCGAGTTCTACGTCAACGCCATCAACGTCATGCGCGGTGCCTCGACGGTCTCGACCTATGTCGGCCTGCCCGACCAGGAAGCCTTCGACATCGAATACTGGCTGCTCGAAGAGGCAAAGCTGCAGCGCCTGCCGAAACCAAAGGCTCTTGCCGGCCAGATTGCGCTGGTCACCGGCGGCGCCGGCGGCATTGGCCGGGCCACCGCCAACCGGCTGCTGCGCGAGGGCGCGTGCGTCGTGCTGGCCGATATCGACGAAGCAGCCCTTGCCGGCGCCAATGACGAGCTTGCCAAGGCCTATGGCAAGGATTTCGTGCGGCCCGTAGTCATCAACGTCACGTCCGAGGATCAGGTGATCTCCGGCTTTGCCGAAACGGCGGTCGAATTCGGCGGCATCGATATTCTGGTCTCCAATGCCGGCCTGGCCTCCTCGGCGCCGATCGAGGACACCACGCTGACGCTGTGGAACAAGAACATGGACATCCTGTCGACCGGCTATTTCCTGGTTTCGCGGGAGGCGTTCCGGCTGTTTCGGGCGCAGAAGATCGGCGGCAACGTCGTCTTCGTCGCCTCCAAGAATGGGCTTGCCGCATCGCCAAACGCCGCCGCCTATTGCACTGCCAAGGCCGCCGAAATCCATCTGGCACGCTGCCTGGCGCTGGAAGGCGCGGAAGCGCAGATCAGGGTCAATGTCGTCAACCCCGACGCCGTGCTGCGCGGCTCTAAGATCTGGAGCGGCGAATGGAAGGAACAGCGCGCCGCCGCCTACAAGATGTCGACCGACGATCTCGAGGAGCACTACCGCTCGCGTTCGATGCTGAAGCGGTCGGTGTTCCCCGAAGACATCGCCGAGGCGATCTATTTCTTCGCCTCCGATATGTCGGCCAAATCGACCGGTAACATCATCAACGTCGACGCCGGCAACGCACAGAGCTTTACGCGATAAGCAGTCGTTTGAGGGTTGGCGCCGACGCCGGAGCTTTACCCTTCTCCCCGTTACCATACGGGGAGAAGGTGCCGGCAGGCGGATGAGGGGCAGCGCCAACCGAACGCATTTGGGAGGAAACTTTAGTGTCCGAAACCATCATCTCCGCCGATGTTGTCGAGAAAGATAATGCCGCGCGCAACGCCAATCTCAAGCGCGACTACGAGTCCCTCGGCGAGCGCCTCGACCGCCGCGGCATCGCCATCGACGCCATCCGCGACAAGGTCGAGAAATTCGCCGTCGCCATCCCGTCCTGGGGCGTCGGCACCGGCGGCACCCGCTTTGCCCGCTTTCCCGGCGCCGGAGAGCCGCGTGACATTTTCGACAAGATCGAGGACTGCGCCGTCATCCGGCAATTGACGCAGGCGACGCCGACCGTCTCGCTGCATATTCCCTGGGACAAGGCCGATCCGAACCGGCTGAAGCAGGCGGCATCCCGCTTCGGCCTCGGCTTCGACGCCATCAACTCCAACACCTTCTCCGACGCCAGGGACCAAAAACTTTCCTATAAATTCGGCTCGCTGTCGCATGCCGATGCAGCGACACGCCGGCAGGCGGTCGAGCATAATCTCGAATGCATCGAGATCGGCAGGACGCTGGGCTCCAAAGCGCTGACGGTATGGATCGGTGACGGCTCGAACTTTCCCGGCCAGGTCAATTTCGCCAAGGCATTCGAGCGCTATCTCGACGCGATGAAGGAGATCTATGCCGGACTGCCGGACGGCTGGAAACTGTTCACCGAGCACAAGATGTACGAGCCGGCCTTCTATTCGACCGTCGTGCAGGATTGGGGCACCAACTACATCATCGCCAACGAGCTTGGCGACAAGGCGTTCTGTCTGGTCGACCTTGGCCATCACGCCCCCAACGTCAACATCGAGATGATCGTGTCGCGACTGATCCAGTTCAAGAAACTTGGCGGCTTCCATTTCAACGATTCGAAATATGGCGACGACGATCTCGACGCCGGCTCGATCGATCCCTACCGGCTGTTCCTCGTCTTCAATGAACTGGTCGATGCCGAGCTTGCCGGTGCCGAAGGTTTCGATCCGGCCCACATGCTCGACCAGAGCCATAACGTCACCGATCCGATAGAAAGCCTGATGTTGTCGGCGGTCGAGGTGCAGCGCGCCTATGCGCAGGCGCTGCTGGTCGACCGCAAGGCGCTCGAAGGCTTCCAGGACGCTAATGACGCGCTGATGGCGACGCAGACGCTGAAGACAGCCTATCGCACCGACGTCGAGCCTATCCTTGCCATGGCGCGGCTGAAGACCGGCGGCGCCATCGATCCGGTCGCCGCCTACCGCGCCGCCGGCTACCGGGCGAAGGTCGCAGCCGAACGGCCGGCGGTGGCGAGCGTCGGCGGCGGGATTGTTTGATATTGGCTGAAAAACGAAAACCCGCCTAAGGCGGGTCGTCGGTGCGAATCAATCGCGATTGTTGCGTTTATAAGCCCAGGCTTGGGCGGACCGCATTCCAGTCTTCCCAAGCATTCTCAAGCCTGATGTCATCATAGCCGCGCTTCTCCGCCACCTGCGCGGCGACGTCGTATGGCATCGCCATGCATGCGGCGCTGTCCCTGATCGCCACGACTTCGTCCTCAGTCAAAGGCGAGCCCTTTTGCTGTTCGCGATTGAGCAGAACCGCCACAAGCGATGGGATCGCTACCAAAACCAACTGCTCATCGGTCACGTCAGATTCTCTGTCGGCTTGTACTTCACCAGCTTCTTGAGCCGCTCGCCCAAGGGCTTCTCGTCGTCGCGTTCAGGCCCGCGGGCTACGTCCTTGAAGTTGTGGATCTGGGATTGCTTCGGATCAGCCATGCTTGCGCCTGTACCATGCTCAGTGGCTGCGGCCTATCCTTGCCATGGCGCGGCTGAAGACCGGCGGCGCCATCGATCCGGTCGCCGCCTACCGCGCCGCCGGCTACCGGGCGAAGGTCGCAGCCGAACGGCCGGCGGTGGCGAGCGTCGGCGGCGGGATTGTTTGATATTGGCTGAAAATGAAAACCCGCCACGAAGGGCGGGTCGTTGGAGCCAATTAGCACCATATCCAAATTAGTAGCATAGCTGCCGGCACAAAGCAAGAACAAAGTTGCTGTATAACTGAAAAATTCTGAGAGCCGCGATGAAGCGTGGCCTTGCTACCAACGCTGCGGCGCTCAGCAGTTACGGCATGGATCCTAGGGTCTCCGCGACGCAGCGGAGACCCTAGGATCCATGCCGTTGCAGTCGCCGAAGATTGCAACGGCGGTTGCGAGGCGAACCGGCACAGGCGTGCGAACCCTCCCGATTCTTTCGATCTTCGCAGTAGACTCAACCGCTCCAAGCGCGTTTCCTAGGCCTACCCCACGCCTCGGAGCACGGCCATGCACAATTTCTGCCGGACGCTGATTGCCGTAAGCCTTTCCCTCACCCTGACCTTCGTACCCTTCCTCGCCTATGCCGCCTCGCCGCAGCCGGCGAAGGGCGAGCTCGGCATGGTGGTGACCGCCCAGCATCTTGCGTCTGAGGTCGGCGTCGAGGTGCTGAAGAGGGGCGGAAACGCGGTCGATGCCGCGGTCGCCGTCGGCTATGCGCTGGCCGTGGTCTATCCGACCGCCGGCAATATCGGCGGTGGCGGCTTCATGACCATCCGCTTCAAGGACGGCCGCTCGACCTTCCTCGATTTTCGCGAGCGCGCGCCGCTGGCCGCGACCAAAACCATGTATCTCGACAAGGACGGCAAGCCGGTAAAAGGCGCCAGTCTCGACGGCTATCTGGCGGTCGGCGTGCCGGGCTCGGTCGCTGGTTTCGAGATGGCGCGGGAGAAATACGGCACGCTGTCGCGGCAGGACTTGCTGGCTCCGGCCATCCGCTTTGCCAAGGAAGGCTTCGTGCTGGAGCAGGGCGATGCGGCCTCGCTCCAGGGCGGCGCGGAGCGGTTGGCAAGGGACCCAGCGGCGGCGGCCATTTTCCTCAAGCCGGACGGCAAGCCCTATGCTGTCGGCGAGCGCCTTGTTCAGCCCGATCTCGCGGCTTCGCTTGCCGCCATTTCCGAACGCGGGGCGGATGCCTTCTACAAAGGCGCGACCGCCGACGCCATCGTCAAGGCGAGTGGCGAGAAGGGCGGCATTCTGGCCAGGGCTGATTTCGAAAGCTATGCGGTGCGCGAGCTCAAGCCGGTGACCTGCAATTATCGCGGCTACGAGATCATTTCCTCGCCGCCGCCGAGCTCCGGCGGCGTCATCATCTGCGAGATCCTCAACGTGCTTGAGTTCTATCCGTTGTCCTATCTCGGCGCCGGTTCGGCCGAGACGGTTCACGTCATGGTCGAGGCGATGCGCCACGCCTATGTCGACCGCAATTCGGCGCTCGGCGATCCCGGTTTCATCGACAATCCGGTCGCAAAACTGCTCGACAAGAATTACGCCAGGGAAATTCGCGAAAAGATCGATCCGTTCCGGGCCGGCGTCTCGCAGGAATTGATGCCGAAGGGTTTTGGCGAGAGCAACGAGACGACGCATTTTTCGATCATCGACAATGATGGCAATGCCGTCGCGGTAACCTACACGCTGAACGGCTCTTTCGGCGCCGGCGTTGTCGCCGCCGGCACCGGCATCCTGCTCAACAACGAGATGGACGATTTCACCCAGAAACCCGGCGTGCCCAATCTCTATGGCCTGGTCCAGGGCGAGGCGAATGCGATCGCGCCGAAAAAGACGCCGCTGTCCTCGATGAGCCCGACCATCCTCGCCAAAGACGGCAAGCCGTTCATGGTCATCGGCAGCCCCGGCGGTTCACGCATCATCACCATCACGCTGGAGGCGATCGTCAACGTCGTCGACCACGGTATGAACATCCAGGAGGCCATCGACGCACCGCGCATCCATCACCAATGGCTGCCTGACACGGTCTATATCGAACCGTTCGGCCTGTCGCCCGATACCGAAAAGCTGCTCACCGGCATGGGCTACCACCTCGATCTTGCCGACACGACCTGGGGCCAGGCGGCCGGCATCCTGGTCGGCGGCAAGAGCCTGGCGGAAATCGAGAAGGGCGGCGGCGCCCGCTACAATGGCGCCATCGACAGCCGCGCGGCATCCGGCAAGGCTATCGGGTATTAGACCCCAAAAGTGGGAATCGGTTTTTCGGATAAGATCATGGCCAACAAGATGATTTCGCTCTGAATCAGGTGACCAGCGCGATCGTGGACGCTATCAGCATCAGCGCCGCGATGCCGACGAACAGGGCGTAGATGCGTGGCCGGTCGAGCAGAAGCGCATTGCCGGATATCCATGCCGCGGTGGCGCCACCAAGCGCGAAAAAGAAGGTGCTGCGGCGCCCGAAGCTCAAGCCGGCAGCCATCAGGCCACCGATGATCAGGGCGCCGAACACGATGATCACGGCGACTGCGTATTTTTCGAAATCGTTGCTGCCGGCGCTCGGGCCGATTGCGTTCAACCTCGATAGATCGTCCGGATCGAACGGGCTGGTCGACCCATATTCGTCTTGACCGACAGGCTCATGCATTATTCGTTCTCCGCAAACCGACAGCAAATCATCAAGCCT
Source organism: Mesorhizobium sp. M0954 (assembly GCF_040319155.1). Lineage (NCBI taxonomy): Bacteria > Pseudomonadati > Pseudomonadota > Alphaproteobacteria > Hyphomicrobiales > Phyllobacteriaceae > Mesorhizobium > Mesorhizobium sp. M0954. The sequence continues at coordinate 155,959 of NZ_JAMYNR010000003.1, read as the reverse complement.
CGCCGAGCGCAACCGCTCGCCGAATGTGATCGGCACGGTGTTCAACACTTTCTGGCGGCGGCTTGCCAGAGATTTTTGAATTCGCGATTGGATCGCCGCCCCGCTGCGCGGCCTGGTCAAGCGCTTTGCCCGAGCTGAATCTTCATGCCGCCCTGGCCAAAGACTGCGTTGCCTGAACGGAAGCCCCAAGCACCGCCTGTGCGCTGTCTGCCTGCCTTTCATCGACATGCGCCAGCAGCAGGATCACACCTTGTGCGGCATCCGGCTTGCCTGGCAGCTTGCCGATATCGGACAATGCGCCGAAAAGTCTACCGGCAACGCAGCCCAAGACTGCACCGACGAGGACCGATGCCAGCCATCCCGCGCCGAGCGGATCGATGCCGGGGATATCGAAGGCGCCGAGGCCGGCCAACAAACCCGCCGCCGCGCCGAGGGCGGCACCGGTGCCTGGACCGCGCAAGACGGCGCCGATTTCGTCGTCGTAGGGTCCGATGATACTGATCTGGTGGCGCGCAATTCCTGCCGCCTGAAGTGCTTCGACGGCTCGCGCCGCCTGGTCATGGGAATCAAAAAGTCTGCTGATTGTTCGCATTGAAACTGCCTGTGAGGCCCCCCGGCCCTCGACGGTGCGGCGGGTTCCTGCTGAGCGACGACGCCGAGGAACCGCCTAACGCATACGTCGCCCGCCGCGCATTTCCGAGCGGCGGGCGACGACTGCCCGAGCTTTCACGTCACTCGATGATCTTGACGATCTTGCGCGTGCCTGGGTCGACGACGACGGTGCGGTTGTCGACGACGACATAGCGGTATTTGACGTTGGGGACTTCATGAAGCTCGACGGTATCGGGGAGCGTCGAGCCGATATTGAGCTCCACCCCAGGGATTTTCACCGAGGCCAGCGGCTGCTTTTTCACATACTCCTTGATGATCGTTTCCTGCTGCGGTTCGATGACAACGTCTTGCGCCGCAGCGGCGCCGATGCCTGCCAGCAGCAAAAATCCCGCCACCGCGGTGGAAAGATGCATTCTCATGGTCGTCTCCTTTGCGAACTCGGTCCGCTCTTCACGCCAAGGCTCACTCGAACGGAAGGCAGCTGAAAACGTTCCGTCGACGGGGCTTCGGTCCCGCCCGGCAGGGACCAACCGACGTGTTGCCGCAGGACCTAAGTCTGATCCTTGCGCGCAAAGGGTGGGTTTGCCGCGTGACCCGGAACCGTGGCGGCGCGTGGCCGTTGCTGGCTGCACGTTCCGGGAGGATTCCATGGAAAAGGTCGACGGTTGCTCGCACCGGTCCTGGCTGTTTCCATTCCGATCGAACCCGGCATCTGCGCAGCACTGTCCCTTCCTGCGCCGATAAGGGTTCGCGCGTCACTTTGTGGCGGGCGAACCCTCAAATTGCTGCGTGCACCAAAGTTGACCCCCTGAAGCGAAGAGAAGGGGCGAGGAGAGCGGAAATGGCCGATGACAAGAGCAAGCGAGACTTCAGCGACCGCAATCGCGTTTCGGCGGATGAATATTATGAGGTCGAATATTTCGCGCGGGAAAATGGTGTTTCGCCCAGCCAGGTAAGCAAGCTGATCAAAAGGACCGGCGGCGACCGGATGATCCTCTCGCAGGCGGTGAAGGCATTGCGCGAGCGCAAGTGAGCTGGCGGCGAAGCCAACGGTGGAAAGGCACTGATCGCGATCGGCCGAGATCCGGCCAGCTATCGACAACGTGCCCGGATGCCGCCGCTTCGGCCAAGCGCAATGCCCCGCTACTTCTTCGATTCCGATGAAGACGGAATTGTCTATTCCGACGATCAGGGAACGTTATATGACGATCTCCCGCTGGTCAGGAAAGAAGCCCTTCGCACATTGGCCGAGATGGCCAGGGATGGCCTTCCTCATCGCAGGATTGCAGTCAAGGTCCGGGACGACCGCGGCGGTCTGGTCCTTGAAGTGGCTTTGACCTTTGCCGTTGAAACGCGGCACTTCGACGAGCGGATTTTCCGGATCGACTTGCGCACGAACTGACGGCTCGATCATCATCGCGCCGACCATCAGATTTCTGATGCAGCGGCAACTTCCCCTGGCGCGGAACATTAGAAATCTCTAATTGTTATCTTAAGCAGCGGGAACCTCCCAGGTTTCTGCTGCAGATCGGGTGCAACCCGATCGGCCCGCGCCCTCCGCCAGAGGCGCGGGCTTCGTTTGTTTAGCCGATGCACAACACCGTTCGGCAGCAGCATATTGGAGGCCTGCGGGAGCATTAGTAACATCTGTCGCTACCGCGGCGCCCTGGCGCCCAGGCAACGGAGCCCGTCGTCCGACAGGGCGGCGGGCTTTTTTGACGCGGGTCGGTCATCACGCAATCGATGGAATTCTGGCCGGCGCCGCTTCGTGTGGCATGGGGTAAGGTGCCCTGACGCAGCGCCGGCCAAGCGGAAATCAGGTCCGCCGCAGCCAGATTGTAGCCGCGCCGGCGCAGCAGGTAATTGCGTGATCGCGGAAGCCGCACCATTGCAGAGCCCTCCCCAGCAGTTCGGCCTGCCCAGCGGCTGAACCGCGGCATTCATTCATTCTGACGATGCATCGGACGCCCCGACGGCGGAAATTGGACACCGCGCTCGCTCGCGACTATGGCGGCCGATGCTCCCTGCAGATTTCGGATGAAAGGCTATTCTACCCTTGTCGCGCCTGGATTCTTATCAGATCGTGGCAAGGGTTGCTTTTCCGGCCGCGTTTGCCGGCGTTCTGCTGTTCGCCCTTTTGCCGGAGCAACTCCTGCGGGGCCTTGGCCTGGCTTTCACGTCTGATCACGACAAGCTCAATCACGCCGCCGCCTTCGTCGTCCTGGCGGCTCTCGGAAGTTTCGGCTGGCCGGAACGCAAGGCGAAGCTGATCGTACTCCTCGTTCTCACGGGTGCGGCGATCGAGGGGCTTCAAGCCGTGCGACTGATAGGGCGCGACCCGGATCTATTCGACTGGGTCGCCGACTGCGCGGGAATCGCGTGCGGACTGATGGTTGCAAGCTGGACAAGGCGGCTCGCCGGCGGATTGCCATAGCTCGAAAGCGCATAACGGAATCGGCGCGCCCGTGCCCCAATAAGGGGAAATTGGCCGGCGCCACTGGGGGGCGCGTTGGGGTAAGTTGCCTGATGGGGCGCCGGCCAGGCGGAAAAATTACGTCCGCCGCAAAGTAACATAGCAGGAACGGCAAAGCGCGGCAGTAGCGTGATCGCGGAAGGTCCGCGTTGGCGCCTCCGGTGCGGTGACCCGTTTTGGATGAACAAATCTGGCACCTGAATTGCACTGCAGGCAATGCCGGGAAATCCCGGCAATCGTCCCCGAATATGGGGCCTCGCCGCTTCGCAAATGGAGCGGCGGGCCTTTTGCCGGACGTTGAAAAGTAGGCCGATCAGCGGCTTAGCCGATCACGGTGTGCTTAGCCCGATTTCCCCTGCCAAGTGCTTATTCTCACAAGAGAAATTCTAAAGCGCCCAAGCATCGGTGCTTGACACAGGTTTCGATAACTGGATAAGTGGATACACAGATACGCTCTGATCGGACCAGGGACATGGCAGCTGACGCAATCGAGCCGTTGGGCATCACGACCGCCGAGGAGGAGGCTTATCGCCACATTCAGCGGGCCCTGAGGATGGGGCGTTACCGGGCCGGGGACCGGCTGATCCCGGAAGAGATCGCGACGGAAATCGGCATGAGCCGCATGCCGGTTCGCGAAGCATTCCGCCAACTGGCCGCGGAAGGTCTTGTGGTCATTCGCCCGAACCGTGGCTGCATCGTCGCCGGGCTTACCCTCGATGAGATCTACGAAACCTTTGAAATACGCTCGGTGCTCGAAGGGCTGGCGGTGAGGCTTGCCATGCCGCACATCGATGCCGAAGTGCTTGAAGAACTGGAACGCCAGCTGGACCGCATGGAGCGCGCCAGCCAGACCGGCAGCAGCGACTGGGTCGTGCGCCATCAGGCCTTCCATTTGCAGATTTGCCAACTGAGCAACCGACCCAAACTCGTCCGGCAGATTGCCAGCCTGCACGTCGTGATCGAACCCTACCTGCGCATCTGGTTCGACTATGTCGACAAGCCCGCCAGCGCGCGTGCCGAGCACGAGATCCTGATCGACGTGCTGCGGTCAGGTGACGCCGGCAAGGCTGAGATCGTCATGCGGGATCATATCGTCGAGACAGCGCCGCTTCTGGCCAACTTCGCAAGTCCCGCTAGGGAATACCATCTAACTCGTTGAAGCCGGAAGATAATCCGGCACGACGAAAGGGAACTGCCGTACCGGCAAAAAAGAGGAGAATGACATGAAAATTAGCCGCATCGCAGCCATTGCGTCGGTCCTGTTCGGCCTGGTCCAGGCCGCCGTTGCACAAGAAACACCAAAGGCAATTACCATTGCCACCGAAGGAGCCTACGCGCCCTGGAATTTCACAACAGCCGACGGCAAGCTGGACGGCTTCGAAGTCGATCTCGCCAATGATCTGTGCGGGCGAATGAAGATCGAGTGCAAGATCGTCGCACAGGACTGGGACGGCATGATCCCCGCGCTGACCGTCGGCAAGTTCGACGTGATCATGGCGAGCATGTTCATCACTGAAAAACGTCTGAAGGTCATTGATTTTACCCAGCCATATGCGGTTGACCCCTCAGGTTTCGCGGTCGCCAAGGATAGCGAACTGGGCAAGCTCGGCATTTCCAACGAGCGGTTCAAGCTGGACAATGAAGCCTCTTCGCAGGCGGCAATCGACAAGCTCAAGCCATTGCTGAAGGGAAAGATCATTGGAGTTCAGGCTGCAACGGCGAACCTGGAATTCCTGAAAAAATACTTCTCGGACGTCGCCGAGATTCGCGAATACAAGACCACCGAGCAACACGATCTCGATCTTGCCGCGGGTCGCATCGACGCGCTCTTCGCGCAACAGACAGCGCTGGCCGCCACGCTGAGCAAGCCGGAGTTCAGCGACTATACGCTTGCAGGACCAGGATTTGTCGGGGGCCTCTTCGGTCTTGGCTCCGGGGCCGGCATCCGCAAAGAGGACACCAAGCTGAAAGACATGCTCAACGGCGCCATCGACGCCGCGACCGCCGACGGCACGATCAAAACCCTGTCGCTTAAATGGGCTCAAGAGCGACGTCACTCCAGTCAAGTAAGCGCTTGCCGGCGAACGGCCATTCCTGACCACGTTCCGGAGCTGAGCCGTTCGTCCTGCCGGGGTATCAATGCCGGGGGTATCAATGGTTGACGCATTCCGGCTGCTTGGTTTCCAGCACGGAGGTTGGGGGGCTGCTCTTCTCATGGCGGCCTCGGTCACAGTGCTCCTGTCTGTGCTGGGCTTTGCGCTTGGCGCTGTATTTGGCGGTCTGGCAGCGGCCGGGCGTCTCCGCAACTCCAAAATATTGAGGTTCTTGGCCCTTGGCTATTGCACGGTTTTCAGGGGCGTGCCCGACCTTCTGACCATTTATCTGCTTTACTATGGAGGTAGCGTCGCCCTGACCTCGCTTGGTCATAGCCTGGGCGGGTCCGGATTCGTCGGCGTTCCGGCCTTTGCCACCGGAACCTTGGCGATCGCGATCATCTCGGGCGCCTATCAAGCCGAGGTCTATCGAGGGGCTTACGTCGCCATCGACCAGGGACAGCACGATGCCGCTTGCGCGCTTGGTCTCAACCGGCTGCAGCGGCTGCGACAGGTTATTTTTCCCCAGCTCCTGAGATACGCGCTGCCAGGTCTCGGCAATGTGTGGCAGTTGGTTCTGAAGGACTCGTCGCTGATATCGGTAATCGGCCTCGTTGAACTGATGCGCCAGGCGCAGATCGCTGCAGGTTCGACCCGTGAACCGTTCATTTTCTACATTGCTGCAGCCTTGCTCTATCTGGCTATCGCTTCCGTCACGGGCCACGCCTTTTACCGTCTGGAACGGAAGGCGCCGTGGCGCGTCCGGTCGGCATGATAGATTTCAGTTTTTTCCTCGAGATCCTGCCGAAGCTACTCGCCGGCCTGCCGCTCACGATGGAACTGGCCCTGACTTCCATCGTTGCCGGCTTCATTCTTGCCGTCACATTGGCGCTTGCCCAGCAATCGGAATCGCCCTTCGTCGTCTTGCCGATCCGTGGCTTCGTTGCCGTGTTCAGGGGCACGCCTCTGCTGGTGCAGATTTTTCTGACCTATTATGGCCTTGGTCAATTCCGGCACCAACTGTCGGCAATTGGATTATGGGCCGTTTTCCGCGAACCCTACTGGTGCGCAATCATCGCGCTGACACTCAACACCACCGCCTATGGCAGCGAAATCCTCCGCGGCGCGATTCAATCGGTGCCACGCGGCCTTGTCGAGGCGGCCCGGTCTGTCGGCCTGTCCACCTATTTGACCTATCGGCACGTTATCCTGCCGCTGGCCTTTCGCCAGGCGCTGCCGAGTTACGGCAATGAAATCATCCTGATGATCAAGGGCACGTCTCTGGCTTCCATCGTGACCTTGATGGAGGTGACTGGAATTGCCCAGGGATTGATCTCCCAGACCTACCGCGCCTTTGAAGTCTTCATCTGCGCGGGCGCCATTTATCTCACTTTGAACTTCGCGATCATCCGTGCCTTGGCGGCACTCGAATACTGGATGTCGCGGCATCTGCGGCACCGCCCCTCGACGATGAGCGACGCCGCCTCTTGAGCACGATCAGAAGGGCATAGCATGCGAAATTTTGAGAAACCAACGCGCTCGGTCGTCGTTTCACGCGAGGCCATGGCCGCCACCTCTCATCCGTCGGCGACCCTGACGGCGGTGGAGATCGTGGCGGCCGGCGGCAACGCCATGGATGCCGCCATCGCAGCCTGCGCGGTGCAATGTGTCGTCGAGCCAGCCTCGACCGGCATTGGAGGCGACTGCTTCGCTCTTCTGTCGCGAAACGGATCCGGCGAGGTCATCGCCTACAACGGATCGGGCAGGACACCCGCCGCCCTCACAATTGACTGGTTCCTCGAACGTGGCATGGCGGAGGTGGCCCGCAATTCTCCTGGCTCCGTCACCATCCCGGGAGCCATCGATGCCTGGACCAGATTGCACACTGATCATGGACATATGCCCTTCGATCAAATCCTGGCCCCCGCTATACGTTTCGCCGAGGAAGGGTACGCCATTTCACCGCGGGTCCATCGTGACTGGGCGTTGGAAGAAGAACTTCTGGCCTCCGATGTAGCCGCGAAACGGATTTTCCTGCCAAACGGCCGCGCGCCAGGCGTTGGCGAAGTGCATCGCCAGCCTGAGTTGGCTGCAACGCTGCGGCTGATCGCCAAGAAGGGACGAGAGGCCTTCTACACTGGCCCTGTGGCCGACGACATGGTCGTCTATCTTCGTGGGCTCGGCGGATTGCACACACTCGAAGATTTCGCCTCGGCAACAGGCGAATACGTGACCCCGATCAGCACGGCGTTTCGAGGCTGCGATGTGTTCGAATGTCCGCCGAATGGCCAGGGTGTGATCGCGCTGCTCATTCTAAACATCCTCTCGCGCTTCGAAGCGCACGGCGACCCGCAATCCGCGGACCGGCTTCACCTGGAAATCGAAGCAACACGCCTCGCTTACGCCGCGCGTGACCTGCTCGTCGCCGATCCCGACACGTCCGAGGTCCCGGTGGCCGACATGTTGTCGAATGCCTGGGCCGATCGTCTGGCCGGCATGATTGACCTAAAGCGCGCCCGCGCGGACCTGCCGGCCTTCGATATGCCGCTGCACAGCGACACGGTCTATATTTCCGTTGTCGATAAGGACCGCAATGCGGTCAGTTTCATCAACTCGGTCTTCGACAGCTTTGGCTCGGGCCTGGTCTCGCCACGCTCCGGTGTCGTCTTGCACAATCGCGGACAAAGCTTTTCGCTTGACCCCAGGCACCCCAATGCAGTGGCGCCGAACAAGCGACCTTTGCATACCATCATACCCGGGATGCTTGCGAGAGACGGCCGGGCAGAAATGCCTTTCGGCGTTATGGGTGGCTACTACCAGGCAATGGGCCACGCGCACCTGCTGACGAAGGTGCTCGACTTCGGGATGGATCTGCAGGAAGCGATTGATCTGCCGCGGGTCGCCCCCGTCAGCGGCACCATGAACGTCCAGGCCGAACACGGGCTCGCTGGCGAAACCGTAGCTGAACTTAGCCGACGCGGTTTCGAAATCATTCCCGCCACGGACCCGATCGGCGGTGCGCAGGCCATTCGCATCGATTGGGCAAACGGGACCCTGCTGGGCGGTTCTGAACCGCGCAAGGACGGCTGCGCCCTCGGTCTGTAGACCGGTTATGGCCAGAGCGGGATGCAAGATGCCGAAGATGCTCTCCATTGACATTTGGCCGAGCAGGAGCCGCTGGCGCCATGGTCCCGATAATTCTTGCACGCCATCGACAATCCGATCGGCGCGAGGTTGTCACCCATGTCTTAGGTACAAACTGTTACCCATGTCTCCGAGCCGTACAGGGAAAAATGGTGCCCAGAGGCGGATTCGAACCACCGACACGCGGATTTTCAGTCCGCTGCTCTACCAACTGAGCTATCTGGGCCTGCTCCGGTGGGCGGCAATCTGCACACCGGGTTCATGAAAGCGCCGTCGGCACCCCTTGAAAGCGCGTGGGTTATAGCACGGGAATCCGGCCTGTCCAGCGCTTAGAGCATGATCCCGAAAAGTGGAATCCGGTTTTCGGAAAAGATCATGCTCAGATAAAAAGCATGATCCCGAAAAGTGGAATCCGGTTTTCGGAAAAGATCATGCTCAGACAAAACGCCAGAAGCTGTTCCGTCCGACAGTGTCCGGATGGAACAAGTTCTGGACATTGATTTCAGGCGGGAAACGACAGGCAGTCCGCAAGGCCGATCATCGTCACGATCGCGGCTGCGAAACCGTCCCAAGCCTGTGGAAAACCGCAGGTGGACGGTGCTATTTCTGGTCGTCGTTCTCATCCTCGTCGTCGCGGCCCGGGATGACGTAGACCCCCTTCAGCCAGCGGTTGAGGTCGATGTCCTTGCAGCGCGTCGAGCAGAACGGGTAGGTTTCGCGCGCCGATGGCTTGCCGCATTCGGGGCAGGGCCGCTTGGGCCGCAACGGCGTGACCTTGTCGTCCGGGCTCATATCCGCGCACCCGACAGCCAGTTGGCGTGCACCTTAAACCCTTCGCCGCTCAAAAGCGCTACCGTCTCGTAGAGTGGCAGGCCGACGACGTTGGTGTAGGAGCCGACAAGCTTGACGACGAAGGCGCCGGCAAGCCCCTGGACGCCATAGCCACCGGCCTTGCCGCGCCATTCTCCGGATGCGATGTAGGCCTCGATCTCCTCGCGCGGCAGCCGCTTGAAGCGCACCCTGGTCTCGACCAGCCGCAAGCGCTGCTTGCCGCCAGGTGTGATCAGGCAGATGCCGGAATAGACGCGGTGCGAACGGCCGGACAAAAGCCCAAGGCAGTTGGCGGCGTCGTCGAGCGTCTCGGCCTTGGGCAGGATGCGTCGCCCGACGGCAACCACCGTGTCGGCCGCCAGCACGAAGCTCGGCGCGTAGTCCGTCTCGGTTTTCAGCGAGGCCAGCGCTTTCTCGGCCTTCTGCATCGCCAGGCGCTTGGCCAGCGAACGCGGGTGTTCGGCGCGCAGCGGGGTCTCGTCGACATCAGCCGGCAGCACACGGTCCGGCTCGATGCCGGCCTGCTGCAGCAGCTCGATCCGGCGTGGCGAACCCGAGGCAAGCACGAGCTTCTGCAAAATGCCCATCGCGATCCCGGCCGGGTCCTTGAACTTACTTGAAGCGGTAGGTGATGCGGCCCTTGGTCAGGTCGTAGGGCGTCATCTCGACCAGGACCTTGTCGCCGGTCAAAACGCGGATGCGGTTCTTGCGCATGCGGCCGGCGGTATGGGCGATGATTTCATGTTCGTTTTCGAGCTTGACCCTGAACATCGCGTTGGGCAGCAGTTCCGTCACGACACCCGGAAACTCGAGGACTTCTTCCTTCGGCATTCGATACCTTTGCTTGGATGGGTACTTCCAGCGCCCCGGCCGGAAAGTTGCGCGGAACCTATATGATAAACGCCCGCTTGTGAACATGCTTAATCCGCGGCGTTTTCAGCCCCGTTGCCGAGAAAACGGCGGCCGATCCGCGCCTTCAGCCGCTCGCGCACGTCGCGGTAGGCGGCCATGATCTGCTCGCGCGTGCCACTGACGCCGGTCGGGTCGGGCATCGGCCAATATTCGACCTCGACGGCCAGCGAGCGGGTGAGTTCGAGCGCGATGTGGTGGGCTTCCGGCGCCAGCGTGACGATCAGGTCGAAATAATCGTCCTCGAGGTCATCCATCGTTCTCGGGTGCCGTTCGCCCAACGACAGCCCTTCTTCGGCCAGCACGGCATCGACGAACGGATCGCGTTCGCCGCCGCGCACTCCCGCCGAGGCGACGAAGGTGGTAGGCGGGAGCACCTTGCGCGCCAGCAATTCGGCCATCGGCGAGCGCACGGCGTTCATGCCGCAGACAAACAGGATCGAGCGGGGCAGGATCTGGCGGGGCAGCGGGGCGGCCAGTTTCAGCCTCGCCAGTGCAGCACGCAAACCAGCGTGAACAGCCGGCGCGCCGTGTCGAAGTCAATCTCGATCTTGCCGGCAAGCCGGTCCATCAGCCTCTGCGAGCCTTCATTGTGCAGGCCGCGCCGGCCCATGTCTATCGCCTCGATATGGCTTGGCGTCGCGGTGCGGATGGCATCGTAATAGCTTTCGCAGATCATGTAGTAGTCCTTGACGATGCGCCGAAGCGGCGTCAGCGACAGGATGTGGGTGACCACGGCTGCGCCGTCCTCGCGCGTCACCGCGAACACCAGCCGGGACTCGGCCAGCGACAGTTTCAGCCGGTATGGCCCGGCGCCGTCGTCATTGACCGGCTGGAAGCGGTTCTCCTCGATCAGGTCGAAGATCGCCACCGCCCGCTCATGCTCGACATCGGGCGTCGAGCGGCCGATCGTCTCGTCGAGCTCGACATCGATCAGCCTGGCGCGGGTTTGGTCGTAGTCGGACATTTCTACATGTTCAGCCGGATGGCGACGGAGCGTCCATGCGCATCGAGGCCTTCCGCCTTGGCGAGCGTGATCGCCGCCGGCGCCAGTGCCCGCAACTGCTCCGGCCCGAGCTTCAGGATCGAAGTGCGCTTGACGAAATCGAGCACCGAAAGCCCGGACGAAAAGCGCGCCGAGCGCGCCGTCGGCAGCACGTGATTGGAGCCGGCGACATAGTCGCCGATGGCTTCCGGCGTGTGGCGGCCGAGAAACACCGCACCGGCATTGCGCATCCGCGCCAGGAACGCCTCTGGGTCGTCGATGGCAAGCTCGACATGTTCGGCCGCGATTCGGTCGACCAGCGGCAGTGCTGCCTCGATCGTCGGCACCAGGATGACGGCGCCGAAATCGCGCCAGCTCGCCGCCGCCGTTTCTCCGCGCGGCAGGTTCTGCAACTGCCGCTCCACCGCCTGTTCGACCGCTGCGCCAAAGGCACGGTCGTCGGTGATCAAGATCGACTGCGCCGACACATCATGTTCGGCCTGGGCGAGGAGGTCGGCGGCGATCCAGTCCGGATCGTTGCTGCCGTCGGCGACAACCAGCACTTCCGACGGCCCGGCGATCATGTCGATGCCGACCGTGCCGAACACCTGGCGCTTGGCCGCCGCGACATAGGCATTGCCAGGGCCGACGATCTTGGCGACGGGCTTTATCGTTTCGGTACCATAGGCAAGGGCCGCGATCGCCTGGGCGCCACCAACGCGGTAGATTTCGGAGACACCGGCAAGGTCGGCTGCCACCAGCACCAGCGGCGGCACCTCGCCGCCAGAGGCCGGCACCACCATGGCGATGCGCTCGACGCCGGCGACCTTGGCCGGCACCGCGTTCATCAGCACCGAACTCGGATAGCTCGCCGTGCCGCCCGGCACGTAGAGCCCGACGGCCTCGATTGCCGTCCAGCGCGATCCGAGCTCGACGCCGGCGGCATCGGTGTAGCGGTCGTCCTGCGGCAGCTGCCGCCGATGATGGGCGCGGATGCGCTCGCGCGCGAATTTCAGCGCCTCGACCGTCTGCGGATCGGCGGCCTCGTAAGCCTTGGCAATGTCGTCCCTGGAGACGGCGATGCCGAGCCTGGCCAGGTCGCCGCCGCCGAATTTCTGCGTGTACCCGACCAGCGCCGCGTCGCCCTCGGCACGCACCTTGGCGATAATCTCGCGCACCACGGCGTCGACATCGGCCGAGACTTCCCGCTTGGTCAGCAGGAACGCGGCAAAGCGCTGCTCGAAATCGGCGTCGGACTGGCGAAGCGTGATAACCATCACATCAGACCCTGTGGACCGGGCGCGACGTCGCTTCCCAGGCGCCGCCGACATCGGCAAGCCGCGCCTCGATGCATTCGACATCGAGCATGATCGCGCCGCCGCCCGAAAAGATCAGCTCGACGATGCCGGCCGGTTTGTCGAGCGCGAGAAAGCTGATCGCCAGCAGTGACAGCACCTCGTCCGGCTTATCGCGGGCAATGCCGCTGGTCTTGGCGCCGAGCACCCGGTCGAAATGCAGCACGGCCTGCCGCCGCTCATTGTGCTGGCGGAAGAAGCCGGATTTCGCCTCCCAGACGAAGCGGTTCATGGTCAGCACGAAGCGCTTTACCGAAGGCAGGTATTCGAGATCGCTGACCTTCATGACGGCATCCTGGACATGCGCCGAGATGATGCTCAGATCCTGATCGTCGAGCGCGACAAGCTTGAGGCCATTCATGCGGAATTCGCACCTGCGAGTTGATTATTCGACCTTCTGTTAGGCGGTCTTTCCTGCTCGTGCAACCGCGCCGGAGGTCTTGTCCAGGCAATCGCCCCAGTCGGCGCTGCCCCTCATCCCCCTGCCGGGACCTTCTCCCCGTATAGGGACGGGGAGAAGGGGCTGGCCGCAACCTCGGCACCCTCCCGCAACGCTGGAGATTGGCGAAATCCTTCGCGAGGCGTCCCTTCTCCCCGTCCCTATACGGAGAGAAGATGCCGGCAGGCAGATGAGGGGCAGCGCCGACCTGAGCCTGCTATGGTCACCCCGAAATGCGCTCGATCTCCGCGCCGCAGCCAGACAGCTTTTCCTCCAGCCGCTCGAAGCCGCGGTCGAGATGGTAGACGCGGTTGACCGTGGTTTCGCCTTCGGCAGCAAGGCCGGCAATGACCAGCGACACCGAGGCGCGAAGATCGGTCGCCATGACTGGCGCGCCCTTCAGCTTCGCTACGCCGTCGACGATCGCCGTCTGGCCGGACAGCGTGATGTGGGCGCCGAGCCGGGCGAGTTCCTGGACGTGCATGAAGCGGTTTTCGAAGATCGTCTCGGTGATGCGCGACTTGCCCTTGGCCATCGTCATCAGGCCCATGAACTGCGCCTGAAGATCGGTCGGGAACGCCGGGAAGGGCGCCGTCGTCACATCGACCGGCGAAATGCCGGCGCCGTTGCGCCTGACGCGGATGCCGGAATTAGTCTGCGTGATCTCGGCGCCGGTCTGCGAAATGATGTCGAGCGCCGTCTGCAACAGGTCGGGCCGCGCGCCTTCCAGCACGACGTCGCCGCCGGTCATCGCCACCGCCATCGCATAGGTGCCGGTCTCGATGCGGTCGGGGATCACCCTGACGCGAGCACCCGACAGCGCCTCGACGCCGTCGATGGTGATGGTCGCCGTGCCGGCGCCCGAGATCTTCGCGCCCATGGCGTTGAGGCATTCGGCGAGGTTGACGATCTCCGGCTCGCGCGCGGCGTTTTCGAGCACCGTCTCGCCCTTGGCCAGCGAGGCCGCCATCATCAGCACATGGGTGGCGCCGACCGAAACTTTCGGGAACACATAACGGTTGCCGACAAGCCGGCCGTTCCTGGTCTTGGCGATGACGTAGCCGGTGTCGACGTCGATATCGGCGCCCAGCGCCTGCAGGCCTTCGAGGAAGAGGTCGACCGGCCGCGTGCCGATGGCGCAGCCGCCGGGCAGCGACACCTTGGCTTCGCCCATGCGGGCCAGCAGCGGTCCGATCACCCAGAACGACGCCCGCATCTTCGACACCAGCTCGTAAGGCGCCGTCGTGTCGACGATGTTGCGGGCCGAGAAAGTGATGGTGCGCGAATAGCCTTCCTGCTGCTTTTCGCGGCGGCCATTGACCGAATAGTCGACGCCGTGATTGCCGAGGATGCGGATCAGCTGCTCGACATCGGCCAGATGCGGCACGTTTTCCAGCGTCAGCGTGTCATCGGTCAAAAGCGCGGCGATCATCAGCGGCAGCGCAGCGTTTTTCGCGCCCGAGATCGGAATGCTTCCGGCAAGCTTGTTGCCGCCAACAATTCTGATGCGATCCATGAAGAGCGTCCCCTCGGCGCCAAGGCCGGTTTAAATCGGTTGAGTCTGTTGCGGCCATCTAGACCATTGGCCGGCTTGGTTCAAGAAACAGGCTACTCCCCACTTTGGCCCACGCCGACTTGGCCAAAGTACCGGCGACCAACATAGCCGATTCGCGTTAATCTTTTTTCATCACCGCTTGCAGCCCCTCCGGCCGCTTATCGGCGTCGCCGGTCCGTCGCGACCGCGATTGCGCCTTGCGCTTCTGCAGGTTGGCGCGCAACTGCTCGGCCAGCCGGTCCTTGCGGCCCGTTCCGGCTTTTTTCGCTGAACCATCCTTCTTCGGTGATCCATCCTTGTTCGGAGAAACTGTCTTGCCGTTCATCGTTCTGTCCCCGGCCGGCGACCCGCCGGTGCGGATCAAGGGATAGCCAACATTGTGGCACGGCCATGTCCGCAACGATCGCCCGGTGCGGCCTTTCAACCCGTCTTTGTCTTGGCCTTGCGCTTGCCGGTTCGATATGGCAGAAGCCCCGCCATCGGCGGCTGCGGTAGCTCAGTGGTAGAGCACTCCCTTGGTAAGGGAGAGGTCGAGAGTTCAATCCTCTCTCGCAGCACCAGTCTATCCGCACCATGCAGAGCTATGGCCATCGCCGCGCATGACCGACTGAGCAAATAGAGGCTATCAGGGCAGATCGCGACGCATACCGGCTGAATGATACGGAGCCGAGCTGCCTTGTGCCCGCATCCTCGGGCTTTGACGGGAACCTATGCAGCGTCGCCTGTTAGTTGCCGACGTCGCCGCTCCGGAGCCGCTTCACGCACAAAGCGCGAAGGACCAGAGCGGCATCGGCGTAAGTGATCGCCTTTTCGCCGCCGAAAACCAGTGCATTGCCGACAACCTCTAGGACATCGCCCTCGATGCGCCAAGGAAGAATATCGGTGCAGGTCCGCATGCGGCCGAAGACCGAACTGATCGGCACCATCTGGTCCTCAAATTCCACGTGCGGCTCGTCCGTTCCCGGAATCCAGGTTTGGTAAGCTTCCAAGGCATCGTCGAAGGCTCCGTGCAAATGAATCGGAGCATGGCCCTCATGCAGTGCGGGTAAAAGGCGTGTGGTCATCGGTCTCCTCCTGGATCGCGGCAGCCAGCCAATGCTGCCAGGTAACCCCCGCATTTCGATGATTGGTCTATGGCCGGATGCGACGGGCGCCTACCCAATAGCCGCAAGTGCCGATGCCCCAATAGAAGGCTTCATCCCGTCCTGAGCGGCGAAATTTCGCCTCGGAGTCAGAAGCGTCGTCCGCCTGCGCCTGATCCGGCGCATAACGTGAACGCTCCATGGGCGGGAAAAGGGCGCCGATCACGATCCTGATACAGCCCGGAACGGCTTCCAGAAATGTCTGCGTCATCGTCATCTCCTGATCCTGCGAACATGGACGGCGAAAAGTCAGGCACTTGAAGCGGGCAGTATGACCGGCTTCTTAGCAAATGTCTATCAAACTTGTAGACATTGGCTTGTAAGGAGCGAGCCTCAGACGAAATACCATGCGAGCTTGCCTGTGACTACGGTGGATGCTTGATCGCCAAGCTTCCTGCTATCCGCGCCTCGAACGGCCGCAGCTCCCGGTCTCTTGGCACTTTGCGACGGGGATCAGCTCCATCGCGCCTTCCTCGCGAGCGCGACGGATCTTCAGAATGATGATCCGTCCTTCATGAACCTTGGTCGAGCCGCCAACATGCGATCAGGTGCTCGTCGCCAGCTTGGCTGAGGGGCGGTTCGGCTTTCCAGCAATCGGCAACAGCGAGCGAGCAACGGCCGGCGAAGGCGCATCCCTGGCTCGGGCCCGCCGCGATGTCGGCCTGAGAGATGATCTTCGGCGCTGCATCGTCTGAAGACGCCGCCAGCAGCAGTTTCGTATAGGGATGATTGGGTCCGTGAAAAATCTGGTCGGATGAGCCGGTTTCGACCAGGCGGCCGCGGTACAGCACGCCGATCCTGTCGGCCATGTAGCGCACGACCCTGAGATCGTGGCTGATGAACAGATAGGTCGTGTCCTTGTCGCGCTGCAGGTCGTTGAGCAGGTTGAGAACAGTTGCCTGGACGGAAACGTCGAGCGCCGAAGTGGGTTCGTCGAGCACGACGACCTTCGGCACGCCGGCGAAGGCCCGTGCGATCGCCGCCCTTTGCCGCTGGCCGCCGGAAAGCGAGCGCGGTTTTTGCTCAGCCGTGGTGGTGCCCAGCCGGACTGATTGCAGCAGGTCGCCGACGCGCTGGACCGCCTCACCGCGGCTGAGGCCGGCAAGCCGCCACAGCGGACGACTGAGAATCCTGCCGATCCTGTGTCGCGGATTGAGTGTGCGATCCGGCGACTGGAAGACCATCTGCACGTTGCGACGGTCGCCCGGCGCCCGCTTCTCGACGCGCGGCGCAACCGTCTTGCCGAATAGCTCGACAGCCCCCTCGCTCGGCATCTGTAGGCCGGTGACGATCCTTGCCAGGGTCGACTTGCCGGAACCGGACTCGCCGATCAGCCCGAATGTCTCGCCCTGGCCGATCTGCAAGTCGATATTGTGCAGCACCGCCTGGCTGCCGAACGCATGGCTGATGCCTTTGCAGGCGATCGCGATTCGGCGTTCTTTGCGCTCGCCGGCATCTTCATTCTGGACCGCTGAGTGCGATGGCAGGCCGTCCGTCTCCGCCAGTCTTCCATTCCGCTTCGTGTAGTTGAGCGCCGGGATCGAGGCGATCAGCGCCTTCGTATAGGCGTGAGAGGGGTTGTCGAAGATATCGCCGGCGGCGCCGCTTTCGACCACGGTTCCCGACTGCATCACCGCCACCCGGTCGCAGGAGCGGCGGATCATGTTGATGTCGTGGCTGATCAGCAGAATGCTGGTCTTGTGGTCCCTGCGCAGGCCGGAGAGGATGGCGATGATCTCGGACTGGACGCTGGCGTCGAGCGCCGTCGTCGGCTCGTCCAGCACCAGCAGCGACGGGTCGAGCGCAATCGCGATGGCGATGTTGGCGCGCTGCTGCATGCCACCGGAAAGCTCGTGCGGATAAAGCTCGAGCATCCGGTCCGGATTGCCGACCCAGACACGCTCTAGCAGATCGGCGGCGCGCCAGCGGGCCTCCTCGTGGCGAACCGGGCGATGCCGCAGGATCGTCTCGATGATCTGCCGGCCGATCGTCATCGCCGGATTGAGCGCCGCACCCGGATGCTGGTAGACGGCGGCGATATGGTCGCCCCTCAGCTTGCGAAGCTGTTCCGCTGAGAGTTCGCGGATTTCCCGTCCCTGGAATTCAAGCGCTGACGCCGCGACCCGGGCGTTTTTCGGCAAATAGCGCAGTATGGCGAGCGCCACCGAGCTTTTTCCCGATCCTGATTCGCCGACCAGGCCGAGTGCTTCGCCTTCCCCTATGTGCAGTGATACGCCGCTGACGGCGGGATGCGATCCTTTTCGCCCTTCATAGGTGATAGAAAGCTGCTCTACGTTCAGAACTGATGAGGACATTGGGAGCTTGAAACCACTTTCTTCCAGCGTCGCGATCGAGGGCAATCGCTTCCACTTTTGCAATGCTTTATCTCTATAAAATTACTAGAATTAAGCCGGAGCGCAATCTAACTTTCATGGCTCAAGAGCGATTGTCGCCGCTTGCCGAAGCAGCGCGACAATCTCCGGAGCAGATTTGGCTCCAGGGCAGATCTGGAAGGAGACTGGCATGGCTCGAGACCACATGATCCTCAGCGCATTTTTCTTCAACCCGCAGGGCGATCATCGGATGTCGTGGCGCCATCCGCGGGCGCCGGGCCGGGAGGTGCTGGACTTCGAGTTCTACCGTGATCTCGTGCAGGCGGCCGAGCGGGCCAGGATCGACACCATCTTCGTCGCCGACCACGTTTCGATCTGGGATTCGGTCAAGAGCGGTGTCGCCCACTACGCCAATGCCCGCCTTGAGCCATTGACGCTGCTGTCGGCACTGGCCGGCGTGACCAAACACATCGGCCTGATCACCACGGCGTCGAGTTCGTACAGCGAGCCCTACAATGTTGCGCGCATGTTCGCCTCGCTCGACCATATCAGCAAGGGCAGGGCGTCGTGGAACGTCGTCACATCGGCCATGGACGAGGAGGCGCGCAATTTCGGCCGCGACGGCAACATAGAACATGCGTTCCGCTATGAGCGCGCGGCCGAATTCCTCGATATCGTCAAGGCGCTTTGGGACAGCTGGGAAGACGAGGCGCTGCTGATCGACAAGGAGGCGGGCTATTTCGCCGATCCCGACAAGGTCCACCCCATCGATCACAAGGGCAAGCACTTCAAGGTGCGCGGGCCGCTCAACGTCTCGCGGCCGCCGCAGGGCCACCCGCTGATCGTCCAGGCCGGCTCGTCCGAGGACGGCAAGAACTTCGCCGCCGCCCAGGCCGACGTGCATTTCGCCATCTACAGCACCAGGGAAGACGGCATCAAATACCGGCAGGACATCAACGAGCGCCTCGCCCGCTATGGCAGGAAGCCGGAGAGCTTCAAGATCCTGCCGGGCATTCTGCCGATTGTCGCCGCTTCCGAGGCGGAAGGCCGCGAAAAGCAGGAATACCTCCAGACCCTGTTGCCCGATCAGGTCGGCATCGACCTTCTGTCCAGCTGGAGCGGCATCGATCTCTCCGTCTATCCGCCAGACGGGCCGCTGCCGCCGCTGCCGGACGAGAGCACCTTCAATGGCGGACGGACATCGCTCAACCGGGTCAAGGAATGGTCGAAGCAGAATCTCAGCCTACGCGACATCGCCCGCAAGCTCGCCAACAGCGGTTCGGTGCCGACCGTCGCCGGCACGCCCAAACAGATCGCCGACCAGTTGCAGGACTGGTTCGTTTCAGGCGCCGCCGACGGCTTCAACCTGATGTTCCCGCTGCTGCCCGAGGACTGGGTGAATTTCGCCGAGCAGGTGGTGCCGGAGCTGCAGCGCCGCGGCGTGTTCCCGACCGAATACGCGCCGGGAACGCTGCGTGACCGCTTCGGTCTGGCGCGGCCGGCAAACCGCTTCGCCGAGCAGCGCGACAACGCACGCGCCGTGTCCTGACCGGGAGAACGATCATGACCGTCGCGCCAAGATTGCAGCCTCGCGAAGCCACCGCGCCGCAGCTCGTCAATGTCCTGCACAGTCCCAAGCGTGTGCGCGTCAAATTCGGCGGCCGCACCATCGCCGACAGCCGCAACGTGCTGGTGCTGCGCTCCAACCATTTCCTGCCGATCTATTTCTTCCCGCCGTCAGCGGTAGATCCGTCGGTGCTGAAGCCCTCGCTGCATCGCGAACCGCATCCAGTCGGTGGCGAGACGGCCTATTGGGATATCGACAGCGGCGACAGGCGCAGTGCCAACGCGGCGTGGGCGTTCATCTCGCCGCCGGACGAAGCGCTGGCGTCCCTGGCCGGGCGGATCGCCTTCACCTGGAAGGCCGTCGACCAATGGTTCGAGGAGGACGAAGAGGTCTTCGTCCATGCGCGAGACCCTTATGCGCGCATTGATGTGCTGCAAAGCACGAGCCATGTGCAGGTCTGGTTCGACGGCGAGCCGATCGCCGACAGTCACCGCCCGGTGCTTTTGTTCGAGACCCATCTGCCGACGCGTTTCTATCTGCCGGCGGAAGACATCCGGCTGGAGCGGCTGATGGCGTCCGTTACAACGACGCGATGTCCCTACAAGGGCATTGCCTCCTACTGGTCGGGGCTGCTGAGCGACGGAACGGTGCGCCCGGACATCGCCTGGAGCTACCGGGATCCAATCGTCGAAATGCCGAAGATCAAAGGCCTCATCGCCTTCTATCCGCAGGCCGTTGACCGCATCCATCTCGACGGCGAACCCGTCGCATAGATTTTTAATTTTCATTTCAAAGCAGGGTTTAACATGACCGAACGCAGGGATATCGACGCACTTCGCAGCCTGTCGGGGGACATCTGGAATGTCGCCGTCGACGAATATCAGGGCGGCTTTCTCAAGCGCCGCGATCTCCTGAAATACGCCGCACTGCTCGGCCTGACAGGCTTTGCCGCCTCGCAGGGGTTCGGAGCCGCACGCGCCGCGGCCGCCGCCGGCGGCACGGTTCGTGTCGGGCTCGGTCAGCCGACCAAGGCGATCGATCCGGTTTCGGTGACCGATCCGGCCAGCATCGGGGTGATCAGCCAGGTCGGCGAATATCTGATCCTCGACGATCCGAAGGACGGTCTCCAGCCGAAGCTCGCTTTGTCCTGGGAGGCCGACGAGACAGCCAGCCGCTGGACCTTCAAATTGCGGCAAGGAGTGAAATTCCACGATGGCCGCGCCGTCACCGCCAAGGACGTGGTGGCGAGCTTCGAGCGGCTGGTCGATCCGGCCAGCGGCTCGTCGGCGCTCTCAGCCTACAAGGGCATCCTGTCCAAGGGTGGCGCCAAACTGGTCGACGAGCAGACAGTCGCCTTCGATCTCGACGGTCCCAACAGCAACTTTCCCTTCTATGTCTCCTCCGACGTCTACAATGCGGTCATCCTGCCGGCCGACTATGCCGGCGATTTCGAGAAGACTTTCAACGGCACCGGCCCGTTCAAGCTCGAATCCTTCCGTCCCAAGCAAGGCGCCAGCTTCGTGCGCAACACCGATTACTGGGGCGAGAAGGCACTTCCCGATCGTGTCGAGATCAAGTTCTTCGACGACGAGCAGGCCCAGGTGCTGGCGCTGCAGGCCGGCCAGCTCGACGTCATCCCGAGCACGACGCGCCTGGAACTGGCGATCGAGGGCAACCCCGCCTTCAAGCTGCTCAGCGTGCAGGCAAGCTCGCATGATCAGGTGCATCTGCGAACCGACCAGGCGCCGTTCACCGACAAGCGCATCCGCCGCGCGCTGGCACTCACCATCGACCGCGAGGCGGTGGTCAAGGGCCTGCTGAAGGGCCGCGCCATCGTCGGCAACGACACCCCGTTCGCGCCGATCTTCCCTTCGGCCGATCCGTCGGTGCCGCAGCGCAAGCACGATATCACGGAGGCCAAGCGGCTGCTTGGCGAGGCTGGCGTGCCGAACGGCTTCGAGGTGACGCTGACCACCGAACGCGCCTATGACATTCCCGACTATGCGGTGATCATCCAGAACTTCGCCAAGAAGGTCGGCATCGATGTCAAGCTCAATGTCCTGCCGCAGGACGCCTATTACGGCTCGGCGACCTTCGGCAGCTCGCCCTGGCTGGATTCGGTTCTCGGCATCACCGACTACGGCCATCGCGGCACGCCCGACATCTTCCTCAACGCCACGCTGAAGAGTACGGGAGCCTGGAACGCGGCGCATTTCAACAACCCCGGCTATGATGCGCTGCTGCTCGACTACTCGAAGGCGCGTGACCTCAATGCCCAGCGCCTTGCTGCCGGCAAGATCCAGACGCTTTTGCTTGACGAGACGCCGGCGATCATCAGCTACTTCTCGCAATACAGCCGGATTGTCAGCTCGAAGGTCGAGGGCGTGCGCTTCACCGCAATCTCGCATCTGCTGCTCGATCGCGTTTCCTTCGTCCAGGCATGATCGCGACATGCTGACCGGCCGCATTCTGCCAGCGCGTGTCGGCACTCTCGTCCTCACGCTGTGGCTTGTCAGTGTCCTGGTTTTCTTCGCCGGGCAGGTTTTGCCCGGCGATGTCGGCCGCGTGATGCTCGGGCCGTTTGCCGACGCGCAGGCGGTGGCGGAGCTGAACAAGCGGCTGGGCGCCGACCAGCCAGTTCTCGTCCAGTATTGGCTCTGGTTCAGCAAGGCGGTGTCAGGCGATTTCGGCACCTCGCTTTCGATGCGCGCGCCGGTGGCCCCGTTCGTGCTGGAGAGCCTGAAGCGCTCCGCATCCCTTGCCGGCATTATTTTGGTCTTTCTCATTCCGCTCGGGGTTGGCGGCGGTGTCATCGCCGGTCTCAACGCCGGCCGCCTCATCGACCGGCTGATCGTGATGGCGGGCGTCTCCTTCGGCATCGTCCCGGATTTTGTGTCCGGCCTGATGCTGCTCATCGTTTTCGGCCTGTGGCTGAACTGGTTCCCGATCTCAGGCGTTGCGCCGGATGGCGCGGGCTTCTGGACGCAAGGCTATTATCTGATCCTGCCGGCGCTGCCGCTGGTGCTCAATCTTGCCGGCTACATCGCCCGGATGACGCGGGCCGGCGTGATCGAGGCGATGGCCGCCGACTACACACGCACCGCCGTCCTGAAAGGGCTTGAGCGGCGCGAGATCATCCTTCGGCACGTGCTGCGCAATGCGCTGACCCCGACCATCGCGGTGCTGGCGACGCAGACCGGATACATGCTTGGCGGGCTGGTTGTGATCGAAGCGCTGTTCGGCATCCAGGGACTTGGCAATCTGGTTCTGAACGCGGCCAAGGCGCGAGATTTCCCGATGCTTGAAGCGGGGGTGCTGGTGATGGCGGCAATC
Organism: Mesorhizobium sp. M0954; assembly: GCF_040319155.1. Taxonomy (NCBI): domain Bacteria; kingdom Pseudomonadati; phylum Pseudomonadota; class Alphaproteobacteria; order Hyphomicrobiales; family Phyllobacteriaceae; genus Mesorhizobium; species Mesorhizobium sp. M0954. The sequence goes on along the minus strand of NZ_JAMYNR010000003.1, from coordinate 133,188 downwards.
TTTGTTCTTTCGGCGGCGGCGGGCGACTTCGTGCTGGCCTTGCTCGATCCGCGGCAACGCCGTCGGACCTCGCCATGACGGATCTGACGGAGTTTCCCGCATCACGGCGCGCCGTGGCCGGTTTTCCGGCGGTGCGCAGGATCGGCAGTGCCTTCTCCGGACTGCCCCCATCGGTCGTGATCGGAACGCTGCTGCTACTGTTCTGGGTCATATGCGCGGTAGCAGGCAATCTTTTCGTTCCGTATGATCCCTATGCCGAGGATTTTCTGGCGATGCTGACGCCGCCCGATGCCTCGCACTGGTTCGGGACCGATCAGCTCGGCCGCGACGTGCTGTCCCGCATTATCGTCGGATCGCGCGATATCCTGCTGGTTGCGCCGCTGGCGACGCTGGTCGGCGTTGCCGCCGGCAGCATCATCGGCCTGGTGCTCGGCTATTTCGATGGCCTCACCGATGCCATCGGCGCGCGGCTGCTCGATACACTGATGGCGTTTCCATTCATCGTTCTCGTCACCATGACGCTGGTGGCGATCGGGCCGTCGAACCTGACCGTCGTCCTGGTGATCGGCATCGCCTATGCGCCGCTGGTGGCGCGCACCGTCCGCGCCGCCGTGCGCGAGCAGAAGCAGCGCGACTATGTCAGCGCCGCCCGGCTTGGCGGCGAAGGCGCGCTCGCCATCATGTTCCTGGAGATATTGCCCAACATCAGGGAGACGATCCTCATCGAGTTCGTCACTCGGCTGGGCTACGGGTTCTTTTCGATCGCGACGCTGAGTTTTCTGGGCCTCGGCATCCAGCCGCCGTCGGCCGATTGGGGGCTAGCCGTCGCCGACGGCTACGGCTTCCTGTCCGGCGGTAAATGGTGGGTCGTCGTTTTCAATTCCGGCGCGATCGTTTCACTGGTCATGGCAACGAACCTAATTGCCCAAGGCTTAGGCGCGTTTGAAAATGGTGATGGATGAATGCGAAGCCGTATTGATGGCCTGAGCTTCGGTCTGCTCGCTATACGGACATTGCTACGTCCATTAGCAGAACGGCATTTTTCTCCGCGAGGCCGAAAAATCGGAACGTAGTTCCTTATCTCTATAGATTTTGTCGAATATCGTCTGCCCCGGTTTGGAAATGACCCGATGCGCATGCAGGGTCCGGGAGATTGACGAGTTGGCAAGGCTATCGGTTCTCGGAATATCCGGCGGCGTAAGCACACCATCGCGCACTACCGCGGTGGTCAACGCGCTGGTCAAGGCAGTCGCCTTGCGCGTCCCGGCAGACACCGGCGTGATCGAAATCACCGAGGCGGCGCCTTCGATTTTCGCCGGGCTGTCTCGTCGTGCGCTCGGCGCGTCTGGCGAAGCGATCATCCAGCGTGTCGAGAAGGCCGACCTGCTCGTGGTCGGAACGCCGGTCTATCGGGCGTCCTACACCGGCGCTCTCAAGCACCTGTTCGACCTCGTCGATCATCGTGCACTGACGGGCAAGACCGTGCTTCTCGCGGCAACCGGCGGAAGTCCATACCATGGCCTGGTTCTCGAACATCAGCTCCGGCCATTGTTCGGTTTTTTCGGGGCCGTCACCGTCCCGACCGGCGTCTACGGCGCGCCCGACGATTTCGTCGATGCCAAGATCGTCGGCGCGGCGATTATCGAGCGCATCTCACGGGCCGCTACCGAAGCGATTTCCTTGCTTAATTCCAGTCATGCAAATGCTGCCGTCGCCACGCGCGTCGGTTGAAGCCAATCAAAAAGGGGAAACGAAACGAAATGACCTCGAATTCCGACAACGTGAAGTTCGCCTACTGGGTCCCGAACGTTTCGGGCGGCCTTGTCATCTCGAACATCGAGCAGCGGACAGGCTGGGACATCGATTATAACCGCAAGCTCGCCCAGATCGCCGAGGCCAACGGCTTCGACTACGCGCTGAGCCAAATACGCTTCACGGCCGGCTATGGCGCCGACAACCAGCACGAATCCGTCTCGTTCAGCCATGCCTTGCTCGCTGCCACCACAACGCTGAAAGTCATCGCGGCGATCCTGCCGGGCCCATGGAATCCAGCGCTGGCGGCCAAGCAGATAGCCACCATCAATCACCTGACCAATGGCCGTGTCGCCGTCAATGTCGTGAGCGGCTGGTTCCGCGGTGAGTTCGCCGCCATCGGCGAGCTGTGGCTCGACCATGACGAGCGCTATCGCCGCTCGGAGGAATTCATCCGTGCGCTGCGCGGCATCTGGACCGAGGACAATTTCACTCTGAAGGGCGACTTCTATCGCTTTACCAACTACTCGATGAAGCCGAAGCCGATCGATCCGCAGCCGGAGATCTTCCAGGGCGGCTCATCACGCGCGGCGCGCGACATGGCTGCGCGGGTTTCCGACTGGTATTTCACCAACGGCAACACGCCGGAAGAGATCAAGAAGCAGGTTGACGACATCAAGACCAAGGCGAAGGCCAATGGCCACAAGGTCAAGATCGGCGTCAACGCCTTTGCCATCGCTCGCGAAACCGAGGCAGAAGCGCGCACCGTGCTCGACGAGATCATCGCCAAGGCCAATCCGGAGGCGGTGCAGGGTTTCGCCGATCAGGTCAAGAACGCCGGCAAGGCCTCGCCGGAAGGCGAGGGTAACTGGGCGAAATCCTCTTTCGAGGATCTTGTCCAATACAATGACGGCTTCCGCAGCAATCTCATCGGCACGCCGGAACAGATTGCCGAACGCATCCTCAAGCTGAAGGATGCCGGCGCGGATCTGATCCTGCTCGGTTTCCTGCATTTCCAGGAAGAGGTGGAGTTCTTCGGCAAGCGCGTCATCCCTCTGGTGCGCGAACTGGAAGCGGCGCGCGACAGGGAGCTCGTCGCCGCGGAATAGGACAGGCGCGGCCTTCAGGCCGCCGCCCGCACGCCTTCAAAATCAGGGACGTTTCATGATTGGTGCTTCGCTGGGAGCCGCCGCATACGAGCGCGCGCCCGAAATCTCCGGGATTCTTGCTGGTGCTGGTCCCGTCGAAGACACGCGCCCGGCGCGCCTGTCGCCAAAGGCTGATGCGATCCTGGCGCTGGGCGGGATCAGCATTTCTTTTGGTGGCGTCATGGCATTGCGGGATGTCGACCTCGAGGTCAAAAGCCGCGAGATCCGCGCGGTGATCGGTCCCAATGGCGCCGGCAAATCCTCGCTGATCAACATCATCAGCGGCCTCTATCACGCCGATCAGGGCAAGATCGCGATCGATGGCCAGTCCTTCTCCCGGGTGTCGGCAAGCCGTCTGGCACGGCTCGGCGTCGCGCGCACCTTCCAGAACCTGGCACTGTTCGGTGGGCTTTCAGTGCGCGACAACATCGCGTCGGGCCGCGTCCACACCCGGCGCGCCAGCTTTGTCGAACATATCGCCGGTCTACCGCGCGCCCGGCGCGAAGATGCCGCGATCGCTGAAAAGGTCGACCAGACAATCGCCTTCCTGCATCTCGAGGCCGTCGCCGATCGCCTGGTCGCAACGCTGCCCTACGGCCTGCAGAAGCGGGTCGAACTGGCGCGCGCGCTTGTCGCCGAGCCGAAGATCCTGCTGCTCGACGAGCCGATGGCCGGCATGACGGCGACCGAGAAGGCCGAGATGGCCGGTTTCGTGCGCGCAGCGCGCGACCGGCACGACGTCACCATCATCCTCATCGAACACGACATCGGCGTGGTCATGGGGCTCTCCGACCGCGTCGCCGTGCTCGACTACGGCCGCAAGATCGCCGACGGGACACCGGCCGAGGTCAGGGCCAATCCGGCGGTGATCCAGGCCTATATCGGCACCGCCCAAGGCGAAGATGGCGAGGGCATCTGATGAGCTACTATGATTTCCTCTTCGTCATCGAGGTGCTGGTCGGTGGCTTGCTCTCAGGCGTCATGTATTCGCTCGTCGCCATCGGTTTCGTGCTGATCTACAAGACGTCGGGCGTGCTGAACTTCGCGCAAGGGTCGATGGTGCTGTTCGCCGCACTCACCTTTGTCAGCCTTGTCGAACGCGGCATCCCGTTTGCGCTTTCGCTGCTCATTACCCTCGCGGTCATGGTTGCGCTGGGCTTCACCATCGAGCGAACTGTGCTGAGGCCGCTGGTCAATCGCTCGCCGATGACGCTGTTCATGGCCACGCTTGGCCTGTCTTACATCATTGAAGGCGCTGCCCAGTTGGTGTGGGGCACGCAGGTGCACGGGCTCGATCTCGGCATCGACGACACGCCGTTCGAGGTCGGCGGCATCCTGATATCGTCGTTCGATCTTCTTGCTGCAGGCATTGCCGCGGCGATGGTCGCCGGCTTGAGCGCATTCTTCTATTGGACCCGGATCGGGCTGGCATTTCGCGCCGTCGCAGACGACCAGTTCGCGGCGCTCGCCGTCGGGCTGCGGCTGCCCCGGATCTGGGGGACGGTGTGGACGGCCGCGGGGTTCGTGGCACTGGTCGCGGGACTTTTGTGGGGCGCGCGCCTCGGCGTCCAGTTCTCGCTGTCGCTGATCGTGCTGAAGGCGCTGCCGGTACTGGTGCTTGGCGGCTTCGATTCCATCCTCGGCGCCATCGTCGGCGGCCTCATCATCGGCGCCAGCGAGAAGCTCGCCGAGGTCTACCTCGGACCCTTTGTCGGTGGCGGCATCGAAGGCTGGTTCGCCTATGCGCTGGCGCTGGTCGTCCTGCTGGTGCGCCCCTCCGGCCTGTTTGGCCAGAAGACTGTCGAAAGGGTCTGACCGATGGCCGTGCAAGCGCTCGATGCCGCAAGGCTTCCCATCGACTGGCAGAGGTTAGCTCTGCCCGTCGCCCTGATTGCCGTGGCCTACGGCCTGATCCCCGCCTATGCGTCGAGCTATCTCGTCGAGGCGATCCTGCTGCCGTTCCTTGCGCTCAGCCTGGCGGCGGTCGGCCTCAACCTTTTGACCGGCTATTGCGGCCAGCTTTCGCTGGGCTCCTCCGCCTTCATGGCGGTCGGCGCTTTCGCCGCCTACAATTTCAACCTTCGGGTCGAAGGACTGCCGCTGGCTGCAACCATGATCCTGGCCGGGATTTCGGCCGCCGGCATCGGCGTCGTGTTCGGATTGCCGAGCCTGCGCCTGCGCGGCTTCTATCTCGCCGTCTCGACGCTCGCCGCCCAGTTCTTCGTGCAGTGGGCGCTGACCAAGTTCGGCTGGTTCTCCAACGACAACCCTTCCGGGGTGATCTCGGCGCCGCACCTTGCCGTTGCGGGCTTCTCGCTCGACAGGGCGACGGGCCGCTACCTGCTCTCGGTGACCACGGTCATCGTGCTCACGGCGCTCGTCTGGCGCCTGGTCAACAGCGCGACCGGCCGCAATTTCATCGCCGTGCGCGACAACGAAACCGCCGCGCGGGTGATCGGCGTCCCTGTGCTGAAGACCAAGCTGCTCGCGTTCGCCATCTCGTCCTTCATCATCGGCGTCGCCGGGGTGCTGTGGGCCTTCACCTATCTGCGCACCGTCGAGCCGGCCGGCTTCAATCTCGACCGCTCGTTCCAGATCCTGTTCATCATCATCATCGGCGGGCTGGCCTCGATACGCGGCGCCTTTCTGGGAGCGGCGTTCATCGTCATCTTTCCGCTCATCCTGTCGCGGCTTGGCGCCTTCCTGTTTGGCGGACTGTTCGATTCGGGTGTTCTCGACATGAGCCAGCGCATCGTGCTCGGCGCGCTCATCATCATCTTCCTCATCGCGGAACCGAACGGGCTGTCGGCCCTCTTCGACCGCCTGAAACGACGGATCGGCTCAAGGTCCAGCTGAGCGCCGCTCGACATCCTCTCACGGACCACAACCTCAGGAGACGCAATCCATGACCTTCTTCAGTCACCTCAAGAAAGCGGCGATCGCCACGGCCTTCGTCCTCGGCGCGACGGCGGTCCACGCCGACGAGCAGTATTTTCCCCTGCAGAGCTACCGCGTCGGCCCTTATGCCGCCGGCGGCACCGGCTTCTTCGGCGGCTTCATCGACTATCTCAACCTGATCAACATCCGCGACGGCGGCGTCAACGGCGTCAAGCTGACCTGGAGCGAGGGCGAGACGCAGTATGAGGTCGAGAAGGGCGTCGAGGTCTATGAACGATTGAAGAGCAATCCCGGCATCGCCGCCTGGAACCCGCTTTCGGTCGGCATCGCCTATGCCATGATCGACCGCATCACCGATGACAAGGTGCCGCTGATTACCATCAACCACGGCCGCACCGACACCACGGACGGACGCGTGTTCCCTTACGTCTTCCCGCTGCTGCTCAATCCCTACAGCGAGACCTCGGGCATCGTGAACTATATCGCCTCCAAGGAAGGTGGCCTCGACAAGCTCAAGGGCAAGAAGATCGTCGTGCTCTATCACGGCTCGCCCTATGGCAAGGAGACGATTCCGATCTATGAGCTGCTGTCGCAGAAATACGGCTTCGAGCTGTCGCAGATCGAGGTTCCGCATCCAGGCAACGAGCAGCAGGCGCAGTGGCTGACGATCCGTCGCGAGCATCCGGACTATGTGGTGCTGCGCGGCTGGGGCGTGATGAACCCGGTTGCGCTCAAGACCGCGCAGAAGACCGGCTTCCCGGCCGATCACATCGTCGGCAATGTCTGGTCGAATTCGGAAGAGGATGTGATCCCCGCCGGCGATGCCGCCAAGGGCTATACGGCCATCACCACCCAGGCGTCAGGCGAGCAGTATCCGGTGGTCCAGGAGATCGTCAAAACGGTCTACGGCGCCGGCAAAGGCAATCTCGAGGAAAAGAGCCGTATCGGCTCGGTCTACCACAATCTCGGCATCGTCAACGGCATCCTCAATGTCGAGGCGGTCCGCATCGCGCAGGCCAAGTTCGGCAACCGCACGCTCACCGGCGACGAAGTCCGCTGGGGCTTCGAGCATCTCAAGCTCGATCCGGCACGCGTCGAGGCGCTGGGCGCCAAGGACCTGTTCCACTCGATCAACGTCTCCTGGGACAATCACGAAGGTGACGGCTACGTGACCTTCCAGCAGTGGGACGGCAAGAAGTGGAACGTCGTCTCCGACTGGATTGCGCCCGACTGGAAGCTGCTGCGTCCGATCATCGAGAAGTCGTCCGAGGCCTATGCCAAGGAAAAGGGCATCAAGATCCGCACGGCCGAAGACGCCGAAGCAGTGGTCAGCAACTGAAGTCCAACAACTCGCGGCCGGCCCCCGGGCCGGCCGCGATTTCCTGCCTATTGCGGAGTCATCGATGTCCAGCCCGGAAAATCCGATCCTGTCGGTCAGTCGCGTGGAGGCCGTCTACAACGGCGCCATCGCCGCCCTGCACGGTGTCGACCTGTCGGTCGGCAAAGGCGAGATCGTCGCACTGCTCGGCTCCAACGGCGCCGGCAAGACGACCCTGCTACGCGCCGTATCCAATCTCCTCCCGGCCGAGCGCGGTACTGTTACCGCTGGCCGGATCACTTTCGACGGCGAGGATGTCTCCAGGGCAAGCCCCTCTCACCTCGTCCGCAAGGGTCTGGTCCAGGTCCTCGAGGGCCGACACTGCTTCCGCTCGCTGACGGTCGAGGAGAACCTTCTGACCGGCGCGCTCGGGCGTTCGTCCTCCCGCACCGGCGTCAAGGCCGACCTCGACCGCGTCTATGCGCTTTTCCCCAGGCTCACCGAGAAGCGGCGAACCCGGTCCGGCCTCACCTCCGGCGGCGAGCAGCAGATGACGGCGATCGGCCGCGGTCTGATGTCGCGGCCGAAACTCTTCGTGCTGGACGAGCCTTCGATGGGGCTGGCGCCGCTGATCGTCGACGAGATTTTCAGCGCTTTGAAGCGGCTCAATCGGGACGAAGATCTTTCGATCCTTGTCGCCGAGCAGAATTCGGCAGTGGCGCTGAAATATGCCGACCGCGCCACCGTGCTCGAAAACGGAAAGAGCGTGCTGGAAGGGTCGGCCGCCGACCTGCGCCAGCGCGACGACATCAAGACCTACTATCTCGGCGGCACGCCGCTTCCATCGCAACATTTTCCCCAGGAGACCGCAGCATGACCATCCAATCGAAGCAGCCGTCCGATATCCGCAGCGCCGTCCCCCCGGTTGAGCGTCCGTCGGCCAGAGCGCATGTCATCAAGACCGACGCCGAGGCGATCGCTGTGGCGGAAAAACTGGCCGCAGACTTCGCCAAGGACGCCGCCAGGCGGGACCGCGAGCGCATCTGGCCGAAGGAAGAGCTCGATGCGTTTTCGCAGAGCGGCCTGTGGTCGATCAACGTGCCGAAGGCCCATGGCGGACCGGAACTCTCCTATGTGACGCTGTCGAAGGTGATCACCATCATCTCGGCGGCCGATCCGTCGCTCGGCCAGATTCCGCAGAACCATCTCGGCGTCGTCGCCGCCATCCGCACCGTCTCTGACGAGGCCCAGAAGCAGTTGCTCTTCGCCGAGGTTCTGTCCGGCACGCGGTTCGGCAACGCGTTCTCGGAATTCGGCTCCAAGCGGGCGGCCGATTTCGAGACCAAATTCGTCGACGCTGGCGACCACGTCGTGGTCAATGGCCAGAAATTCTATTCCAGCGGCGCGCTGCTCGCCCATCTGGTGCCGATCGTGGCGCTCGATGACGAGGGCCGGGCCTGGTATGCCATCGCCGATCGCGGCGCGCCCGGACTGACGGTCATCGACGACTGGTCGAGCTTCGGCCAGAAGACGACGCTGTCCGGCACAGTCCTGCTGGACAATGTGAAAGTGCCGAAGACGCATCTCGTCCCCGGCTACAAGGGCTATGACCGGCCGACCGCCGACGGCGCCATCTTCCAGATCATCCAGGCTGCTGTCGATCTCGGCATCGCCAACGCGGCGATCGACGAAACCGTCAGCTTCGTGCGCACCAAGTCGCGCGCATGGATCGACAGCGGCGTCGATCATGCCTGGCAGGATCCCTACACTATCCAGGCGGTCGGCGACCTCCGCCTGCGGGCCAATGCGGCGCAGGCGGTTCTGGACAAGGCCGGCCTTGCGGTCGACCGCGCCGTGGCCGATCCGAACGATAGGACCGTCGCGAAAGCGCAGATCGCGGTTGCCGAATCCAAGATCCTCACCACCGAGATCGCCATCAACGCCACCAACAAACTGTTCGAACTCGCCGGCACGCGATCCACACTGGCCGAGCACAATCTCGACCGGCACTGGCGCAACGCCCGAACCCACACGCTGCACGATCCGGTGCGCTGGAAATACGCGATCCTCGGCAACTATTACCTGAACGACGTCAATCCGCCGCTACACGCCTGGAGCTGAGCGAGAACGCCGTAAAGTCATAGAGGACTGTTCATGAGCACTGCCATCCCCGACAGGATCAAGGTCCTGTGGTTTCTTCCGACCCATGGCGACAGCCGCTATCTCGGCACCTCCGAGGGGGGCAGGGCGGTCGACCTGCCCTATCTGACCCAGGTCGCCAAGGCCGCCGACGCCATCGGCTATTACGGTGCGCTGCTGCCGACCGGCCGAAGTTGCGAGGACAGCTGGGTCGTGGCGTCGGCGCTGGCGCCGTTGACGCAGCGGCTCCGCTTCCTCGTTGCCGTCCGTCCCGGGCTGCAGTCGCCGACGCTCGCGGCGCGGATGACCTCGACGCTCGACCGCATTTCGGGCGGGCGCCTGCTCATCAACGTCGTCACCGGCGGCGACCCGGTCGAGAACAAGGGCGACGGCATCTTCCTCAGCCATGACGAGCGCTATGAGGTGACGCGGGAATTCCTCGATATCTACAAGGCCGTGCTGCGCGGCGAGACCGTTGCCTACGAAGGCAGACATTTCCGCATCGAGGACGGAAGGCTGCTGTTCCCGCCTGTGCAGACGCCGCATCCGCCGCTATATTTCGGCGGCTCGTCGGAGGCGGCCAATGCGGTCGCCGCCGAGCAGATCGATAAATATCTGACCTGGGGCGAACCGCCGGCTGACGTCGCCGCAAAGGTCGACCATGTGCGCGGCCTTGCCGAGAAGGCCGGACGCCAGGTGAGTTTCGGCATCAGGCTGCATGTCATCGTTCGCGAAACCAATGACGAAGCCTGGGCCGATGCCGACCGCCTGATCAGCCGCCTGGACGACAAGACGATCGCCGAGGCGCAGAAGGTTTTCGCGCGCATGGATTCCGTCGGCCAGTCGCGCATGAGCCGGCTGCATGGCGGCCGTCGCGACAAACTCGAAATCAGTCCGAATCTGTGGGCCGGTGTCGGCCTGGTGCGTGGCGGCGCCGGCACCGCTCTGGTCGGCGATGCGGCTACGGCGGCGGCACGGATCGATGAATACCGGCGCATAGGCATCGATACATTCATCCTGTCCGGTTACCCGCATCTGGAGGAAGCCTATCGCTTCGGCGAACTTGTGTTGCCGCAGTTGCCACTCGATCACGAGATCTCAACGCGGCAGACGGCCGTCAACATGGGCCCCTTCGGCGAAACCGTGGCCGGCGACCATCGCCCGTCGGCGCTGCGCGCGAGCCAGTCTTGAGCGCCAGCGCACCGATCATAGCGATTGTCGGCGGCGGCTTTTCAGGTGCGGCGACTGCGTTTCATCTGGCGCGACTGCTCCCGGCCGGTGCATCCGATATCGTGGTCGTCGAGCCCCGCGAGGGGCTCGGCTATGGTCTGGCTTACTCCACGGCCGATCCGGCGCATCGTATCAATGTGCCGGCGTCGAGAATGACGCTGATCTCCGGCCAGGACAGCCACTTTGCCGACTGGCTGGAGCAGACCAGAGCCATTGTAGACGATGCCGAGGCTATTGCCGCCTACGGAGCACTCTACCCGCAGCGTCGCGTTTTCGGGCGCTATGTGGAATCTCATCTCCGGCCCTTCCTTCTCAGCAAAACGATCCGCCATGTCAGGTCCGCCGTCGCATCGGTCGAGCGCACCGGCGAGGGCTACCGTCTGATCCTCGCTGATGGCGGGGCGCTCGCTGCCGACGCCGTGGTGATTGCGACGACGCATCCGCCGCCGGCCTTGCCGATGCCCCTGAAGTCCGTGGCTGGCACAGCCGGGCTGGTGGCCAATCCCTATGATCTCGAGAGGCTGGAAGCGATCGGCCGCGACGACCGTGTCCTGGTCGTGGGCACCGGACTGACGTCGGCGGACGTGATTGCAACGCTCGACCGCAAGGGGCATCGTGGCCACATCGTCGCGCTGTCACGCCACGGCTATCGCTCGCGCGGCCAAGCCGCGATGCTGGCCGATCCAATTGGCGATTTCACGACCCTGCCTTCACGCAGCGCAACGGCACTATTCAGGCGCATCCGGGTAACGATCCTTGATGCCAAGCGTCGGGGCGAAGACTGGCATCCGGTGCTCGATGCTGTCCGACGTCAGGGACAAACCATCTGGCAGGCCTTGCCGCTGGCCGAGCAGCGACGTGTGGCACGCCATCTTCGTGCGCTCTGGGACGTGCATCGCTTCCGCCTCGCGCCGCAAGTTGCGGACGTGCTCGATCGATGCGTCGCCGAGGGCAAGCTTGCCTATCGCGCCGCAACGATTGTCGGCGCCGAACAGGTCGACGGACGCATTTGCGTCAGGCAGCGACTGCGTGGCCAACGCAGCCTCGTTGTCGATGCTTTCGACAGTGTGATCGTGACGACCGGACCGGCGCACGCCGATATCTTGCGGACCAACACGGCGATTGCGGCGCTCGCGCGGATGGGATTGGTCCGGCTCGATCCGATTGGTCTTGGTTTGGATACCGACAGCCAAGGCCGTGCGGTCGGCACATCCGGGCGCCCGACCGATAGCATTTTCGTCAGCGGGCCACTGGCGCGAGGCAGCGTCGGCGAACTGATGGGAATTCCCGAAGTCACCGCACATGCCGAGCGCATCGCCGCCGAAATTCACCAATGGTTGGGATACCAAACGGCGTTGCGTCGCAAGGCGTCGTGAAGCTGCAAACACGATGAGGCTATCCAGATGACACTGACCGAACGCGTTCCCCTATTGGAAACCTTAGTGGAAACCCGGGTTCCCCTGAAATTTGCGATGCGACACCTGGCCGGAGCTGTCTCTGTGGTCACCGCCGGTGTTGGCGACGAACGGACGGGCGCAACCGTTACCACCGCCCATTCCCTATCGGTCGAACCAGAGGTGATGGTTGTCAGCATCAATCTGAACTCGTCTACCTGGGCAGCCATCAGCCGGCATCGGCATTTCTGCGTGAATGTGCTGCGTGCCGACCAGATCGCGATTGCCGACCGCTTTGCCGGGCGCGGTGGCCTGAAGGGGTCGGCGCGCTACGAGGGCGCTCGCTGGTCCAGCCTTGCAAGCGGCGCACTGGCACTCGACGAGGCGCTTGCCGCGGTCGACTGCGCGGTTGAGGATACTATTATTCGCCACAGCCACGCGCTGATCCTCGGCAGCGTCCGGCATGTGGTGAGCGGAGAGCCGGGCCCGGCGCTGATCTATCATCACGGCGCATACGGATCGTCGTAAACGTATTTCGGTTCCTGGTGCTTGGCGGCGCGGTGAAGGTCCAGGCATTCAAATGAAGGCTTGATCTAGAATGCCTTGGAGAGAAAACAGTAAAGGGGAGGCGGGTCTTTTGGCGTCCAGCCAGAACCGCAGGCTAGAAGTGATTCCCAGCCATTTTGTCGCCCGTCACAATGTTACAAAACTCATCGTAAGTAGTTGATTTTATTATAGATACCTAGAGTTCAATCCTCTCTCGCAGCACCATCGAATTCAGCATGCACCTGTTAGCGTCAACTGGTCGCCGACTGTCTGCAACAGGTGGAGAGCGGAAGTATCATCCCGGGAAATGTCGCCTCAATCGAGGCTGGCCGGCGACGAGAACGGCTGATTGGCGTCGACCACGAAGATGGCCAGCTCATCGAGATCGGTTGTGCCGGCGCTGAACACCTCCATCGGCGTGTTGGCCCCGTGTCCGATCATTGCCGTGCCAGCTTCAGCATAGGTCACTCCGTGGGGCGTTCTCTGGCCGAGCTTGCCGGCCAGCACATAGAAGGCCTCCGGTCCCGGATGCGTATGGATCTTCGTCTTGACGCCGGGCGCTCCACCGGCGCGGTTGACACGCAGCAAATACTCGCTTGCGCTGATCGGAGGGATCGGTCCGATCTCGACGACCTTGGTTCCGCCGGTCGTAGAGCCATCCTTCGGTCCAAGCGTGAACAGCCAGACCTTGCCTGCGACCTCGGCCGCAAGCGAGGTCGGGCCCGCAACGCTTTGGGCTTGCGCCAGCGTTGGCAGATTATCCAGCCGCCAGTACAACGGTCCGGAGGGCAGTTCCTTCACCTTTTTCTCAACCACCGGCTCGACGGCGAATTTGCTGTCTGCGGGTATTGAGGCTGACGTCATCAGCCCGAAAGCACACACCGAGAATATAAGCAGGCCAATACGGCGGGCGCTGAGGGAATGCGGCTTCATGGTTGGTCCTCCCTTTCATGGTCGTCCCCTCGACCCAATATTAGCTATAGCATATGTACCGACTTACGGCACGGACCAAGTTTCGAGCGAGCTAAAGCGCCTGCCGCCAAAGAAGACTGTTCATGATGCCAAACCCTCTAGGGCCCGCGCATGGCGGCCAGCCCCGTTCGGGCGGGCGCCCGAAAATGCCTGAGGTGCCAAGCATCTCGCCATGCTAGGAAAATGCCAAGGTCGAGGCACAGCTCCGCTCGCACGCGCCATGATGCGCGCGGGGAAGGCGTTCCAGTCTGCCCAGCTGCAGGCGGCTTAACAAAGCTTGCAGCCGGGAACAACCACTCAACGACTCGCGTTTCTTGCCAAGGCCCGCTTCTTTTGCAACGGGGCGGCGGGCGTCGAAGGCTCGCAAATGTCGCGCCGGCGTTTCAATCGCACTCGCCTCAGCCCTCACGATTTGGCTATTTGTGAACGCGTGTTTGATCAGGTTTGCGCAGATGAGCACATTGACCCTCTAAGCCTGGATGCCGAAGCCTTGGCGGTGATGATTGTCGCAATCTTCCGAAACGTGACTACCAATGAGCGCGAACTGCTGGAGGAAGTTAGGTCTCTTCGTCGCTCAAAAGGCGCAGAGAAGGCGCACTAGCTAGGCGGCGTTCCGAGGCGAATTGTTCTAGTCCCGCATTGGCACAATCGGATTGGCATCTGAATTGCTCATTGAGAATCGCCAGAGTGTAGCCACCGAGCTTGCGAAGGGGACGGAAATGGGCTTAGCCGAAGACTTATCGGATGTCGCGCTCACATTCGAATGTCCGGATTGCTTGCATCCGGCGGTAAGAAAGGGCTCTGCACTAAGAACAATCGCGCACTTCAGATGCGACGGGTGCAACGCCAAGGTGCGGATGACCTATCCGCAGAAGCTCGCGATCTTCGAAAAGCACAGGCTATTGGCCGCAAGCAGCCGGCAAAGCCGCGGGAAGCGATTGTACGCCCCTACCGGGGCTGATTGCCGCCGACAACACGACACAGAAGGAAAATGCCCAAGGTCAGGGGCACAGATGCGGCCGAAGTGGCTTCGCGACCTCTGCCGCGTGCAGCGACGCGTGCTTAACACTTCCTCATCCGCGCGGCCTTCGCCCCTTTTGACGCATGTTGACCACGGCAATGCCGCCCAATCGGAATAATTCGGGCGAAGGGCTCGTTAGTTCTTTAGGTGATGCTAAAATACGGCAAAGTGTCCGAATGTCATTTCATGAAGCCCGCCAGACAGGCTGCGGCTCGCTCTGGCCTAACCTCGAAGGGAACCAGGGATGAAAATTTCGACTTCTCTGACAAGACGAAGTGTTGTCGCCGCGCTGGCGCTGACCGCCGCATCGACGTCGGTATTGCCTGCCGACAAGGCGCTCGCGCAGACGAAGAAAACCACATCCGAGAAAAGTCTGTATGAGCGGCTGGGCGGCGTGTTTGCCATCGCAGCGGTGATCGATCACTTCAGCGACGCCGTCGTGAGGAACCCGATCGTAGGCCAAAAGTCCAAGAATCCGCAGCTGCGCAAATGGCACACCAAGAACCTTGAAAGGTTGCCCGGCCTCAAGTTCATGCGCACGCTGTGGGTCTGCGACGTTTCTGGCGGGCCCTTCAAGTTCGTCGCCACCAAGCCCGGCACGACGCCGCTCGGCCTCGAGGAGGCGCATCGCGACCTGCGGATTTCCCCCGCGGAATTCGATGAGGTCGCAGCCGAACTCGGGCGGACCTTGGATCATTTCAAGATTCCGAAGCCTGAGAAAACCGAAGTCCTGGAAGCTTTCGCCGCCCACAAGGACGAGGTCACCGCCGGCTACGTCAAGCGGGGCTGAAGCGCTTATATCGCGCGGGCATTCGTTCTGAGCATGGCGCGCGTCGCCGTGAGGCGCGGCCGCAGCTCAGCGCGCAATTTTCCGATGGTTCCTACTCCGAACCTGCCCGAGCTGTCTCCACTCTGAGCGACCCTACCGGCAACGGCCGCAGGAGTTCAGCCTCGGACCTCGTGAGATGGATCCAGGCCGCCCAGTCCGATGGCCGCAGCACAACCACTTGCCGGTTGTGATATGGCGCCACGTCCGGCCCTGGCTCGCTCGTCAGCATCGTGAACGTCGGCGGCTTGTTGCCGACACCCTCGCGCCACAGCCCGGCAATCGCCATGAACGAATGGCCATTCAGCGTGAACCTGTGCTTGGTTTTTGGATATTTCGTTCCCGTGAATTCGAAGAATGCCGACGCCGGAACGAGACAGCGCTTGCTGTTGCTGAACTGCCGGCCCTCCGAGCGAAAGTTGAATACAGGTCCGCCTTTTGGCCCGGCCGGAGGAAAGCCGAATGTCATCGACGCCAGTTCGATTGCGTCGCCGGCGGCGCGCATTACAGGTGCGGGGTCGTTGATGCGGATGTCATCCGCCTGCGGCAGATCCAGTTCGGTTTGATGGCTGGGGATTTTGAGCGCCAGCGATTCCATCATCCGGCAGTATTCGGCCCAAGCGATGTGCTGCTCGTAGTCATTGCACATGGAATGGCTCCGCACGCTCGATCGAGATCAGTTCAATATAGCGTTTATCGGTGGGCGCCGATTGCTGGCGGATTTGATATAAGCCTATTTGGGCCGGCGTGCGGCAGCGATGGCCTGCAACAGATTGATGCTGTTCACGTCGGGTTCGCTGGATGCGGCAACGGCAAGTGCGGCGGCTTCGGCTATTTTCGCGACGTCGTCGCTGCTGATCGTTCCACGCTTTTCCAGCAGATTTACGAGTTCGACAACGAGAAGAAAGGCGTTCACACCATATCGTTCGGCTTTGAGCTCGAACTCGCCTCGAGCCAATCTCTCCGCGTCTCCTTCAGCCCGTTTGTCCACGTTGGCGTCCTCTCCTATGGCTACAAGCTATTAACGCTTAGCACGAATGGTTTAATCCTTCGAACTGGCCACAACCTTCGCCAATTGCCGGGCATAGTGTCGCCGGTGGCAAGGGCATGGGTTCAGCCAAGGATGAGACCAACCAACAGAACGGTAAGAATAAAGGACAACACGACGGCAAGTAGCCCGCATGCTTCCAAAGTGTTGGTTTGCCAAGCTTTCGTCGGGCGCCTCCGATTTGAATTCCCGTTTCGCGAAACAAACTTCATCGGGCACCAGATCGGACGCGGAGCCGGCTTGAATTTGGCAAAGCGCTCCTCTTCATCTGCCCGGAAGGCATCTCCGCGAAACTCCGGAGCACCGTGTGCGCGGCGCCGACCTGCCTTTCATCGACGCGGGCCATCACCAGTACGACACCTTCTGCGATCTTCGGCTTGCGCAGCTTCTGGGCAAAATTGGCAAAAGTTCCGAGAAGCACGCCGGCAAAGCCGCCCCAAGCCGCACCGACCAGGGCCATGCCGGTCATCCCCGCAGGATCAACGTCTTGAGCTCCAAAAGCGCTGAAGCCGGCCAACAGACCAGCCGTCGCGCCAAGTGCGGCACCAGCAATCGCACCCCGCCAGAGAGCGCTCATCTCATCGTCGTAATATCCAGCAACGCTGATCGGTTCATCATTGTCGTTGTAAGATCCGACCACGCTGATTTGCCGGCGACGAATCCCGGCAGCCTGAAGCTTGGCCACGGCACGTGCTGCCTGGGCATGGGAATTGAACAGTCTGCTGATTGTTTGCATTACGCCCAGGCCCGACGCCCGTTCGGAGCGTCGGGCCTCTCCTCCCTGGCTTTGAACTCTTCCGCCCGGACGCATCTTCGTCGCGCCAAAGCTCACCACAACGTGAACCAGCCGGCTACGTTCCTCAGCCGGGGCTTCGGTCCAATCCTGGAGTATCTTGCTTGGGACCTAAGTCTGACCAGCTTGGGCGCGCTGAGGCCATACCGAGCGGGGACGGTCGCCGGCTCGAAGAGAGGGTTCAGGATGCTATCGCAGACCCAAAAAGCTCAAAATGGCGATTACGATCACGATCGCGCCGACCAGCCAGATAATGTTGTTCATCATTGCACTCCTTCGCCTCCGGGCGGGGCGCACGCCGGGGCGAAGCCCGCCACACAAGTAGAATATTAGATACGGCTAAAGGTTCCTCGTGGGGCCTCGCTGTCGAAAGAGCCCACCGCACCAGTCGGCACGGCGGGCGACGCAGCGTTTCACCCCGGTGGGGGCAGAAGACGGCGTTGCGTCCAAGGCTCAGCTGATGCTTCTGGACCAGTTATCAACCTGGCGCTCTGCCTCTTCCTTGGCGATGCCATATCGCTCCTGGATACGCCCCAAGAGCTGGTCCCGGTTGCCCTCGATCCGATCAAGATCGTCGTCGGTGAGGTCACCCCACTGCTCCTTCGCCTTGCCTTTGAACTGCGTCCATTTTCCCTTGATTTGATCCCAGTTCATATGTTCCTCCTTGCTTCCTGGGCCCGCACTGAAGCGGAGCGCGGACCGATCGGCATTTCAATGTTGGTGACGAATGAAGATTAGCAGCCGCTAAAAGTTCCGGTGCCGGCGCAAAAAGCCCGTCGTGCCCGTGCCGGACTGCGAGCTGATGTTGATGATGCCTGGAGCTTGATGCTCTTTCGCGGCACTGTCTTATGCCGTTGAAGGCGCTGAGCTTCTTGCTGGTTGGCCTTGGCTGGCAAGCCTCGAAAGGCTGCCCGGCAGCATTGTTCTGTCCTTGCCGATCATGAGCACGCCGCTGTCGGGCGCCAACAGTGCCGAGAACGGCAGCATCGCCGCGCCGATCGGCGAGGCCTCGGGGCCGAATTGTCCCGAGACGATTTCCGGCGCCACGATGCCGATGGCGCTGATCCTGTTGAACTGGGTCTGCACCTTTGCCAGCAGCTCGAGATGGATCGGCCGCGGCAGGATGCTGTCGAGAACGATCGCCTCGATGTCGATGACGGAGGTGATGGCGATGATCGCCTCGACCAGCGCATTGGCGCAATCGTCGATCCATTCGGACAGCGGTTCGCGCGCCCCTGGCGGCAAGGGGTCGAGTTCGCGCACGCGGTTGATCTCGATGCCGCGCGATTTGAGATGATTGACCAGCACATAGATCGAAGCGCGATGCAGCAGGCTCTGGTAGCGCGCCGGCTTGGCCGCCACCGAATCGAGGCTTGAAGGCGAGACCGGCAAAGGACCGAGCGCGGCGCTGTTGCCGTGCGGCCCGGTATGGACCTTGCCGCCTTGCACCAGTCCGCCGCCGACAAAGGTGTCGATCGAGATATGCATGAAGTCGCGGAACCGCGCGCCGGTCCCCTGGATGAGTTCGGCGAGTGCGGCCGATGATGCGTCGTTTTCCACGAAGACCGGGGTCTTCGGCTTTGTGGCGAAGAACGTCGTCAGATCGATTGCTTCCCAGCGGCTGCCGAGATCGTCGGGAAAGCCGAGCTCTTCGCTCCAGCCGCCGAGGAAATATGGCGAGGCGATGCCGACGCCGACGATGCTGGCATCGCCAAGCCCCTCGACCAGCATGTCGAAATTGGCCAGCGACATGTTGCCGGCCTTGAGCACCATGTCGGGATCCGGAAAGCGATATTCGTGCGACTCGCGCGAGCGGACCTCGCCGGCAAAGTCGACGAGCACGGCTTCCAGCGCGCGCCGGCCGATCTTGATGCCGACGCTGTAGATACGCTCAGGTGCAAGTCGGTAGAGAGTGGACGGCGATCCGCGTTGCCCGAACCTTTTTCCCACTTGCTTTACGAATCCGGAAGATTCCAGCCCGTCGACAATGGTGGCGACCGCGGCCGGCGTCAGATTTGCGGCGCGCGCCAGATCGGACTTGGATGCCTCCTTCAGGCGGCGAATGGCATCAAGCACGAAGCGCTCGTTATAATGCCGAACCTTGACCGAATTGCTGCCTTTTCCGGACAAAACCGGCGCCTCCCCATTCATTCCCGCAGAGCCACTCCAGCCGCTTGCAGCTTTGAGGCTGCCGCGGGGTCGAGCACTCCAATCGCACCCGTGCGCGACGCGACAGTGCCCTTCGCGGCCATGGAAGTCAATTTTCCAGTTGCGGCATTCGGCCATTTAATATAGCAAATTGAAAAAACAGGACCAGGGAGGAAAGGTGCTGCACTTGGGCGCATTAGGCGAAGCCGACGCCATGGTGAAGAGCGACGCGGCTGTCCCCGTTGCCCTGGTTCAGGCGACAAAAGCCTTCGGCGGCACGATCGCCCTCAAGGACGCGTCCTTCGAATTGCGCTCAGGCGAGGTGCTGGCTCTGCTTGGCGAAAACGGCGCCGGCAAGAGCACTTGCGTAAAGCTGCTGGCCGGCGTGTATCTCCCGACCGGCGGCCATGTCGAAGTCGATGGCAAGCCTGTGGTCTTCCATTCGCCGCACGACGCCCAGGCTGCCGGCATCTCGGTCATGCACCAGCACCCCGGTCTTTTCCCTGATCTTTCGGTGGCGGAGAACATCTATCTCGGCCATATGCCACGCGACCGCTTCGGCGGCATCGACAACGCCGCCATGCTTGCCGGCGCGCGCAGGGTGCTGGCGACAGTCGGCCTCGACGTGCCGGCCGAAACCCGGCTCGGAACGTTGCGCACCTCCGAACAGCAACTGGTCGAGATCGCCCGCGCCCTGTCGCTCGACGCGCGGGTGCTGATCATGGACGAGCCGACGGCCGCCCTGTCGCAGCGCGAGGTCGAGCGGCTGTTCACCGTCGTCGCCGACCTGCGGCTGCATGGCGTCGCGATGATGTTCGTCGGCCACCGCATGGACGAGATCTTCCGCATCGCCGACCGCATCGCGGTGCTGCGCGACGGGCGCCTCATTGGCGTCAAGCCGAAGGCCGAGCTTGGCCGCGCCGCTGCCATCGGCATGATGGTCGGCCGCGAGGTCACCGACCTCTATCCGCAACGAAGCCACGCCACCGGCGCACTGGTGCTGGAGGCGAGGGGGCTTTCGCACGCCGGCGGCTTTTCCAATATCGACCTCAAGCTCCATGCCGGCGAGGTGCTCGGGCTCGGCGGCCTGGTCGGCAGCGGGCGGACCGAGATCGCGCGCGTGCTGTTCGGCATCGACCAGCCCGATGCCGGCGAAATCCTGATCGACGGCGAGGCAGTGCGCTTCGCCTCGGCGCGCGACGCCATGGATGCGCGCATCGCCTATGTCTCGGAAGACCGCATGGGCCAGAGCCTGGTGATGGATTTTTCCATCCTCGACAACGCTGTGCTGCCCGTCCTCGACAAGGCAGCCCGCTCCGGCTTCTACGGCACGAACCGCGCGATCAATCTGGTCTCGGACTGGCTGAAGCGCATGAAGCTTCGCTTTTCCGGCTACGCGCAGCCGGTAAAGGAACTGTCCGGCGGCAACCAGCAGAAGGTGGTGTTGGCCAAATGGCTGCGCACCGAGCCGCGCGTCCTCATCCTCGATGAGCCGACGCAAGGCATCGATGTCGGCACCAAGGCGGAAGTGCATGCGATGATCGCCGACCTTGCCGCCCAGGGCATGGCAATCATCCTGATCTCCTCCGAAATGCCCGAGCTCATCGGCATGTGCGACCGCATCATCGTCCTGCGCGAAGGCCATCGGACGGCCGAATTTGCCAGGGGCGAAGCCACTCAGGAAAAGGTGCTGGAAGCAGCGACCAAGGCCGGCGAAAGCGCCGATGCGGCGGCACAGGCCGCCGGCGAGGAGAAGAGAAAAGGACCGCTCGACATACTGAAGCGGCGGGAGTTCGGTCTGCTCGCCGCGATGCTGGCGGTCGCCGTCCCCGTCACCATCATCAACCCGCGCATGGTGAGCGCTGCAAACCTGACCGCCGTGTCGATGGATGCCGCCCTGCTCGTCGTTGCAGCACTCGCGCAGATGCTGGTGCTGATCACCCGCAACATCGACCTTTCGATCGCTGCGGTGATCGGCCTGTCGGCTTACATGGCGGCCAGCATGGTCCAGGCCTATCCAGGGCTCGACATCGGCATTGGCCTGATAACCGCATGCGCCGTCGGTGGCGTCGCCGGCCTGATCAACGGCCTCGTCGTCACCAGGGGAAAGATCCCGGCGATCGTCGTCACTCTGGCCTCGATGTCGATGTTCCGCGGCTTCAACTCGATCTGGGCAGCCGGTGACCAGATCAGCGCCGACGAAGTCACGCAAGCCTGGCTCGACATGACCGGCCTGAAGATCGCCGGCGTGCCGCTGATCGTCATCATCGCGATCGTTATCCTGTGCCTGGGCTACGTGCTGCTCTATCGCACAGCGATCGGGCGCGAACTGTTCGCCGCCGGCTCCAATCCCGACGGCGCGCGTCTTATCGGCATCCCCGTCGACCGCCGCATTCTGCTGGCCTTTGGCATGGCCGGCCTGCTCGGCGGCCTGTGCGGCGCGCTGTGGGCATCGCGCTATGCGACCATCGATGCACGCGTCGCGCTCGGCTTCGAACTCACCGTGATCGCGTCGGCGGTGGTCGGCGGCGTCGCCATCCGCGGTGGTTCGGGCACGCTGCTCGGTATCATCCTCGGCGCGCTCACGCTGCTCGTCATCAAGAACGGGCTGACGCTGGTGCGCGTCGACCCGCTGTGGCTGCAGGGCGTCTACGGCCTCGTGATCCTGGTCGCCATCGGCATCGACACCTTCATCGTGCGGCGGGCCGAGCAGGCAAGACAGGCGAGGGCGCGGTGAAAAAGTTCCTCCGTTCGATCGACTTCTGGGATCTGCTGCTGGCGACCTCTTGCGTGGCCATCTTCCTCTATGCCGCGATCTTCGTGCCGAATTTCGTTTCCGGCTTCAATCTCTCGCAACTGGCCGCCAGCGCCTCGGAAAAGGCATTGCTGATCCTGCCGATGACGCTGCTCATCATCACCCGCGAGATCGACCTGTCGATCGCCTCGGTGCTGGCGCTGACGTCCGTCGTCTTTGGCTTGCTGGTCCAGGCCGGTGTGCCGACACTTGCCGCAATCCCGTTGACGCTCGTCATCGGCGGCCTGCTCGGCGCCTTCAACGGCTATCTGGTCTCGGGCCTCGGACTGCAGTCGTTGGTTGTGACGCTCGGCACCATGGCGCTCTATCGAGGCATTGGCTACATCCTGCTCGGCACCGGCTCGGTCAACATCCTGCCGCCCGCGGTCGTCGATTTCGGCATCAACAACCTGCCTGGCACCGAGATACCGTGGACCATCGTGCCCTTCCTGGTGCTGGCGCCGGTGTTTGCGGTCGTGCTGCAGAAGACGCCGACCGGCAAGCGCATCTACGCGCTCGGCGGCAGCCCCGAGGTGGCGCGCTATTCCGGCATAAACACGCGCCGGATGGTGCTGAACCTGTTCGTCGTCTCGGGCGTCGTCGCGGCGATGGCCGGCATCGTCTATACCGCGCGCCTTTCCAACGCCCGCGCCAACAATGCGCTCGGCATGGAGCTCGACGTCATCACCATCGTGCTGCTCGGCGGCGTCAGCGTCTTTGGCGGCAAGGGCCGCCTGACCGGCGTCATGCTGGCACTGGTCCTGATCGCCATCATCCGCAACGTGCTGGCGCTGAACCAGATCGGTGGCGACGCGCAGGGCATGATCATCGGCCTGCTTCTGATCGGCTCGCTGCTGGTCGGCAATTACTGGCGCTCCACACAGGAGATGCTCAGCAGATCCCGCGCAATGCGCGAGACAAAGGGGTGATCTCGGGCCCCTTCCTTCAAGCCCGAATTTTGACGGAGGAGTCACAATGAAAGCGTTTAGATTAGCCCTGCTCGCATCCGCGGTTCTGCTTGCGCAAAGCTCGCTGGCCTTCAGCCAGGAGTGCGCCAAGGAACCCGTAACGGTCGGTTTCCTGCCCAAGCTCGACACGGATCCCTACTTCAAAGTGGCCTTTGGAGGCGCACAAGAGGCAGCCAAGGAAATTGGCGGCACCGCTACCCAGGTCGCCCCATCGCAGGCGACCGCCGAGGCGCAGATCGAATTCATCAACAGCCTTGTCTCGCAGAAGGTCGGAGTCATCGCAATTGCCGGCAACGACGCCAACGCCGTCGCGCCTGCGCTGAAGCGCGCCGTTCAGCAGGGCGTCAGGGTGATTTCGTATGACTCCGATGTGGCCGCCGATGCGCGTGCGGTGTTCGTCAATCAGGTGAAGGGCGACAGCCTCGCCGAGATGATGCTCGAAAGTGCATTCGCCCTCAGCGGCGGTGAAGGCGAATTCGCGATCCTGTCGTCGACGCCGACGGCGACCAACCAGAATGCCTGGATCGACTTCATGAAGGCGAAAATGGCGGCTGAGCCGAAGTTCTCCAAAATGAAGCTGGTGCAGGTGGCCTATGGCGAAGAAAGCGAACAGATCAACCAGCAGCAGGCATTGGCGCTGGTGCAGGCGTTTCCCGATCTCAAGGTGATCATCGTCCCGGCAGGCATCGGCCTTCCGGCGGCCGCGCGTGCACTCGAGGAAGCGGGCATGATCGGCAAGGTCAAGCTGACCGGCCTCGCGCCGGCCACTCTGATCTCGAAATACATCAAGGACGAAGCGGCTCAGGATATCTGGTGGAACGTCACCGATCTTGGCTATCTTACCTATCAGACGGCCCAGGCGTTTGCGCAATGCAAGATCACCGGCAAGGAGGGTGAGAAGTTCACGGCAGGCAGGCTCGGCGAATACACGATTGGCGCCGGCGGCGAACTGATCCTTGGTCCGGCCAAGATCGTAACTCCCGAAAATCTGGCCGAGTTCAAATTCTGATCCTGTAGAGCTTGAGTTCTAGGGGGCGCCGGTCCATCCGGCGCCCTTCCCAAAAACCTCTCGAAATGAAAACAGTGCGGGGCGGCAATGAAGATCTTGCTTGCGGGCGAAACCTTTGCGGCGACGACGTCGATCGCCATCGGCAGCGACGTGCTTACAAGTGCGGCCTTGACAAATGGCGCGACGGCCTTCAATGCCGCGCTGGCCACTGAAGGCATCGCGGTCACGCAGATCGGCGGCGAGCGTTGCAGCGCGGAGTTTCCCTATGACCTCGATGGGCTCGCCCAATATCAGGCGGTGGTGATCTCCGATGTCGGCGCCCTGACATTGCTGGTGACGCCGGATGCCCGCGCCGGGCGTGTCGGCGTCAACCGCCTCGATGTGCTCAAGGCCTATGTCGAAGGTGGCGGCGGGCTGATGCTGGCCGGCGGTTATATGGGCTTTCAGGGCATGTTCGGGACGGCGCGTTTCCACGACACCCCGGTCGAGGACGTTCTGCCGGTCCATTGCCTACCCTACTGCGACGGCATGGAGGTGCCGCAAGGCCTGCAGGCCTCCATCCTGCAGTCGTCACATCCGATTTTTTCCGGGGTGGAGGGGCCTTTGCCGCCGATTCTCGGCATGAACAAGCTGGAATTCAGGCGCGACGGTTCGTCCCGGCTTCTGGCGACCTGCCACCATCGCGGCACCGACTGGCCGCTCCTTGCCGTCGATAGCCATGGCCGCGGCCGCACGATTGCCTGGGCAACCGATATCGGCCCGCATTGGCTCTCGCAGGATTTCCTCGCGTGGCCGTTCTACGGAAGACTGATGGCGAATATGGTCCGTTGGCTTGCCGGCAATGAATGAGGAAGCCGGACACTAGGTTTGACCCAGTGCGGTTGTCCTGGCGCGGCCGATGCCGCGCGAGGCGCCGGTGACCACCACCACCTCGTCGGCTAGGTCGAATTTCGGCGTGAACTCATTTGCCATGCAATTCCACCTTGTTCTTCAAATCGGACCGGCTGCCATGTCGAACCGAATAGGCTCGCGTGAATTCGGCGCCCAGCAGAAATATCTCCGCTGAATAATAGACCCATAACAGCACGACGAGCAGGGCGCCGGCCGCGCCGTATGATGATGAGATGGCGCTGGTTCCGATATACCAGCCAATCAGCGACTTGCCGATGGTGAACAGAAACCCGGTGACCGCGGCGCCGATGCCGACATCGCGCCATTGCAGGCTGCGGTCCGGCAGCACCTTGTAGATTGCGGCAAACAGCAGTGTGATCAGGGCAAACGAGACGATCCCGTTGATGGCGCTCAGGATGATGGTGCCGAACGGCAGGTCGGCGTTGATGACCTCTCCGAGCGCCGAAATTGCAGCGCTTACGACCAGCGACACCAGCAGCAGGAAACCAAGCGCGGCGACCAGGCCCAGGCTTGCAATGCGTGCCCGCACCATTCGTGAAATCGTTGCCCCGCTCGGTTTGACTTTCCAGATTTCGTTCAGCGCCAGCTGCATTTCGCCGAACACGCCGGATGCGGCGACGAACAGCGTGACCAGCCCCAGAATGCTGGCAAGGGTTCCCGCTTCCTTCTGCGAGGCGCTCTCGATCGTCGCCTGCAGCAGCTCGGCACTTTGCGGCCCCATCAGGCCAGCGATCTGTGCCGAAAGGGCGAGTTGCGCCGCCTCGTGCCCGAAGGCCATGCCGGCAATAGCGACAACGATGAGCAGGATCGGCGCAAGCGAGGTCGTGGCATAAAACGCTATCGCCGCCCCATGGCTCAGCGCATTGTCGTCGATGAAGCCGATGACGCTCTGCTTGAGGAGCCTCCAGCCCTCTGCTGCCAAATTCCACATGTAGGCCTCGCATGCCTGTCAACAAACAAGTAGCGGCCGCGCAGCGCTGGGCGAGGGGCGAGAGGCCGGCGGGACAGGAGGGGGCGCGGAGCAGCATGACATTCCTGCCTCCCTTCCCCACGACAAGAACACCTCTTGCCCGAACACTTGCCACGCGCCGGCCATCATGATGCCATGCCGTTGCGGAAGATGGCGCGCTGGGTTTGGGGTGGGACGACGATGCTGTTTTCAGGGGCAACAGGGCGCATAGGCGTGGCGTTTGCCGCGCTGCTTGCACTTTTGTGCGCGCTGGTTCCTGCGCGGGCTGAAGAGCCGAAGGCGCTTAAGGGCGTCGCGCTCGTCATCGGGCAGTCCGATTATGAGCATGTCGGCAAGCTGCCCAATCCGGAAAACGACGCCCGCGCCATCGAGGATATGTTCGACAGGCTCGGCTTCGAAACCGATGTCGCGACCAATCGCGACGCGCGCAAATTGCGACGCGACCTCGAAGGCTTCGTCGACGATGCCGAGGGTGCCGACGTCGCCATTATCTACTATTCCGGCCACGGCATCGAAGCCGGCGGCGAGAATTTCCTGGTGCCGGTCGATACCGACATTACAGCGCTCGACGATGCCGGCGAGAAGCTGGTGCCGCTGTCATCGATCGTGGCCGAGCTGAAGGCCAAGGTGCCGGTCACCATCGTGCTGCTCGATGCCTGCCGCAACGATCCGTTTCCACCGGGCACGCTGCTCAAACTGACGCCGGGCGAAGCGGGCAAGCCGATCGGCGCCGGCGGCCTTGGCGAAACCCGCAGCGTCGTGGCGCTGAACGGCAGAGCGCCGGCCAAGGGTGCGGCGGATGACAGCCTGGGCCAGGTCATCGGCTTTGCCGCCGAGCCCGGCAAGGTGGCGCTCGACGGTCCCGCAGACGGCAACAGCCCCTATGCGGCAGCCATATTACGTCACATCGACATGATGGGCGGCGAGGAATTCGGCACCGTGCTGCGCATGATCGGCGAGGAGGTCTATCTCAAGACCGGCGGCCGGCAGCGGCCGTGGGTCAATGAGAGCCTGCGCCGGCTGCTCTATTTCGGTACGCCCGCCGAGGTGCCGAAAGGCGAAGAGGGCGAGATACTCAGCGAGCGTCGCCGGCTGCTGGTGACGATCTCGACGCTGCCCGACCCGCAACGCCGCCAGATCGAGACGATCGCCCGCGACGGCGGCGTACCGATGGATGCGCTCTACGCCATGCTGAAGACGCTGGGCACCGAGAAACCCAGGGATGCGGCCGAGCTCGATAAATTGCTGCGCGGCCAGACCGAGCGGCTGAAACAGGTACTAGCCGAGCAGGCGACGCTGAAGAGCCAGGATCCGGAAATCGTGCGGCTTTCAAGACTGGCCGAGCAGGCGGTGCAAGAAGGCGCACTCGAAGCAGCGCAGAAAATCCATGAACAGGCCAAGGCCCGCGTTGGCGAACTGTCGAAGACCGTCGACCAGGCCGAAGCCGACCTCAAGGCGCGTCGGTTCGAGTTTGCCGAGGTTTTCGGCGACAGCGCCAAAACCTACGAAATTTCCTTCCGCTATCAGGCGGCAGCACAGGACTATGCCAAGGCCTATGAGCAGGTCGAGAAATGGGACGACCATGAAGCCTGGTTCTACAAGGCAGCCGAGGCCCAGGCGCTCTCCGCGCATGGTTCTTTCTCTGGCGACAATGCCTTTCTGGTGCAGGCGGTCGCTGCCTATGAAAAGGCGCTGACCTATGTGTCGCGCGAAAACAGCCCGCGGCAATGGGCTGCCACGCAAAACAATCTCGCCACCACACTGTCGACGCTGGGCGAACGCGAGGCCGGTCGCGAAAACCTCGACAAGGCGGCTGCCGCCTTCGACCAGGCGCTGACCGTCTACACACGCGACGCCGATCCGGACGACTGGGCCTCGACGCTTGGCAATCTCGGCACCGTCTATTGGCGGCTCGGCCAGCGCGAGAATGGTATCGCACTGCTCGACAAGGCCGTCGCCTCCTTCCGCGCGGCGCTCGCGGTGCAAGCGGCGAAAAAAATGCCGCTCGAATGGGCGGCGACTGAGAATAATCTCGGCATCGTGCTGTCCGAGATCGGCGAGCGCCAGGCCACGATCGACAGTTTCCGCGCTTCGATCGAAGCGCATCGCGCCGCGCTGACCGAATACCGCAGAGAGCGCGTCCCGCTCGACTGGGCGTTGAGCCAGGTCAATCTCGGCGCGGCCTTGTTTCGCCTTGGCGAGCGTGAAAAAGACGTGCCGACGCTTGAGCAGGCAGTGGCCGCGTATCAGGCTGCGACCGAGGAGATGACGCGCGAGCGCGCCCCGGCGCAATGGGCGACGATCCAGAATAATTTGAGCTCGGCGCTGGAATCGATCGGCCAGATCAATGGCGACATCGCCACGCTTCAGCATGCTCGGGAGGCCGCAGAGGCCGCACTGGCGGTCTGGACGCGCGAGCATGCGCCGGCGAGCTGGGCGAACGGCCAGTTGACGCTTGGCAATGCCTTGCAGCGCCTTGGAGCCAGGCAGGAAGGCAACGACGCGCTGCTCGAGGCGATCGCTGCCTATGAGGCCGCACTTTCTGAATATCCGCGCGAAAAGCTGCCGCTCGACTGGGCTTCGTTGAAGCAGAATCTAGGCTCAGTCTATGCGACGCTTGGCGATCGGGACACCGGCATCGACTATCTCCGGGAGTCGGCGTCCGCCTATCGCGAGGCCTCGCAGATCTATACCGCCGCCGCTGCTCCAATCGAGTTTGCTTCGATCGAGCACAGTCTCGGCAACGCTTTGTCGACCTGGGGCGACCGCGCCAACGACAAAGCGGTGCTGGAACAAGCGGTCGCCGCCTATGGTGCAGCGCTCACCGTGCGAAGCAAGGACAGCGCCCCGAAGGACTGGGCGAAGACGCAGTTCCGGCTGGGTGCAGCACTTTCCATGCTCGGCAAGGCCAATGGCGGTCCGGACGAGGCGCTCCAGCGCTCGGCGGCGGCCTATCGTGCGGCGCTCGAAGTGCAGAGCCGTGACAGCGATCCTGACGCCTGGGCGGCAACGCAATGGGGCCTGGGCCACGTGCTCCTGGTGTTGGGCGACCGCACGCAGGACGGCGAAGCGTTCCGCCAGTCGGCGACGGCGCTAGAAGCGGCGCTGCCCTTCTACGACCTCGCCACGGTGCCGGAAGATCACGCCCAGCTGCAGAACGAACTAGGCACTGCCTATTACTACCTTGCCGGCAGCGCCAATGACCCATCGCTCTACCAGAAGGCGGCGGCCGCGCATGAAAAGGCACTGGCCGTCTATGCCACGTTGCCCGACCGCTCGCTCTGGGCCTCGGTCGAAGGCGACCTCGGCAATGCCCGCATGATGCAGGCAAACGCCAGCTCCGATCCGGACGCCATGGCCAAGTCTGTCCAGGCCTATGAGGCGGCACTGACGGTGATGAGCCGCGACAGGGATGCCGACGAATGGCTGCGCAACCAGGCAAACCTGGCCAGCGCGCTGTCGACGCTGGGCTACTGGCGCGACGACGTCGCCCTGCTGAAGCGCTCGGCCGGCATCTATCGCTCGATCCAGAGCGTGCGCACGCGCGACCGCGCCCCCGAACCCTGGGCCAGCACGCAGGCAAGCCTGGCCAATGTGCTTGGCATGATCGGCGCGAAAGAGCCTTCGCCGGCTTTGTTCGCCGAAGCGGTCGCCGTCAACCGGGCGCTCGCAGACGAGGTCGGCCGCGACCGCGACCCCGACCGCTGGGCGAGCCTGCAAAACGAGATCGGCTATCAGCTGACGCTCGCCGGCCGCGCCGAAGACAACGTCGCCAAATTCGAGGAGGCAGTGCCGATCCTGCGCGAGGCGATCGCTGTGCAGAAGAAGATCGGTTCGGTGCCGGGCGTCGCCTTCACCGAGGACAGCCTGTGCGATGTGCTTACCGATCTGGGTGCTGCCCGCAAGCAGAGGGCAATGGTCGAGGAAGCGATAGGCGCCTGCGAGCATGCGCTCGTCATCTTCAGTGAGCGCAAGATGGACGACCTTGCCGCCGGCTCCGCCAAGAACCTTGCCGAGGCAAAAGCCTTGCTGGCCGAATTGCAATAGCGCACAGGAAAAGGTGGCCGCGGCCGGTTTCGATTGGCAATGGGTTGCCGTTCCCTGCTATTCCCGCTTCATAATGCATGTCGCCCAAAAGTGTGCCGCGGTTTTGGGACAACGACATGCATAAAAACAAAGACTTAAAGCAGTGGACGTTCCAGTATGACCAATGTCGCCTTGACCGGGCTTGCCCGCGATCTTGCCAAGCGCGCCGCGGAAGGCCGCCCGGTGCGCATCGGCGTTATCGGTTCGGGCGAGATGGGCACCGACCTGGTGACTCAAGGCATGCTGATGCCGGGCATTTCGGTTTGCGCGATCTCGACGCGCCGCCCGCATACGGCGCGTGACGCCATCCGCATTGCTTATGGCGACCAGGCGATGGCAGCCGAAGCGGACAGCGCTTCGAAGGTCAGCCAGGCGATCGAAAGCGGCAAGATTGCCGTCACCTCGAACGAAATGCTGGTCACCAATCCGCTTATCGATGTCGTCATCGATGCCACCGGCAAGCCCGGGGTCGCCGCCGATTTCGACCTGATGGCGATGCAGCACGGCAAGCACCTGGTGATGATGAATGTCGAGGCCGACGTTACCATCGGCTGCTATCTAAAGCAGCAGGCCGACCGGCTCGGCGTCGTCTATTCGGTCGGCGCCGGCGACGAGCCGTCGAGCTGCATGGAGCTGATCGAGTTCGCCTCGGCGCTCGGCTACACCATCGTCTCCGCCGGCAAGGGCAAAAACAACCCTCTCAACCACGACGCCGTTCCCGACGACTACCGCGAGGAGGCGCTGCGCCGCAACATGAATCCGCGCATGCTGGTCGAGTTCGTCGACGGCTCGAAAACCATGGTCGAGATGTGCGCCATTGCCAACGCCACCGGGCTGGTGCCCGACGTTCCCGGCATGCACGGCCCCAAGGCCGATCGCGACGAGCTGGTCAAGGTGCTGATCCCGCGCGAGCAGGGCGGCATTCTGTCGAAGAAGGGCGTCGTCGACTACACCGTCGGCAAGGGCGTGGCGCCCGGTGTCTTCGTCATCGTCGAGGCGACGCATCCGCGCATCATCGAGCGCATGGACGATCTGCATATCGGCCACGGTCCCTATTACAGCTTCTTCAGGCCCTACCATCTGACCTCGCTGGAAGTGCCGCTGACGGCCGCTCGCATCGCGCTTTACGGCAAGCCCGACATGGTGCCGCTGCCGCGGCCGGTGGCCGAGGTCTGCGCGGTGGCCAAGCGGGATCTGGCGGCAGGCGAGGTTTTCGATGCGATCGGCGAGACCTGCTACCGCTCCTGGACCATGACCGTCGAACAGGCCCGCGCCCATCGCGCCGTGCCGGTCGGTCTGCTCGAAGGCGGCAAGGTGCTGAAACCGGTGAGGAAAGGCGAATTGCTCACCGCCGACAATGCCGCGCCCGACCCGACGACCGGGCTGTTCGCCTTGCGCCGGCTGCAGGACGAGATGCTGTATGGGAATCTTGGTGATGGCTGAGGTCCGTGAATCCGAGTTGAAGCGGGAAAATGGACGCCTTTCTCTGGCAGAGCGGCTCGCGGCCATTGTCGATGATCTCAAAGCCAAAGCCGGCAAAGACGGGCGGCCCCTGAACAAGGACGAGATCGACGACTTGTGGGGGCATCGCTGATATCTGTCGACATTCTAGGCTATCGCGATTTTGATGTCGGCAGGACAGTGGAGGGCGCGAAGGAACGCCGCGTAACGGCTTTCTACCGGTAGCTAATGCCGAAAGGAACGATCGATCGTCACCGCCGACCGGCTCCCCCAGAAGCCCTACCTCCCCAGCTCGATAGACCGCAGCCGCGCCGCTTCCACCGCCTCGGTGAGCAGGCGCGTCAGCCGGTCCTCGCCCATCAGTACTGCAAGGGCCGCAGCCGTGGTGCCGTTGGGGCTGGTCACCTGCTGTCTGAGCACGCCCGGCTCCTCGCCGCTTTCGGCGGCCAGCGAGGCGGCGCCGTAGACCGTCTGCATTGCCAAGAGCTTGGCAGTCCCGGTCGGCAGGCCGGCTTTCTCGGCGGCCACGGTCAGCGCTTCGATGAAATGGAAGATATAGGCCGGCCCCGACCCGGAGACTGCCGTCACCGCATCCATCAGGGCCTCGTCGTCGATATCGGCCACTTGCCCGCTTGCCGAAAGCAGGTCGGCGACGAAGCGTTTGGTTTCGTCGGAAACCAGCCTGTTGGAAAACACCACCATCATGCCCTTGCCGATCGCCGCCGGCGTGTTGGGCATGCAGCGCACGATCGGCGCGCGGTCGCCGAGAATACCTTCAAACGTGGCCACCGGCGTTCCGGCGGCGATGCTGAGGAAGGTGGTCCGGCCATCGTTGAAGCGGATGTAGCCAGCCGTGACGTCGCGGATCACCTGTGGCTTGACCGCAAGGACGACGAGGGCCGGCACGGCGTCCGCCGGTATGGCGCCAGCATCCGCGCCGGCAGCGCAGCCCAGTGCTTCGGCACGCTTGCGCAACTCGGCATTGGGCTCGACCACGAACACCGCAGCCGGAGCGAGCTTGCCGGCTTTCAGCCAGCCCGAGAGCATGGCGTAGCCCATATTGCCGCAACCGGCGAGAACAAGCCTGATCGTCATCGAAAGCCTCCCATAGAGATGGCTTCCCCATAGACGTTCGCGGCAGGACGGGGAAGCCCTGTTGGGACCGTGATCAGGCGGAAACCCCGACCTTGCGGTTGGGATGCGCATGTAGTCGCGCAGTCGCGGCGACCAAATTAACCTTTTATTTCCTATGCCTGTTTAGCATCGCTTAACCAGTGGCGGTCGCTACGTCCCAGCCCGAGGGGAAGGCTCCAGAAACCATGGCTTATAGGAAAAATCGTGAACACTGGAGGAACGAGCAGTCCTTGCTGTCGCTCGTCGAGGCGGTGCGCGGCGAGGACGAAGCATCGCTGGTTTCGCTAGAAGACCGCGCAGGCCCGTCATGGCGCGAGGATGCCGCCACACGCCATCGTCTTGCCCGCTCGCGCCGCGAAGCGCGTGCCAGTCCGATCCTGTTGTTAGCCGCCGGCATAAGCCAGCCCGATCCTGATGAGCCAAAGGCCGGCACCATACTGATGGAAGAGGCTGCAGCTGCCGATGGGTTTTTCGGCCCCGCTGGCTCCCTTGGCGGCCCCGATGCCGGTTCCGCCGATCACGCAGCATACCGGGCAGCGCCGCCTCCCGCTCAGCCGGTCGAGGTCGCGCGTACCAAACGTCCTGGTCCGATCGGTGCCGTGTTGTCGGCGCTGAGCCGGCTCATGCCTGGCAGAGCGCCGGAGGCGTCCGGTGAGACTTCCGCCGCGACAAATTCCATCGCAGCGATGCCGCCCGCCTTCCCTCCGCAGCCGCTCTATGCCGGTCTGGCACCTT
The DNA here is from genome assembly GCF_040319155.1 of Mesorhizobium sp. M0954. Taxonomy (NCBI): domain Bacteria; kingdom Pseudomonadati; phylum Pseudomonadota; class Alphaproteobacteria; order Hyphomicrobiales; family Phyllobacteriaceae; genus Mesorhizobium; species Mesorhizobium sp. M0954. Next base: position 99,886 of record NZ_JAMYNR010000003.1, on the reverse strand, counting down.
ATCCGCAGCAACCCGCGCCGCCGCATTCGGCCCATACTCAGGCCTGGTCGAGGAAGGCAAATCAGGCCTCGGAAGCCGCCGATCAGCAAAGCCAGATCGAGGAAATCCGCGCCAGCCTGCGCGAATTCCGGGAGGCGGTTCGCGAGCTCACCGAAAACCGCACGCATCGCCGCTATTTCTGAACGTCGAATAAAACATGCCGGTTTCGAGTTAACGGCATGCGACGGCGCATTGACGGGATTGCCCGGCTCGATTTTCGTGAAAATGCCGCGCTGCATGTCCGCCCGCAGCGCATGGTTCTGGGCAACGGCCTGCATAAAAGATATCTGGAGCGCGCCGCATGGATGTTTTAACGCGGCAGGCTTACGCGATAGGCGTCGAGGGTGGTTCATGGCTGAGTTGATTGACGGAAAAAGCGTCGCCGAAGAGGTGGTGCGGCGGGTCAAGGCCCTGACCGCCGAACTGGCGGAAAAGGGCGGACGGCAGCCCGGTCTCGCCGTGGTCATCGTCGGCGAGGATCCGGCGAGCCAGGTCTATGTCGCCTCCAAATCCCGCACCGCCAAGGAATGCGGCTTCCATTCGGTTCAGCACACGCTGCCGGCCGAAACCTCCGAGCCGGACCTGTTGAAGATCATCGGCCAGCTCAACGCCGATCCGGCCATCAACGGCATCCTCGTGCAGCTTCCGCTTCCCGGCCATATCGATTCCGGCAAGATCATCCAGACCATCGCGCCTGAGAAGGATGTCGACGGCTTCCACTTCATCAATGTCGGCAAGCTCGGCACCGGCGAGCTCGAGACCGCCTTCGTGCCTTGCACGCCGGCCGGCTCGATGCTGCTGATCGAACGGGTGCGCGGCAAGGACCTGTCCGGTCTCAATGCGGTCGTCGTCGGGCGTTCGAACATCGTCGGCAAACCGATGGCCAATCTTCTGCTTGCCGCCAACTGCACCGTCACCATCGCACACAGCCGGACCAGGGACCTGCCGGCGCTTGCCCGCACCGCCGATATTCTGGTCGCCGCCGTCGGCCGGTCTGAAATGGTCCGCGGCGACTGGGTCAAGCCTGGCGCCACCGTCATTGATGTCGGCATCAACCGCGTCGCCGCACCTGAAAAGGGCGAAGGCAAGACGCGCCTCATCGGCGACGTCGCCTTTGCCGAAGCAGCGAAGGCGGCCGGCGCCATCACGCCGGTGCCTGGCGGCGTCGGGCCGATGACCATTGCCATGCTGATGGCCAACACGCTAGCTTCCGCCTATCTCGCAGCCGGATTGAAACGGCCTTCCTTCTGACCAGAAAGCAGCGTCCTTGCCGAACCTCACTGTTCCCTTAGAACGGCCGGTCACCAATGATCCCGTTCAGGGCGGGCGGCAGTTCGGGTTTCTGTTGGTCGACAAGTTCTCCATGTTCTCGCTGGCCGCGGCAATCGACACGTTCCGGTCGGCGAACCGGCTGCTCGGCCGCGATTTCTATGGCTGGACTACGGTGTCGTCCGACGGCGACGCCGTCATGGCGTCCAACGGCCTGCCGCTCAAGATCGACTACGCGGTTGCCGATCTGCCGCCGGTCGATATCCTGTTCGTCTCGGTCGGGCTGACGACGGAATTTCCCGGCAAGAGCAAGGTGCTGGCAGCGCTGCGCAGTTGGGGCCGGCGCGGCAATGCGCTCGGCGCGCTTTCGGTTGGCTCTTACCTGCTTGCCGAAGCAGGCCAGCTCGATGGTTATCGCTGCACCATTCATTGGGAAAACCGCGCCGGCTTCCTCGAACGCTTTCCGGACATCAACTGCACCGGCAACGTCTTCGAGATCGACCGAAAGCGCTACACCTGCGCCGGCGGCACCACATCGATCGACCTGATGCTGGAGATCGTGCGCGGTGATTTCGGCTCGAGCCTCGCCAATGGCGTCGCCAACCAGTTCCAGCATGAGCGCATCCGCTCGGCCGGGGACCGCCAGCGCGTCGGCCCGGAACGCGACCTGACCGGCAAGTCGGAGAAGCTGCGCCGCATCGTCGAGCTGATGGCCGACCATCTCGACGAGCCGCTGTCGGCGGTGCAGCTCGCCAAGTCGGCGGGCCTGTCGGTGCGCCAGGTCGAGCGCCTGTTCCTGCGCCATCTCAGCGTGACGCCCGGGCGCTACTATATGCGGCTTAGACTCGAGCGGGCGCGCGAACTGCTGCGCCAGACCAACATGCCGATCCTCGACGTGGCGATCGCCACCGGCTTCACCTCGCATTCCTATTTTGCCCAGAGCTATCGGCTCCAATTCGGCCGGCCGCCTTCCGAGGAACGCCGCACGACCTATTGAGGGTTGCACAGAGGTGGCGCAGCTTCGTACTCCACCCGGGCTTGTGTCGCGACGCAGCGTCAAATAGCTTTCCGGCGCCGAGCGGCGGCCACTGACGGGGGATTTTTGATGACGGGATTTGTGCAGAGCGTCGCTGCGGCGGCCCTGTTGCTGTGGACGACAGGGTTCGGCTTCGCCGCCGATCGCGTCATCGTCATTCTCGATGCCTCCGGCTCGATGTGGGCGCAGATCGACGGCAAGCCCAAGCTCGAAATCGCCCGTCAATCGCTGCGGAACGTGCTGCAATCGGTCCCGGCCGAGGAGGAAATAGGCTTCATGGCCTATGGCCATCGCGAGAAGGCCAGTTGCGACGACATCGAACTCATCGTGCCACCGCAGGCAGGCTCGGCAAGTGCGATCTCAGCCGCGGCCGACAGCTTGAAATTTCAGGGCAAGACGCCGTTGACCGCCGCGGTCAAGCAAGCGGCGGAAGCATTGAAATACACCGAGGACAAGGCGACGGTCGTGCTCATCACCGATGGCATCGAGACATGCAACGGCGATCCCTGTGCGCTCGGCAAGGAACTGGAGGCTGCTGGCGTCGACTTCACCGTCAATGTCGTCGGCTTCGGCCTGACGGCGGCCGAAGGCAAGCAGATCGGTTGCCTCGCCGACAATACCGGCGGCAAATATATCGAAGCGTCGGATGAAAAGGCATTGCAGGACGCCCTCGTCGAGACCGTCGCGCCTCCGCCACCCGCCCCTGAACCGACTCCCGCCCCGCAGCCTGCTCCCCAGCCGGCGCCCGCTCAGCCGGCGGAGTCCAATTTCGTGCCCACCGTCGTGCTTGCCGAGGGTGGCGATCCCGTCACCGACGGCAATGCCTGGGAGATCTACAAGGCGAATTCCGACGGCACGCGCGGCGATCCCGTCACCACCGAATATGGCACCTACAAAGGCAATCTGGAGCCGGGCGACTATATCGTCGTCGCGCGTGCCGGCGAGGCCAGGGCCGAACAGAAGATCACAATAGAGCCTGGCCAGGTCGCCAAACCGCACTTCAACTTGAATGCCGGCACGCTGGTCATCCACCCCAGGCCGAGCGAAGGAGCGGACGTTGATGACGGCGCGGCTGTCGTAATCGGCTATCCCGGCGTCGACACCCCGCCGACCTATTACAGTGACACGAAAGTCGTGCTGCCGGCCGGTGACCAGAAGGTGACGGTCACGATCGGCCAGGGCATGGTTATCGAGACGATCCCGCTTGCCGCCGGCAGGGTCATCGACAAGGACATCATCGTCGGCGTCGGGCGTGTCGTCGCCAACGCCTATTATGCTGCCGGCGGCGACAAGGCCGAGGGTTCGGGCATCGGCTTCAAAGTGCTCCAGGCGAAAAAGAACGTCGACGGAACCAGGCAGGAGGTGACTTATGCCTACGGTCCGGACAGCAAGTTCGATCTGCCGCCCGACGATTATGTAATGGTCGCGACGGTCGACCTTGCGGTGGCCGAGCAGCCGTTCAGCGTCAAGGTTGGCGACCATCAGGATCTGAAGATCGCGATGAACGCCGGCATGCTGACGATAACCGCGCCAGGAGCCTCGAAGATCGAGATATTCGAGGCCAGGAAGGCCATCGACGGAACCCGCAAGTCGGTCGGCTACGCCTATGATCAGAAGTATGAAGCCACCCTGTCGGCCGGTGACTACGCGGTGGTTTCGGAGAAATCGGACAACAGCTCGAAGGAAGGCACGGTAACGGTCAGGGCCGGCGCGCGAGCCGAACTGACGGTTCAATAAATCCAGTGGAGAGCAGCCATTAGCCGCTCTTACTTATTGCCGAAAAAATCACGCCGTACCGAAGGCGCTGGCGCCATGGTCGGCGCGTCCCACCAACTGCCGGAACCCGGCGAAAAGCTCGCGGCCGAAGCCGAATTCATTGCCTATGAGGTCGCTGTCCGCGGGGCGGCGCAGTGCGAAATCGCGGGCTGGCACCAGTACCTCCAGCGTCCCGGCCTCGGCGTCGAGCCTGATGATATCGCCGTCATGGATCCTGGCGATAGGCCCGTCCTCCGCCGCTTCCGGCGTCACGTGGATCGCCGCCGGCACCTTGCCTGAAGCGCCCGACATGCGGCCGTCGGTGACCAGCGCCACATGCTGGCCGCGGTCCTGCAGGATGCCGAGCACGGTGGTCAGCCTGTGCAATTCCGGCATGCCGTTGGCCTTCGGACCCTGGAACCGAATGACGGCGATGAAGTCGCCGGTCAGCGACCCCGCCGTGAACGCCTCGTTCAGGCCTTGCTGGCTGTCGAACACCTTGGCCGGCGCCTCGATGATGCGCCGCTCCGGCTTGACCGCCGATGTCTTGATGACGGCGTGGCCGAGATTGCCCGAAAGCACTTTCAGACCGCCGCTCGGCTGGAACGCCTTCTTGAACGGCGCCAGCACCTTCTCGTCCCCGCTCTCGCGCGGCGAAGCCTCGCGCACGACGCCGCCGTCGGCGCCGAGCCTGGCCTCGACCGCGTAGGGGCGCAGCCCTTCGCCCCACACCGTCTGCACATCCTCATGCAGGATGCCCGCGTCGAGCAGTTCGCGGATTAGGAAGCCGAGCCCGCCGGCGGCATGGAAGTGGTTCACATCGGCAAGGCCGTTCGGATAGACTCGCGCCAGCAGAGGCACGGCTTCCGAGATGTCGGAAATATCCTGCCAGGTAATGGCGATGCCGGCCGCCGCTGCCATGGCGATCAGGTGGATGGTGTGGTTGGTCGAACCGCCGGTGGCGTGCAGGCCGACGATACCGTTGACGATCGAGCGCTCGTCGATCATCCGCCCGACCGGCGTGTAGGCGTTGCCGAGCGCGGTGATCGCCAGCGCCCGCTTCGTCGCCTCCCTGGTCAGTGCGTCGCGCAACGGCGTGCCGGGATTGACGAAGGAAGCGCCAGGCGTGTGCAGGCCCATGATCTCCATCAGCATCTGGTTGGAATTGGCGGTACCGTAGAAAGTGCAGGTTCCCGGCCCGTGATAGGATTTTGATTCCGCTTCGAGCAGTTCGGCCCGTCCCGCCTTGCCCTCGGCATAGAGCTGGCGGATCTTGGCTTTTTCGTCGTTCGGAATGCCGGTCGTCATCGGCCCGGCCGGGATGAAGACCGCCGGCAGATGGCCGAAGGTCAGCGCCGCGATCACCAGTCCAGGCACGATCTTGTCGCAGACGCCGAGATAGACGGCGGCATCGAACATGTTGTGCGACAGGCCGATTGCCGCGGCCATGGCGATCACGTCGCGCGAGAACAGCGACAGCTCCATTCCGGGCTGGCCCTGGGTGACGCCGTCGCACATCGCCGGCACGCCGCCGGCCACCTGGGCGATGCCGCCGGCCTCGCGCGCCGCATCCTTGATCAGCGCCGGAAAGGTCTCGAAAGGCTGATGCGCCGACAGCATGTCGTTATAGGAGGTGATGATACCGAGGTTCGGCACCCGGTCGCCGCCAAGTGCCACCTTTTCGGAAGGGCTGCAGACGGCAAAGCCGTGGGCCAGGTTGCCGCAGGACAGCACGGCCCGGTTGGCGGTGCGGTTCGAGGCTTCGGCGATGCGGCCGAGATAGGCCTCGCGACCGGGCTTGGAGCGCTCACGGATGCGCTGGGTGATGGCTTCGATATCGCGTCTTGCGGTCATGGCGGTCGGTCCTTTCAGGCGAGGTCCCGCAAACACCTTCCGGCTGTTGCCGGGACCTGCAGCCAAGTTGAGATCAGGGTGCCCAGAAAACCTCTACGGGCTTTTGAGTGGCATCGAGCACGGCGCGAATGGGCTTTCGTGTTCCAGTTCCAAGCGCGGCCTCGAATGCGCTGCGTTTTTCCGCGCCCTCGATATGCAGCGCGATGAAGGCGGCTTTGATGATCCGCGCCAGTGACAGCGTCAGCCGTGGCTCGCCGGCGCTTGCCGCATAAACCGGAAGCACGATCCTTTGCGACGACGGATCGAGCAATCTTGCCAGGTTGTCGGCATCCGGAAAGAACGAGGCGGTGTGGCCATCAGTTCCCATGCCGAGCACAACGACGTCGAGTGGCCAGGGCAGCACTTGCAGCGCCTCACTGTCGGAGACCGCCGTACCCTCGATACTTGCCGCGGCGTGGTAGAGCGGCACGAAATTCGCGTCGGCGGCCGCGTTCTGCAGCAGGTTGGCGGCAACCAGGCCGGCATTGGAGCGCGGCGATGAGGGCGGCACGAAGCGCTCGTCGACCAATGTTATCGTCACCTTTTCCCAGGCGATCGGAACGGTCGAAAGCGCCGCGAAGAATTTCGCCGGCGTCGTGCCGCCCGAGACCGCAAGCAGCGCCGTGCCGCGCTCGGCGATCGCCTTTGACAGACGGCCGGCGACGTGGCCGGCAAGCGCTGTCGCCAACTCCTGGCGTCCGGCAAATTCGTGCCAGTTGTAGGCGCCGCCTAATTGCTCTCGTGCCATGTCCGCCCGTCGCGTTCGATCAGCGCAATCGAGGCCGAGGGGCCCCATGTGCCGGCGGTGTAGCCTTGCGCCTCTTGCCTGCCGCTTTCCCAGGCGTCCTGGATCGGGTCGATCCATTTCCACGCCGCCTCGACCTCGTCGCGGCGCATGAACAGCGTCTGGTTGCCACGGATGACGTCCATGATCAGCCGCTCATAGGCATCGGGGGCGCGGCCGTCGAAGGATTGCGCAAAACTCATGTCGAGCGGAATCTGGCGCAGCCGCATGCCGCCCGGCCCCGGATCCTTGATCATGATGAACTGCTTGACGCCCTCGTCGGGCTGCAGCCTGATGACCAGCTGGTTGGCGGAAATCGGCCCGGCGCTCTCGCCGAAGATCGAATGCGGGATCGGCTTGAATTCGATGACGATCTCCGAAACGCGGGTCGCCAGCCGCTTGCCGGTTCGGAGGTAGAACGGCACGCCCGCCCAGCGCCAGTTGCCGATCTCGGCCTTGAGCGCAACGAAAGTCTCGGTGTTGCTGTTCTTGCCGAGTTCCTCGACATAGCCTTTCACCGGCCCGCCGGCCGAGGCGCCGGCACGATACTGCCCGCGCACCGTGTGCTTCGGCGCTTCGTTGCCGTTGATGCGCTTCAGCGCCCGCAGCACCTTCAGCTTTTCGTCACGGACGGCATCGGCGTCCATCGACGACGGCGCCTCCATCGCGACCAGGCAGAGCAGCTGCAGCATGTGGTTCTGCACCATGTCGCGCAATGCGCCGGCCTTGTCGTAATAGGTGACGCGGTCTTCCAGGCCGACAGTCTCGGCCACGGTGATCTGCACATGATCGACATTGGCGGAATTCCAAAGCGGCTCGTAGAGCGCGTTGGCAAAGCGCAGCGCCATCAAATTCTGGACCGTCTCCTTGCCGAGATAGTGGTCGATGCGGAAAATCTGGCTTTCATGGAAGTCGTCGCCGACCAGGTCGTTGAGCGCGCGCGCCGAAGCGAGATCGCGGCCGATCGGCTTTTCCAGCACAATGCGCGAATTCGGCGTGATCAGCCCGTGCTCCTTCAGCTTGTGCGAGATGTCGCCGAACAGCGCCGGTGCCACAGCCAGATAGAAAGCGCGGATGTGTTCGCTGTCGCCGATCGCCTTCTTCAGCCTGTCGAAGCCGGCACCTGTGGTTGCATCTGCCGGGATATAGGAGAGCCGCGCGAGGAACGTCTTCAGTTCCGTGGCGTCGATATCCTCCGGTTTCACATGATCGGCAATCGCCTGCCTGGCGAACGACTGGAATTCCTCGTCGGTCATCTTCGAACGCGATGTGCCGATGATGCGCGTCGGCTCGGAAAACTGGTGGTCGCGCTGCCGGTGGTACAGCGACGGCAGAAGCTTACGTTCCGACAGGTCGCCGGTGCCGCCGAAAATGATGAAGTCGAAAGGGTCGACGGGAATGATCTGGCTGGTCATGGTCTGTCCGCTGTGACGCCGGTCGCGATAACGCGGCTGATATAATCTAATCGATTTAAACTTGCCAGTGCCATTGCGTCACATCCGCGTGTGCTCTTGACACCGGCGCTGGCCGGAGGCTTGTCGGCAAGCGATGCTTCCGGAGCCTTCGCAGTTGCAGCATAGAGCCGGATGGCAGCGAAAGCCAAAGAAGAAATCGGCAATGGACACACATCTTTCGATGGCCATGGCCAAACGCGTCATCGATCGCTTTCAACGATGAGTGAGAAAAGCATGCGCCTCAAAAACAAGGTCGCAATCATCACTGGCGCTGCCTCGGGCTTTGGCGAGGGCATGGCCAGGCGCTTTGCCGAGGAGGGCGCGCGGGTAGTCGTCGCCGATCTGAACGCCAAGGGCGCAGAGCGCGTTGCCGGCGAGATCGGCGAAAAGGCGATCTGGACCCAGACCGACGTCTCGCTGCGGTCCGAATTCGACGACATGGTCAATGCCACAATGAGCGCCTTCGGCCGCATCGACATCATGGTCAACAACGCGGGTTACACCCATCGCAACGGTGACATGCTGGAAGTCGACGAAGCGACCTTCGACCTGATCACATCAGTCAACATGAAGGCGATCTACCACGCAGCGCTTGCAGTGGTGCCGGTCATGGAACGGCAAGGCGGTGGCGTCATCCTGACGACGGCCTCCACGGCCGGTATCAGGCCGCGGCCTGGCCTCACCTGGTACAATGCATCGAAGGGCTGGGCGATCACCGCGACCAAATCGATGGCGGTGGAACTCGCGCCGAAGAACATCCGCGTCAACTGCCTCTGCCCAGTTGCCGGCGAGACCGGCATGCTCGCGAAATTCATGGGCGCCGACACACTCGAGATCCGCGAGAAGTTCCGCGCGTCGATCCCGCTCGGCCGGCTTTCGACGCCGCTCGACATAGCCAATGCCGCGCTTTGGCTTGCTTCGGACGAAGCGGCTTTCATCACTGGCGTGGCGCTGGAAGTCGACGGCGGACGTTGTATTTGAACGGCCGGGGCCTCCGGCGAAGGACTGGCTGATGGCGAGCGACCCGCAATCGCTCTGCCGGCCCTACGCCCCGGTTTTGACGTAGCTCTTGTAAATCCAGCCGCGCTTGCCGTTGTAGACGATCTGGCACCATTGCTTGCAGCTCATCACCTGCACCGAGGTCTTGGCCGGCACGGTGAGAATGGCGGCTGCATTCTTTTTTGGGGCGGTGCGCATGGTGACGGATCTCAGGATGCGTCCGGTACCGGCAGTATTGGCTCTTCCGGAATTTGCCTTGGTGCTGTTGTCGTCTTCGCTCGAAGTCTGCGTCGGCAGTTGCGGCTTAGGCGTGGGGATGGCGGCGGTCTGCGCGCCATCGGGCCCGCTGTTTTTCGTTGAGCTGCCGGGAGCCGCGACTTTGGCAAACAATGCCGCAGCGTCGGGTTTTGCTGCCGGGTCGGCGAATGCCACCGAAGCAGACGATTTATCGGTCGCCTGCTCGGTCTGGCTTGCCAGCTGGTCGGATGCTGCCGTGGCGGCGGCCGATGCCGTCTTTGGCCCTGTCCAGCGCGGATCGTTGGGAGCCAGCGCTGGTATCTCGGCTTCCGCCGCGGCCACCGCTGGGGAAACCGCATCTGCCTTGCCCGTCGTCCGCGGCGCCGCAGCAACCTTGGCAGGCATGATCTTCGTCGTCTTGACCGGGATGGTCGGAACGATCTGCTCAGGACTTGCGGCCGCTTGTCGCTCATTTGCCGGCAATGCCAGCCACAGTGCCACCGCGGCAACGCCGAGCAGTGCGACCGTGCCAAGCGCGGCTATCACCAGATGCGCGTTCGACCGGACCCCGTGCCAGAACGTCGGCCGCATATCGTAACCGAATTGCATCGCAAGGCGCCGTCGTTCCGGCGCGCCGAAACTGAAGGGCTCTCTCACACTTGCCACCTCCATTTGCGGGCCGATGTTCTTACGACCCATGCCGGAGAGCCGGCATTTCGATCGGCATCGGTCCCAAACCAAAAGCGGGCAGGCCCGCAAAAATTCCCCGTTCAGCTGCCCACGAGCATCATCTTTCGCCCGCGATTGTGGCATCACTGCGCCCTTGGCGGGAATTCTGCGCCCTGGTTAAGGATTCTGCAACGTCTGGTTAGATCCTGTCCCGCAACGCGTACCAGTTGAGCGCAAGGAAGAGCAGTGGCGCGCGCAAACGCCGGCCGCCGGGGAAGGGTGGAATTTTCAGGTCCTCGATCAGCTTCAGCCGGTCGCGGTTGCCGGCGACCGTCTCGGCATAAAGCTTGCCGAAAAAGTTCGACAGCATGACGCCGTGGCCGGAATAACCGCCGATCGAGGTCACATTGGGCATCACTTCGCGCACGAACGGCTTTCTCGGCACGGTGATGCCGACATAGCCGCCCCAGCCATGGGTGATCTCGACGTCGTTCAGTGCCGGATAAATCTCGGCAATCTGCCGGCGGATGTGGATGTGGATGTCCTTGGGATCGTTGACCGCATAGATCTCGCGCCCGCCAAACAGCAGCCGCCCATCCTTCGATTTGCGGAAATAGCGCACGACAAAGCGCGAATCGTCGACCGCCTCGCCACCCGGCAGTATTTTGGAATCGGCTCCCAGCGGTACCGTCGCGCCGATGAACGAGCCGATCGGCATGATATGCGCGGCACTCACCGGTTCGAGCGTGCCGCCATAGGCATTGACCCCGATCAGGCATTTAGCGGCGGTGATCGTGCCCTTCGGCGTCGCAACCCTGACCTTGCCGCCGCCGGAGGTGATGCCGGTCGACGGCGTCTGCTCGAAAAGCTTTGCGCCGGCCTCTGCCGCCACCTTTGCGGTGCCGATGACCAGTTTCAGCGGATGGATGTGGCCGGTGCCGGTGTCGCGGGTGCCGCCGAAATAATGCGTCGAGCCCAGCCGCTCGGCTGTCTCCGCGGCATCCATGAATGAGATGTGCGGATAACCGAACCGGTTTGCCATGATCTCGGCATGCGCCTTGTAGTCGTCGACATAGCGCTTCTTGTGCGCCACCGACATCTGGCCGGGCATATAGTCGATCTCGATCTGGTGCATCGCGGCAAAGTCGAGCAGATGCGCCTTGGCCTCTTCGGCCAGGTCGAACAGTGCCTTGGCGCGGGAAAAGCCGTATTCCGCTTCCAGTTCCTCTGCCCAGGCCCGTTGTCCGGTGCCGAGCTGGCCACCATTGCGGCCCGATGCGCCGTCACCGAAACGATGCGTTTCGATAAGCACGACATCCGCGCCTGTCGTGGCGAGATGAGCCGCCGCCGACAGGCCGGTAAAGCCGCCGCCGACAATCACCACATCGCATGTCCGGTCGCCGTCGAGCGCCGGATATTCGGGCCTTGGCCCGGCCGTGTCTTCGTACCAGGAGCGGCCGGGGGAGATTGGGGATTGGTAAGTCATGATGCTCGGCTAGGGCAGTAGGGCAGTAGGGCAGTAGGGCAGTAGGGCAGTAGGGCAGTAGGGCAGTAGGGCAGTAGGGCAGTAGGGGAGTAGGGGAGTAGGGCAGTAGGGCAGATGGGCAGTAGGGCAGTAGGGCAGTAGGGCAGTAGGGCAGTAGGTGTCTATTCAGCCGACAGCTTGCGGATCAGAAGCCGCAAGAGCTTTCCTACGCTCTCGCTGTGGGGCATCAATGACTCGACCGCCTCGCGAGAGGTAATTCCAACCCTTTGCGCGATTAAAAGGTGTGTCTCCAGTTCCTTGAGTGATCCCTGGGCGATCCTGAGAAACTGCTGGTAGGAAGCTCGGCTTTCTCGGCCGTAACCCTCGGCGATGTTGGCGGGCACCGACGTTGCTGCCCGACGCACCTGACCCGTCAGCCCGTAGATCTCGTCTTTCGGCCAAGTCCTTGTCACCTGGTAGATTGCAACTGTTAGGTCCATGGCTTGCTGCCAAACGATCAGATCCCTGTACGATGCGATCTTGTCCGTCATCCTTGCCCTACTGCCCTACTGCCATATTGCCCTACTCCCCTACTCCCCTACTCCCCTACTCCCCTACTCCCCTACTCCCCTACTACACATTCAGCAGCAAATACTCCCTCTCCCACGGGCTGATCACTTCCATGAAGGTTTCGAATTCCGCTCGCTTGATCGCCGCATAGGTGGCGGCAAATGACTTGCCGAGCAGCGCGCCGAGTTCTTCGTCTGCCTCGAACAGGTCGACGGCTTCGAGCAGGCTGCGCGGCAGGTCGATCTGGTCCTCGTTGGCGGTCGTCAGAACCGGCGGCTCGGCCTTGATCTTGTTGGTCATGCCGATCAGTCCGCAGGCAAGCGATGCCGCCAGCGCCAGATAGGGGTTGGCGTCGGAGGAGGGGATGCGGTTTTCGACGCGCCGCGCCGCCGGGTCGGAGCGGGGCACGCGGAAGGCCGTGGTGCGGTTGTCGTAGCCCCATTTGTTGTTGACCGGCGCCGAGGCCGACTGCGTCAGCCGCCGGTAGGAATTGACGTAGGGCGCAAACATCACCAGCGCGTTCGGCACATGTTTCTGCATGCCGCCGATGAAATGGAAGAAGGCCTCGGTCTCCGAGCCGTCCTCCGCCGAAAAAACGTTCTTGCCGGTCTTCTTGTCGATGATCGACTGATGGATATGCATGGCCGAACCGGGCTGCCCTTGGATCGGCTTGGCCATAAACGTGGCGTAGATCTCGTGCTTGAGCGCCGCCTCGCGGATGGTTCGCTTGAACATGAACACCTGGTCGGCGAGCTCGATCGGATCGCCGTGACGCAGATTGATTTCGAGCTGGCCGGCGCCCTCCTCGTGGATCAGCGTGTCGATCTCCAGGCCCTGGCTTTCGGAGAAATGGTAGATGTCGTCGATCAATTCGTCGAATTCGTTAACCCCGGCGATCGAATAGCCGGCGCCGCCGCCGATCGGCCGTCCCGATCGACCTACCGGCGGGGTCAGCGGATAGTCCGGATCGGGGTTCTTGCGCACCAGGTAGAACTCGATCTCGGGTGCCACGACCGGCCTCAGCCCACGCTTGTCATAGGCGGCAAGCACGCGCTTCAGCACGTTGCGCGGCGTGAACTCGACCGAGCGGCCGTCCTGGTGGACGAGGTCGCAGATAACCGCCGCGGTAGGGTCCTCCTCCCACGGCACCACCGTCAGCGTCGAGAGGTCAGGCATCAGCTTGAGGTCGCCGTCGTCCTCCGGATAGTGGAAGCCGTTGCCGTCCTCCGGATAGCCGCCGGAAATCGTTGTCATGAACACCGCCGAAGGCAGCGCCAGCGAGGTGTTGGAGGTGAACTTCTTCGATGGCATCATCTTGCCGCGCGCAACCCCGGCCTGGTCGGGTGTGATGCATTCGATATCTTCGATGCCGCGCCATTCCAGCCAGGCGCTGACTTCCTTCCAGTTCTTGACGCCACGTTGGTTTTTCACGAAGGCAGGCGTGCGGGCGCGTCCTCCGCGGCTCGACGGACGGACTTCCTTTTTTGCAGGCGGCATCAATCACCAGATTTGTTGCAGATTGTGGAGTATAGCCGTTGCCGACGACGAAAGGGAAGGGGAGCCGGCTGGCGTGCGCCTCGATAACCGGGGGAACACAACGACTTCCGGATAAAAGCCTCCTGGTCTAGGGTCGGCTTCCCGCAACGCTGCAATTAATGGTCCCCATGCAACACAGCCGCAAACTGACGACGATCGGCTTCGATGCCGACGACACGCTGTGGCAGAACGAACAGTTCTTCCGCATGACCGAGCAGCGCCTCGCCGCGCTGCTCGCCGACCACGCCGAGGAGGATCGGATTTCGGCAAGATTGCTGGAGGCCGAGAAGCGCAACCTCGCGGTCTACGGCTTCGGCATCAAGGGATTTACGCTGTCGATGATCGAGACGGCGATCGAGGTCACCGAAGGCCAGGTGCCTGCCTCAACCATTGCTGAAATTCTCGCCGCGGGCCGCGAGATGCTCAGCCATCCGATCGAGCCGCTGCCCCATGCGCGCGAGACCGTGGAAAAGCTGGCCGGCGCTTACCGCCTGGTGCTGATCACCAAGGGCGACCTGTTCGACCAGGAACGCAAGCTCGCGCAATCCGGCCTGGGCGAGCTGTTTGATGCCGTCGAGATCGTCTGCGACAAGAGCGCGGCCACCTATAGCCGCATCTTCAGCCGCCACGGCGACGGCCCGGAAAAGGGCATGATGGTCGGCAACTCGCTCAAATCGGACGTCGTGCCGGCCATCGAAGCCGGCAGTTGGGGCATCCACGTTCCGCATGAGCTGACCTGGGTGCTGGAACATGTCGAGCCGCCGGTCTCGGCACCACGCTTTCGCCAGATAGCCAATCTCGGTGAACTGCCGGGCTTGATCGAGCGTATCGGCGAGATTGATTGATCAGGTCTGCAGCCGAGGCATCGCGGTAGGCGTCAATTGCGGCTAATTGCGATCAGCCGGTCGATCACCGGCTGCAGCCGTTCGGTGGTGATCGGCTTGACGACCACTGCGTCGATGACGCTGGACAGGCCCAGGCTCTCCGGCGTGCCGGTCTTGACTGAAAGCAGGATCACCGACGGAAGCGATCTGCCTGACGCCCTTCGCAGTGCATCGATACCCGACAGCAAGGCGTCGCAGTCCCCGTTCTCCGCACCGCCGTCGAGAACGACAGTGCCGGGAATCAGCGCGTGCAAGGCCTTTGCCGCGGTTTCGGGAGTTTCCGAGATCGGTTTGAGGCCGGACCGCTCGACGATCTTTGAAACCACGACCCGGTTGATCGGTGATTTTCCGACCACCAGCACCCGCGAGAAATCCGGGAGCATCCGCGTCTCCACGTCCCGGCTAGCGAAAGGCAGCTGTTTTGCAGTCTCGATGTCGCGATTCGCAGGGCACATGGCGGGGCAGGCCGTTGTTCAATGTTTCAATGCAGGGTTGAAACTCGAGAGGTAATTGGCGTGAGATCACTGCTCATGTCAAGCTCAAATGGCGTATCAGGAGAATATCGCAAGAAACATTAAAATTAAAATTAAATGCTTTTCTTTGCCGCCGCTCGAAAGGAGAAGTCGCCACCACAAACGGGCAGGCTCAGCTAAGTTTGGCTGTGCAGCGCGAACGCGTCAACTAACAGCTATAGCCAGATTGACGAAAGGTTGGATGAAGTCGAGGCAAGTCTGTCGCGAGCTTGTCGCATCGCCTCGCCGGACTACCCTTCCTCGTTGGCTACACACGTCTCTTTGATCGACGGGAGATGACAATGGAACTCGTGACTCACAAGAAATTCAAAAATGGCCGGTTGATGCCATGGGGAAAGGGTACGGTCGTTACCGGCGCGAAGGGGTTTGTCTACCTTTCCGGAAACACCGCGACCGCCGAGGACTACGATCCGATCGGCAAAAGCGGCGGCGGCGCCATTGGCGGTGCAGCGGCACAGTGGCGCACAATTCTCACCAATATCAAATCAGACCTGGAGGAGCTTGGCAGTGCGCTCGAGCATCTGATCAGGCTGACCTTCTTCGTTAAGGGACCATTTCCCGATGGCGGCGTTCTGAGCTCTCCCAATTTTCGCCTGGACGTCTTGGACGAATTCTTTGCCGAGCACTGCCCGAAGCACTGCAGCTACAACAACCCGCCGCCCTCGGAAGTTATCGGCGTTGCAGCACTTGCGCAGCCTGATCTTGTTATTGAAATCGTTGCACTAGCGGCTCTGCCGGACTAGGCAGAGCCGCTGCCTGCGAGGTGCGATAGCCCGCGTTCAAAAAAGGCGCGGTGCGGTAGAATTCATTAGTCGTGGCTCCGCTGTGTGACGATAACCGGGATCAGCAGATCGCCCCAATTGCCGTCGCCGCCATGGTGCCGTGCCGAGCGCACCAGTTCGACCGAGACGCCGGCCTCGACCGCCTTCATTACCGACTGATTGAGCCTGTGCAGATCGTTCGCCAGCATGCGGATGGTCGCCTGCTGGTCGACATTCATGCTGGTGGCCTGCTCTTCGGCCCGTTCCTTGACGCGGCTTATCGATGCCATTGGTCTTCTCCCTGTGTTGCCTTGCCTGTTGTGTTGCCATGCCCGCTTGGGCGTTCCCTCTGTTTGTCTGCTGTTCCGCTATTCCGCCGCCGGCCTGAATTGGGCGTGCTCGGTCGATCCATGCATGGCCGTGGTCGAAGACTGGCCACCGGTGATCGCCATTGAGACGGCGTCGAAATAGCCGGTGCCAACCTCGCGCTGGTGCTTGGTGGCGGTATAGCCATTGGCTTCCGCGGCGAATTCCGCCTCCTGCAGTTCCGAATAGGCTGCCATCTGCCGCTCCTTGTAGCCGCGGGCGAGCTCGAACATGCCGAAATTGAGCTGGTGGAAACCGGCCAGCGTAATGAACTGGAACTTGTAACCCATGGCGCCGAGTTCCTTCTGGAATTTCGCAATCGTCGCGTCATCGAGATTCTTCTTCCAGTTGAAAGACGGCGAGCAATTATAGGCAAGCAGCTTGCCCGGATGGTGCTTGCGCACGCCTTCGGCAAACGTCCTGGCCTGCGCCAGATCGGGCCTGGAAGTCTCGCACCAGATCAGGTCCGCATAGGGCGCATAGGCGACGGCGCGGGCGATGCAGGGCTCGATGCCGTTGCTGACATGGTAGAAGCCCTCCGCCGTGCGGCCGGCGCCATAATCGACGAAGGGTCGATCGCGTTCGTCGATGTCGGAGGTCAAGAGCTTTGCCGCTTCAGCGTCGGTGCGCGCCACGACCAGCGTCGGCGTGCCCATGACGTCGGCGGCAAGCCGCGCGGCGTTGAGGTTGCGGATGTGTGCGGCGGTCGGGATCAGTACCTTGCCGCCGAGATGGCCGCATTTCTTCTCCGAAGCCAGCTGGTCCTCGTAATGGACGCCGGCCGCACCCGCCTCGATGAACGCCTTCATGATCTCGAAGGCGTTGAGCGGCCCGCCGAAGCCGGCTTCCGCGTCGGCGACGATCGGCGCGAACCAGGTGTCGACCGACAGCCCGTTGCCTTCCGAAGTCTCGATCTGGTCGGCGCGCTGTAAGGTGCGGTTTATGCGCTTGACCAGTTCGGGCGCGGCATTTGCGGGATAAAGCGACTGGTCCGGGTACATGGCGGAAGCGGTGTTGGCATCGGCGGCGACCTGCCATCCTGACAGATAGATCGCTTTCAGCCCGGCCCGCACCTGCTGCATCGCCTGGTTGCCCGACATGGCACCCAGCGCGTTGACGAAATCCTCTTCATGGATGAGCTGCCACAGCCGGTTTGCCCCCATTTCGGCGAGGCTCTGCCGGATCTGCACCGAGCCGCGCAGCCGCTTCACGTCGTCCGGCGAATAGGGCCTTTCGATGCCATCAAAGCGGCCTTGCGGCGCCGACGGGACGAGGTTGTAAAAGTCGGTCATTGATCACTCCAGGCGGTTTTGATGCCGGTTTAGGAAGGCGTCGCAGAGGGAAAATATGTGCGCCATATGTGTGACACCATTTACACGTCGGCACGACGCAAGCGAGGCAAACCTCCTGATCAGTCATAAAATAAGGGAAAACCTGTGTTGTGTTTGACTGATGAGAGCTGTAAATCTGTCATGATTGTAAAGACAGCCATGCCATCGGCGGATGTAAATTTCTGTCAAGGAAACTCGATTGGCCGACCACAAAATCTTTGCCGGGCCGCGCATTCGTCGCATCCGCAACGCCAAGGGGCTGACCCAGACGGCGATGGCCGAAGGGCTCGGCATCTCGCCGTCCTATCTCAATCTCATCGAGCGCAACCAGCGGCCGCTGACGGTGCAACTGATCCTGAGGCTGGCAACCGTCTACAAGGTCGACCCACATGAATTGCAGGGCGAGGCGAGGGGGTCGGTCGCCGATTTGAAGGAAGTGTTTTCAGATCCGTTGCTGGCCGGCGAACTGCCGGGCGACCAGGAACTCATCGAGCTTGCCGAGGCGGCGCCCAACGCTTCCACCGCTGTCATAAAGCTGTTTCGCGCCTATCGCGAGCAGGCCGAGCGATTGTCGGATATCAACGAGCTGCTCGCGCGTGAGGGCAAGGCCACCGCCCTCTCCGGTGCCAGGCTGCCGATCGACGAGGTGCATGAGATTTTCGAACGCCGGCCGAACCATTTTGCCGCGCTCGAAGAGGAAGCCGAGGCATTCACGTCGGTGCTCGATCCCGGCGACGATCTGTTCAGTGCGTTGAAGGCTTGGCTGCGGCGTGAATTCGGCATCGTCGTCAAGGTACTGCCGGTCGCCACGATGCCCAACTGGCGGCGTCGCTATGACCGTCACTCGCAGCGCCTGTTCCTGTCCGAGCGGCTGTCGCCATTCGATCAAGTGCGCGAGGTGGCGATGGAGGCCTGCCTGATCCGCATGAGCGTCGCTGTAGCTGCCGAGATCCAGGTGCTGAAGCTGACCACGGACGAAGCCCGCCGGCTGGCGCGTTTCGAGCTCGGCCGCTATGCCGCGCACGCTCTGATGATGCCTTATCAACCTTTTCGCGCCGCTGCGGTCCGTGCCCGCTATGACATCGACATGTTGCGGTCGCGCTTCGGCGTCTCTTTCGAGCAGGCGGCGAACCGGCTGACCACGCTGCAGCGGCCGGGTGCGTCGGGTGTGCCGTTCTTCATGCTCGAGGTCGACAGTGCCGGCAATCGGTTCCGCAAGGCGGGCAGCCACGGCTTTCCGCAAAGCCGCTTCGGCGGCGGCTGTCCGAAGCTGCCGGTCCATGCCGCCTTCGCCCAGCCCGGCCAGATCCTGGTCGAGGCAGTGGAAATGCCCGACGGTGCGGCGTTCCTCTGCATGGCCCGCACGCTCGAAGGGCCGCAGGGCTCGTTTGCCGAGCGCCCGCGGCGCACGGCGCTGTTGCTCGGCTGCGACATCGGTTTTCGCGACGAGGTCGTCTATGGAGCGGCATTGCCGGGGCCGGCCGCCATCGGCAAGACCGGACAGAGCGCCGCTGCGCTGGCGACGCCGGTCGGCCCTGCCTGCCGGCTGTGCGAACGCATCGGCTGCCTCGCCCGCGCCGAGCCACCCGTTACACGTCCACTCGGCCTCGACGAGATGGTCACGGGACTGTCGGCGTTCGATTTCCAGTGATTCGGCTCCAGCAATATTGCGGCTGAATCTTCGACCAAAGGACCTCATCTGTTCCTGCGGCGGCAACCAGTAAGCTGGTTCGCGGTTGCCGGCCAAAATATTGGTTCAGCCAAAATATTGATTCAGCCGAATATTGATTCAGCATTGACGGTACGGTATCAAAAAAAAGAACTGCGCAACGGTCGGGGGATCAATCATGGGCAGGACAGTTTTTTGGCTTGGCTTGGCGCTCGCGTTTTCGGCCGATCCCGCATTGGCTGAAAAGTCCTCGGATTTCTTCAATTCCTATCAACACTACAATGATGCCGGCAAGGCGTTCCTGGACAAGATCGATCCGAAGACCGGCGCGATAAATCTTGCCGAAGGCATCCATCTCGACCTCAAGGACAAGTTCTATTTTCTGGACAAGAAGGACACGCTCTCCGTCCTCACCGAAGCCTGGGGCAATCCGCCCGACTCTGGTTCCGATGCCCTCGGCATGATCTTTCCAGTCTCCCATGATCCCATTGCCGACAACAATTGGGGGATAGAGCTGCGCTGGGAAAAGATCGGTTACGTCGACGACAGCGACGCCGCGTCCATCGATTACAATGAACTGCTGCGCAACATGCAGTCAGACACTCTGTCCGGCAACGATCAGAGGGTAAAGGATGGCTATGCGCCCATTACGCTGATCGGCTGGGCGTCGCCGCCGGTTTATGACGCGGCCCACAAGCGCCTGCACTGGGCCAAGGAGCTGCAATTTGGCAACGATGCCGCCCATACGCTCAACTACGACGTCCGTTTCCTTGGCAGGGAGGGCGTCTTCGTGATGAGCTATATCGCGACGGTGGAACAATTGCCGGAGATAAGGCAAAGCCTGGATGAGGTGCTTGGCCTCGCGGACTTCAATACCGGCAAGACATACGCCGATTTCGTGCCGGGCGTCGATACGGTTGCGGCGATTGGCGTCGGTGGCCTGATTGCCGGCAAGCTGGCGGCGAAAGCAGGTTTTCTGGTCGTGGCGCTGATCGCGCTGAAAAAGTTTGGCCTGCTCCTGCTGGTTCCGCTGGCCGGTCTCTGGCGTTTTATCCGCGGCAACAAGAGCACCTCGTAACGCATCATCGACAAGTCGCCTCGGATCATCGCCGGGCGAGGGGCGAGGCGCCCTCATCAGTGCGCCAAACGGAACATCGAACTGGATCACGCCCGGCCTTCTGCTTTGCGTTACGCGAATGAGGCACGTCTCTGTCGTCCATTGCACATCGTGCTGCTCCGAATTCGCCGACAGTCATACCCATGACCGATACCGCATCATCTCCGGTTGCCGCTTCGCCGATCGTGTCGCCGCAAGGCGAACGCGTCGGCTTCCTGCTGGTATTCCTGTCGGCGTTGATGTGGAGCTTCGGCGGCAGCATTGCGCGCTTCATCGACAACGCCGACAGCTGGACGGTGGTGTTCTGGCGCTCGGTCTGGGCCGCCGCCTTCCTGCTCTGCTTCATGGTCTGGCGCGATGGCTGGCGTGGCACGCTGAAGCTGTTTCGCGGCATGGGCCTGGCCGGCCTTGCGGTGGCGTTCTGCTTCGCCACGGCGTCGACCTCTTTCGTCGTGGCGCTTGCCTATACCACCGTCGCCAACATCCTGTTGATGCAGGCCGGCGTGCCGCTTCTGGCGGCGCTGTTTGCCTGGGCGCTGTTTCGCGAACGGGTGGCGGTGGCGACCTGGGTGGCGATCGCCGCCGTTATTGTCGGCGTCGCCATCATGGTGTCGGAATCGCTCGATGGCGCGGTGTCGCCAATCGGCGACGGGCTGGCGCTGCTCATCGCTGTCATGTTCTCGATCGCCACCGTCATCACGCGCCGCTTTGCCCATGTGCGCATGACGCCGGCGACCTGCCTCGGCACGATGCTGGCGGCCGCCTTTGCGGCATCGCAGGCGTCGGCGCTGGGCGTCTCCAGCCACGATATGGGCTTCCTCTTTGCCTTTGGCGTGATCAATCTGGGACTCGGTCTCGCCTTCTTCGCCACCGGTGCCCGGCTTGTTCCGGCCGCTGTGGCGGCGCTGCTCGGCACGTTCGAACCGATCCTTGGCCCGATCTGGGTCTGGCTCATTCATTCCGAGGTGCCGTCGGCGCGTACCATCGTCGGCGGTGCCGTCGTCGTCACCGCGCTCCTCGTCCATATCGGGCTCGAGTTCAAGCGCCAGACGCGGCCCGCGCGAGCGGGCGTCATCGGTGTGCCGTCACCTAATTGATGCAGTGCGCGCGTCAAAGCGAGATGAACCATTGACAACGTCGCAGCCGCGCGGGCAGGCTGCGATCACGGCAACAACAAGACAGGCGTATCTTGCCAAGTCTCCATGCCGGCCGCATTGAGGCCGGACAATATCGTCGTCTCCCTGCCCGCGCCGTAGCGAAAGCTTCCGACGGCGTCGGAACACCACCAACGCCACGCCAGGTCTTCGCTGTCGGCTCGCCGCCGAACCATAATGGCGCCGGCAATTCGCGCTTGTCGCCTGCCTGCAAGCCCAATACCTTGAAGCAAATGCCCAGCCGCGCGGACGCCGCGACGAGCTGGCGACGGAACACTCATCAAAGGAGAATAGCATGACCCGCAAAGCGCTCTGGCTTTCGGCGACTTCGGCGTTTCTGGCAGTTTTTACCTTTGGCGCGCATGCCGAGGATCGCGTCGTCAACGTCTTCAACTGGTCGGACTATATCGACAGTTCGATCATCGACGACTTCACCAAGGAAACCGGCATCAAGGTCGTCTACGACACTTTCGATTCCAACGAGATCCTGGAAACGAAACTGCTCGCCGGCGGCAGCGGCTACGATGTCGTCGTGCCCAGCGGCAATTTCCTTGCACGCCAGATCCAGGCGGGTGTGTTCCAGAAGCTCGACAAGTCGAAACTGCCGAACATTTCAAATATGTGGGACACGGTCATGGAACGGACCGCCAAATATGATCCCGGCAACGAATATTCGATCAACTACATGTGGGGTACGGTCGGCATCGGCTACAACATCAAGAAGGTGCAGGCAGCGCTCGGCACCGACAAGATCGACAGCTGGGACGTGTTCTTCAATCCCGAAAGCCTGGCCAAATTGAAGGACTGCGGCGTCTATGTACTGGATTCGCCGGCCGACATCATACCGGCGGCACTGAAATATCTGGGCCTCGATCCGAACAGCACGTCGCCCGATGAGATTGCCAAGGCCGAAGAAACCTTGCTGAAGGTCCGGCCCTATATCCGCAAGTTCCACTCCTCCGAATACATCAACGCCCTGGCCAATGGCGACATCTGCCTGGCGGTCGGCTGGTCGGGTGACGTCTTCCAGGCCCGCAACCGCGCGGACGAAGCCAAGCAGGGTGTCGAGATCGGCTACTCCGTGCCGAAGGAAGGTGCCCAGATGTGGTTCGACCAGATGGCGATCCCGGCCGGTGCAGCGCATGTCGCCGAAGCGCATGAGTTCCTGAACTACATGATGAAGCCCGAAGTGATCGCCAAATCGTCGAACTATGTGCTCTATGCCAACGGCAACAAGGCTTCGCAGCAGTTCATCGACAAGGCGATCCTGGAAGATCCGGCGATCTATCCGGATGCAGCCACCTTGCAGAAGCTCTACACCGTATCGCCTTACGATCCCAAGACCCAGCGCATCATCACCCGCACCTGGACCAAGATCGTCACCGGCCAATAGCAATCTGACCAGGCTCCGGCAGCCGTTGCCGGAGCCGCTTTCTCATGGGGCAAGCAGCAGGACGGAGTGGGACATGAAATCGCTTGGCAGCATCCGCAGGGATTTTGCGCCATGGAACGATCCGAACGCCAAGCCATACATCCAGTTCGACAACGTCACCAAGAAATTCGGTGAGTTCACAGCGGTCAACAACCTGTCGCTGACCATTTTCGAACGCGAATTCTTTGCCTTGCTGGGGGCCTCAGGCTGCGGGAAATCGACACTGCTCAGGATGCTTGCGGGCTTCGAGGAGCCGACCGCCGGCCGCATCCTGCTCGACGGCCAGGATCTGCGCGGCATTCCGCCCTACCGGCGGCCGGTCAACATGATGTTCCAGTCCTACGCCTTGTTTCCGCACATGACGGTCGAGAACAATATCGCCTTCGGCCTCAAGCAGGAAGGCATGGCCAAGGCCGACATCGACAAGCGCGTCGCCGAGATGCTGAAGCTGGTCAAGCTCGAGCAGTTCGCCAAGCGCAAACCGCACCAATTGTCGGGCGGCCAGCGCCAGCGCGTCGCACTCGCGCGCTCGGTGGCCAAGCGGCCGAAAGTCCTGCTGCTCGACGAGCCGCTTGGCGCGCTGGACAAGAAGCTGCGCGAGGAGACCCAGTTCGAGCTGATGGACCTGCAGCAGAACCTCGGCCTCACCTTCGTCGTCGTCACCCATGATCAGGAAGAGGCGATGACGATGGCCGACCGCATCGCCATCATCGACAAGGGCGAGGTGATGCAGGTGGCGACGCCGGCCGAGGTCTACGAAGCGCCGGGTTCCCGCTTCGTCGCCGGCTTCGTCGGCAATGTGAATATGTTCGACGGCAAGATCGCGGCTGGCGAGGCCGGCAGCGCGAGCATCGATGCCGGCAACGGCATCACCATCCGGACCGAAAATGCCGGCAGTGCCGCCGCCGGAACATCGGTTACCTTCGCCATCAGGCCGGAGAAGATAAAGGTGTCCTCCACGAAACCGGCCGGTGCCGTCAACGCCATCGAGGGCGAGGTCTACGATATAGCCTATCTCGGCGACATGACCGTCTATCACGTCAGGCTGGACGACGGTCAGGTGGTGCGGGCGAGCACCATGAACGCGGCACGCCTCACCGAGGACCCATTGACCTGGAACGACCGCGCCTGGGTTTCTTTCCGCCCCGACGCCGGCGTCGTCCTGACACGGTAGAGACTGATCATGTCCGCTGTCACCGCCGCAACAAGCTCTCCGGCAAGCGCTGCCGGCAAATCCGCCTTGGTCAGGCTGGGAGCGGCGTTCGTTAGCCGGCTCGTCATCATCATCCCCTACCTCTGGCTGCTGTTCTTCTTTCTCGTCCCTTTCATCATCGTCTTCAAGATTTCGCTGTCGCAGACGGCGATCGCCATGCCTCCCTACACGCCGGTGCTCGATTTCCGCGGCGGCATTTCCGGGGTTATCGCGTGGTTTGGCACCCTCAATTTCGACAACTACATCTTGCTGACGCAGGATGCGCTCTACTTCAACGCCTATGTGACGAGCGTCATCGTCGCCGCCATTTCGACCGTCCTGACATTGCTGATCGGCTATCCCATAGCCTATGGCATGGCACGCGCCCCGGCGACGATCCGTCCGACCTTGCTGATGCTGGTGATCCTGCCGTTCTGGACCTCGTTCCTGATTCGTGTCTATGCCTGGATCGGCATTCTCAAGCCCGAGGGCCTGCTCAACGAGCTGCTGCTCGCCACCGGCATCATCAGCCATCGGCTGATCATCCTCAACACCTACACGGCGATCTTCATCGGCATCGTCTACTCCTATCTGCCGTTCATGGTGCTGCCGCTCTATTCGGCCTTGGAGAAGATGGACAATTCGCTGATCGAGGCCGCCAAGGATCTCGGCTGTCCGCCGACCAGCGCCTTCTGGAAGATCACCTTCCCGCTGTCGCTGCCCGGCGTCATCGCCGGCTGCCTTCTGGTGTTCATTCCCGCCGTCGGCGAGTTCGTCATTCCCGATCTGCTCGGCGGCTCGCAGACGCTGATGATCGGCAGGACGCTGTGGAACGAGTTCTTCGGCAACCGCGACTGGCCGGTGTCGTCCGCCGTCGCCGTCATCTTGCTGCTGCTGCTGATCGTGCCGATCATGCTCTTCCAGCGAGCCCAGGCGCGCACCCAGGAGCAGGACCAATGAACGCGACCTGGAGCCGCTTCAACATCATTTCGATCGTGCTCGGCTTTGCCTTTCTTTACCTGCCGATCGTCCTGCTCGTTGTGTTCTCTTTCAACGAATCGAAGCTGGTCACCGTCTGGGGTGGCTTCTCGACGAAATGGTACGTGTCGCTGTTCCACAACCGGGGTCTTATGGACGCCACCTGGGTGACGGCCCGCGTCGGCGTCATCTCGGCAAGCGTGGCGACCGTGCTCGGCACCCTGGCGGCGCTCACCTTGACACGCTACACGCGCTTTCGCGGCCGGCTGCTGTTTTCCGGCATGGTGTTTGCGCCGCTGGTCATGCCGGAAGTCATCACCGGCCTGTCGCTGCTGCTGCTCTTCGTCGCCGTCGGCCTCGACCGCGGCTTTCTGACGGTGACGCTTGCCCACACCACGCTAACCATGTGCTTCGTTGCGGTGGTGGTTCAGTCACGCCTGATCACTTTTGATCGTTCGCTGGAAGAGGCCGCGATGGACCTCGGCGCGCCACCGGTGAAGACCTTCTTCCAGATCACGCTGCCGGTCATCATGCCGGCTATCGTCTCCGGCTGGATGCTGGCCTTCACGCTGTCGCTCGACGATTTGGTTATTGCCAGCTTCACCTCGGGACCCGGCGCCACGACGCTGCCGATGAAGATCTACAGCCAGGTCCGCCTTGGCGTGACGCCGGAAATCAACGCAGCCTGCACCATCTTGATCGCGGTCGTCGCAGTTGGCGTGATCATCGCTTCGCTCGCAAACAAACGCCGCGAGGTGCAGCGCCAACGCGACGAGCAGGCCGCGCAGCGCGGTTGATGCTGCTGCTGCTTACTCTCCCGAAACGCCGCGGCTTATCGGCGAGATGAACGGCGTGCTCCACGTGCCGCCGACGAAGAACGACGACTGATTGGGTCCCTGGCCGTTCGTCTGCGTGGCAGCCTGGCTCGGCTGGACGATGCCGCCGGACAGCGCCAGCCCGCGTCCGGCATAGGATGCGATGCCGGAAAGCCAGATCTTGTATTGCGCGGAATTCACCTCGGCCTTGTCGATGCGCGCCACGCCGTTCGAAATGCTCGCCTTGAGCTCGGCCCCGTCGATCGGCAGCGTTCCGTCCGAGACGTCGTCCAGCGCGAAGAATCCGCCCTGTTCGGTGTGCTTGAGGAACGCCGGCAGGTTAAGCCGGCTCAGCGCACCCGCGCCGAACGTCGCCGACAGCGAGCCATTGGCGTTTTCGAAAATCGAGTCCCAGGTTCTGCCAGGCCCCTTGAGGATGACCGAAACGGTTCCAGTGCCGATCGGCACCAGCCGTGTCATCCCGGCCGCGGTGCCGAAAGCGCCGCCGTCGATATCGGAAGCAAGCAGCCGGATCTCGACTTCCGTGCCGGCGGGCTTGCGGTCGAAACGGACGCTGCTCTGGACGTTGCCGCCAAAGGCGGATGCATCCGAGATGTCGAAGACGGCAAGGCCGTTCTTGACCTGGGCAGTGGCAGCGACGTCGGCAAGCTGGATGGCGCCGGCGGTGGCATGCGCCGCCGACAGCCTGAGATCGAGATTGATCCGGTCGGCGAAGCTCGTATCGATTTCGCCCGGGCCGGTGCCGCCGGCGGATGGTACCGGCGTAAAGGCGGAGAGAAATGATCTGAGGTCGAGCGTATCGAAGGCAAGTGTGCCGGAGATCACCGGCAGTGCCTCACCATAGGTGAAGTCCAGCGCACCCATTCCCGGGTTGTTGTCGAGGGTCAGTGCCGTGTTTTCAAATTTGACTCGCCCGGCCGTCGCCGTGATCTTGCTTGAAACCGAGATCGAGCCGATTGCGGCACCGGGCGCGATGCCGGCCTGCGACCATTCGAGCACGCGTCGGAGCGAAGGTGCGGCGAATTTTGCCTGGCCGTCGAAATAGCCGTTCTCCGACATGCTGGCGCGGCCGTCGAACGAAAAACTGGCCGGTGCCGCCTTGAAGGAAAATGTGGCCGGTGCTGTGCCGCCACCAAACAGCACGAGCGGGTTCGGCGATGCGGCGTCGATGGCAACACTTTCGCCGCGCCATATCCCGGTCGCCGACAGCGTCGCATTGCTGTTCATCGCGGCCCAGTTCGCCTGGCCGCTCAGGCTGCTCAATATCTCCTGGTCCTTGCCGCCGATGGCAGCCACTACGCGGCCGTCCCTGAACTCGACTGTGCCGAACGGATCTGTCGGCAGCTTGCCGAGATCCGGCTTGGCGGGATTTGTGTTGATCACCGCGCGGGCAGCATCGATCGAACGCGTAATGCGCCCGCCGCTGGGAATCGCAGGCAGGAAAAACCCGCTCGCGGTACGCTGAACCCGGATCGTCGGTCGTACCAGCCGCGCCGTCGAAAACACCACATCGCCACGCAGCGCCGCCATCGCTGAGAGGTCGACCTCGACCCGTTCGGCCTCGACCACGGGCGGCGCATCCGTCTCTGTCCATTGCGACAGCGTCACGTCGCTCAGGATCGCCCGGAAATTCGGCCAGACCTCGATACGCGGCGCGCCGTCGATGGTGACCCGGAAACCGCTCCACGCGCTCATTTCCCACGCGATACGGTCGCGTACGATGCGGGTCGAGGCGATCAACGGCAAGGCTGCGACAACCAGCGCGATGACGATGACGGCTGCGCCGATCGCCCATATTCCGCGTCGGATCAAAGGTGATGGCATATCGCCCCGTATGCTTCCATTCCGACAAAATCGCCCGACGGGTGTAACCGACGGCTGACGCATTTCAAGTCTTTATGGCCCGGCGATGGCATTTGCGCACACCCTGACCGGCGCGGTCCAACAAAATCTTGCTCTGCTGCATCGCGATATGCATAAGCGATGCAGCCTACGGAGAAACAATGATGACTGACGACGCACCGCTCTGGATCCCGACGCAAGAGCAGATCGACGCGGCGCCGATGACCGCCTTCATGAATGCCGCGGCGAACATGGCCGGCAAGGTTTTCTCCTCCTATGCCGACCTGCATCGCTGGTCGATCGATGATCGCGAGACCTTCTGGAGCCTGGTCTGGGACTTTTGTGGCATCGTCGGCGACAAGGGCGAACGCGTGCTGGTCGATGGCGACAAGATGCCCGGCGCGACCTTCTTTCCTGAGGCAAAGCTGAACTTCGCCGAGAATCTCCTCAAGAAAACCGGGCTTGGCGACGCAATCGTCTTTCGCGGCGAGGACAAGGTCGAGCGGCGGCTGTCCTGGAACGAGCTGCATGCGCTGACCTCGCGACTGCAGCAGCTTTTCCTGTCGCTCAAGGTGAAGAAGGGCGACCGCATCGCCGCGATGATGCCCAACATGCCGGAGACCGTTGCTGCGATGCTGGCGGCCGCCTCGATCGGCGCGGTCTGGTCGTCCTGCTCCCCAGATTTCGGCGAGCAGGGGGTTCTCGACCGGTTCGGCCAGATCGAGCCTGTCGTGTTCATCGCGCCGGACGGCTACTGGTACAATGGCAAGGCGATCGAAGTCGCCGACAAGATCGCGGCCGTGGCGGGCAAGCTCGCCACCGTCCGCAAAGTCCTCATTGTCGACTATCTCGGCACCTCGCTCGACGTCGCCGCGACCATCGGCAAGGCGGCTGCGCTGGAAGAGGCGCTGTCACCCTTTGCCGCAAGGCCTGTCGCCTACGAAAGGCTGCCGTTTTCGCATCCGCTGTACATCCTGTTTTCATCGGGCACGACCGGCATTCCCAAATGCATTGTCCATTCGGCCGGCGGAACGCTGATCCAGCACGTCAAGGAAGAACGGCTGCATGCCGGCCTGCTCGACGGCGACCGCTTCTTCTACTTCACCACCTGCGGCTGGATGATGTGGAACTGGCTGGTGTCGGGCCTGGCATCGGGCGCCACCTTGCTGCTCTACGACGGCTCGCCGTTCTACCCGGACGGCAATGCGCTGTTCGACTTCGCCGATGCCGAAAAGATGACCTATTTCGGCACCTCGGCCAAATTCATCGATTCCGTGCGCAAGGCCGGCCTGAAGCCGATCCGCACGCATGATCTTTCCAGCGTGCGCACCATCTCATCGACCGGCTCGCCGCTATCGCCGGAAGATTTCCGCTTCGTCTATGAAGGCATCAAGAAGGACGTGCATCTGGCTTCGATTTCCGGCGGCACCGATATCGTCTCCTGCTTCGTGCTCGGCGTGCCGATCGAACCGGTGTGGACCGGCGAGATCCAAGGGCCCGGGCTCGGCCTTGCCGTCGATGTCTGGGACGATGACGGCCGCCCGCTCCGCCAGGAGAAGGGCGAGCTCGTCTGCACCAAGGCGTTTCCGGCAATGCCGATCGGCTTCTGGAACGACCCTGACGGCAGGAAATACAAAGCCGCCTATTTCGAACGTTTCGACGATGTCTGGTGCCACGGCGATTTCGCCGAATGGACCGTCCATGGCGGCCTGATCATCCATGGCCGTTCCGACGCCACGCTCAATCCGGGCGGTGTCAGGATCGGCACGGCGGAGATCTACAATCAGGTCGAGCAGATGCCGGAAATCCTCGAAGCGCTGTGCATCGGCCAGGATTTCGACAATGACGTGCGTGTCGTGCTGTTCGTGCGGCTGGCGGCGGGCGTTGAGCTCGATGCCGAGCTGGAAAAACGCATCCGCGCGAAAATCCGCACCGGGGCGAGCCCGCGCCACGTGCCGGCCAAGATCGTCGCCGTCAGCGATATTCCGCGAACCAAATCGGGCAAGATCACCGAGCTCGCGGTACGCGACATGGTGCACGGCCGCGCCATCAAGAACAAGGAAGCGCTCGCCAATCCCGAAGCGCTCGAGCTGTTCCGCAACCTGCCGCAGCTTGCCGACTGACCCCGGGATCCAAGGTAGGAGCTGTTTTGAGGTCTCCGGTATCGTTAACAAATTATCTCTTCGGAATTTACCTAGATTTCATGAGTGGTACACATTGGTAAATTTTCCGGCGTGCCGGTAAGGATTTGTTAAGGCCCGGCATCAATAGTCGTGCGTAACTTGAGGGAGAAATCCCGTTCCTCTTAGCCCCGAGAGGATCTGATTCGCTCAAGCCCCGTTGTGACAGCAATCCTATCATTCAAGGCGTCCTGTTGGACGCCTTTTTTCTTTGCGCAACCATAGCTAACCGGCGAGCACGCGGGTCGAGGGAAAGGCGACTTCGACCAGGGTTCCCTCGCCGGGCGTCGAGTTGATGGTGAACCGGGCCCGGTTCGCTTCGACCATCGCCTTGGTCAGCGGCAGCCCAAGACCCGTGCCGTCGCCACGGCCGCGCTTCAGCGCATTGATCTGCTTGAACGGCTTCAGCGCCTGCTCGATCTCGGACTGGCTCATGCCGATGCCGGTATCGCGCACGCGCATGACGACATCGCCGGAGATCTCGTAAGCCGTCGACACGATCACCTGGCCGCCAGCCTGCGTGTAGCGGACGGCGTTCGACAGGATGTTGAGCGCGATCTGCCGCACGCTGCGCAGATCGGCCACCACTTCCGGCAGCCGCGAGGCGAAGCTGGAGCGGATGATGACGCGTTCCCGGTTGGCCTGCGGCTGCATCATCGCCACGGTTTCGGCCAGCGTGTCGTTAAGCGACACCGCCTCATAGGCCATCTCCTGCTGGCCGGCCTCGATTTTCGAAATGTCGAGCAGGTCGTTGACCAGATCGAGCACGTGGTTGCCCGAACGGTTGATGTCGCGCAGATAGTCGCGATAGCGGTCATTGGCCACCGGCCCGAATTTCTCGTCGACCATCAGCTCGGAAAAGCCGATTATGGCGTTGAGCGGCGTGCGGATCTCGTGGCTGATGCGGGCCAGAAAATCGGTCTTCTGCGACGAGGCGCGTTCGGCGACCGCGCGCGCCTGGGTCAAGTCCTCTTCGGCCCGCTTCCACTGGGTGATATCGCGCACCACCGCACAGAAGCCGCTGTCGTTGGGCAGCCTGCCGATGGTCATGAACAGCGGAATGAAACGCCCCTGCGCCTCGCGCCCGATCACCTCGCGGCCATCGTTCATCACGCTTGCAACGCCGGGCTCCGATAACCCCTCGAGATAGTCACGCGCCGCGCGCTGGCTTTCGATCGCAAACAGCGAGACGAACGGTTTGCCGGCCACCTCGTCGCTGTCGAAGCCGAACAGCGCTTCCGCCGGACGGCTAATTGAACGGATCGTTCCGTTACGGCCGATCAGCACGACGCCGTCGGTGGCGGTGTCGATGATAGTGCGCATTTCGGCAATGCGTGCCTTGAGCTCGGAAACAT
The DNA here is from genome assembly GCF_040319155.1 of Mesorhizobium sp. M0954. Taxonomy (NCBI): domain Bacteria; kingdom Pseudomonadati; phylum Pseudomonadota; class Alphaproteobacteria; order Hyphomicrobiales; family Phyllobacteriaceae; genus Mesorhizobium; species Mesorhizobium sp. M0954. The sequence continues at coordinate 68,550 of NZ_JAMYNR010000003.1, read as the reverse complement.
CCGGCTGCGTTTGGTCTTCGGCGGCGCCATGTGGAATGGCTGTTGCCTCGTCGTCGCCGGAACGACGTACGACCAGCATCAGCGCCTTGCCGTTTCCCCAGGGCACGGAGCGTAAAATCGCATCGATCGGAAACTCCTGACCTTCGCGCGTTTTCAGCCGCAGAGCGCGGTCGCCGCCGTCCGAACTGCCGTCGTCGGCATAAGGATCGGCAAACAGCGCGCCGAGCCCGCCGGCCTCGTCCAGGGCATTGAGCGTCGCATAGCTGGTCAAGCCGAGGAATTCGTCGTTCGCGTAGTGCAGTTGATCGCCGGAATGGATAAGCACCGGTACTGGCAGCTTGCCGAGGATCGAGGTATCCGGCCCCTTGTTGTCCTCTCCGGCAAACGCCGACGGCACGAAGCCGTCGAGTTTGAGCGGTGGTGCCTGCGGCCGCTCGATGGGCGGCACCTGGCCGGCAGCGTCGGCTGCGGCTGCGCTGTCCTCGGACCAATCCTCGCTGTCCTCGGCGTCACGGAAATCTTCGGCCGTCATGCTGTCGTCGTCGCCATCCCGCGGCGCTTCGGCGACGATCGTTCGACGGTTCGTGCTGGGCTCAATGCCTTCCTGCGCTTCGTCGCTGGGTTCGCGGTCGGCATAGTCGAGCAGCGATCCGGAAACAGGGCGTGTGACGGGTTCGCCGGCTTGCGCCTCTGCTACCGCCTCATCCGGCTGCTCGCCGTCGAGCCGGGCAAGGTCCTTCTGGTCCTCGGCATCGGCCTCTGGCGGTTCGGCGGCAGCCGCCTCGCTTTCCGGACCTTGTGCCGGCATCTCACCCTTGTCCGCCAGCCCGGCTTCTTTCAGCTTTGGCTCGTCGGCCCTGCCGGCTGCCTCGACTTTCTCAACCGGCTTCTGCTTTCCGGCGCCGGGCTGTTCTTCGGCCGGGGTGCTGTCCTTCTTGAGACGCTCGCCAATCTCGCGAAACGCGCTGCGTTCCAGCGTCGACAGGCCCTTGTCGTTGGCCGGCTGCCGGTGCTCGGCCAGCCGGATCACCTTGTCGGCAAAGCGCCGCTCGGGTTTTGGCACGATGGTCAATGCCGGCACTTCGCCCCTGAACGGATCGGCGGGTTTAGGTGTCTCGGGGAGAGGTTCGACGGCTTTCGGCCCGATGGTCGCGGCAGGTTTCTCCTCGGCGACAAGGGCCATGCCGACGGCATCCGGATCGACCACCGCATCGCCGCTCCTGGCCACGCCGAAACCGCGAAAACCTTCGAAAACGCGGCTGCGGCTGTAAACCGGGAGCGCCGCCAGATCGACGGGTATCTTCAGATCGGTGCCGGCGACCGGCCACAGCACGGAGCGGCCGGACCAGGTGTCGCGCCGTTCGAGCAGGCCGGCAATCTCGCCAGAAGCATCGAGGCCATAGGCGGCCGAAACGTCCTCGAAGCGGCGGCCGATCACGTCGGCGGCAGGCTTGCCGACGAGCTCGGCAAATTCCGGCGAAAGGGCGCTGAAATGGCCCTCCGCGTCGGTACGCCAGACGAAACGCATGGGCGCGGCGGTGCGATCGATCGCCGAAGCGCTGTGTTCGGCCGGCGAGGCGGCTTTGGTGGCCTTTGCGGCGCTTTCCGGCGAAGTATCCGCGCCGGCCTGCGAAGCGTCCGGGCTGGTCTCGAATTTGCCGGACGCAGCTGCCCCGGGCGGGACCTGCGCGTCGTCGCCGGCATTGAAGTACCAATGGTCATGCTGCGTCGGCGTTTCGCCAACCGTGCGGTGATCGTCGGCCGCGTCGGCAGGTTCGTGCTCCGCCGATGCCGAGGTGCCTTGCATCGCTGCAAGGTCGATCTCCGCCGCGCCGGTGCTGGCGATCAGCTGCTCGTTGTCCTGGTCCGTTGGCTGGGGAAGATCGCCACCGCTCGGTGCCGCTGCCGCCTCGGTTTCCCCGCCGGCGCGCTCGCCATCGGGGGCCTCGCCGTCAAGCCGGTCCTCGTCGATCACCACCAGCAGGTGCCGCTCGTCCGTCAGCCGGGCAAGGCCCGCGGGATAGGAGCTGGACCCACCCGGAACCAGGCGCTTGACGATGCGGTCGCTCTCGTTCGCCACGTCGGCGACAAGCGCGGCCAGCGTCTCAGGCCGGATGCCGAGCGCCGAAAAGCCGTCCGATGCGGCGTCGATATTGCCCTTGGCATCGACAAAGGCGATGTAGTGGCCGTCTTCCGTAAAGCCACCGATGGCGCGGTCGGCGATCTCGGCGGCGCTGCGCGAGCCGGTCTGCGCCGCCGGCAGCGCCAGCATGATTGCTTCCTCGCCATCGGGCATGGTCACCGCGCTGGCCAGGAAGCCGACGGCGCGGCTGGTCAGGCCGGTCGCCAGCCGGACCGTGATGGCACGGTCGCGGCCGATCTGCGGAAAACCGCTGGTTGCCATGATCTGGCGCCGGGCGATCAGCGGCAACCCTGCCGAGGCGCCGATGATAGCGCCGATGTCCGGATAGCCGAATACCGCCGCGCCGGGCCCGTTGGCCCAGATCACCTGCTCGAGATCTGCCGACAGAATGGCGATCGCGTCGCCTGCGGCGAAGCGCAGGCGGACGGCGTCGAGCACGGCGACGTCAAGGAAGGAGTAGTTTTCAGCCGGCATGCGCTTGGCGACCCTCACAGAGCGGGCAATTTGCGGTTAACGCTTTGTTAATAAAAGCCGACGGCGCGAAGGTCCACAAGTCATAGCGTGCAACCAGCGGAATCTCTAGGCGCGTGGTTAACGCCGCGAACCAAATATTTTATGGTGCGATGCAACAAACATGTTGCAATGCACAAAATTTGCCTTTATATTGCCATGATAGATGAACGAGACGGCATTTTGTCAAAGCCGCTGCCGCTGAAAAGGATGGAAAATGTCCAGGACCAAGACCGCTGAAACGATCGAAAACGTTGAGTTCCCGAGCTTCGACGCTTCGAAGGCCACCGACCAGATCCGTGCCTTCGCCGAAAAGGGCGTTGAGCAGTCGAAAGAGGCCTATGCCAAGCTGAAGACCGGCGCCGAGGAGACCCAGAAGGCTCTGGAGTCGACCTACGAGACCGCCAAGACCGTTTCCAGCGACCTGTCGCTCAAGACCATTGCCGCCCTGCGCGCCAATGCCGAAGCCGGCTTCGCGCATTTCGAAGCCCTGATCGGCGCCAAGTCGCTGTCGGAAGTCGTCGAGTTGCAGACCGCTTTCCTGCGCAAGCGCGTCGAAATGACCGTCGAGCAGGCTAAGGACTTCCAGGCGGTTGCTGCCAAGGCGGCCGAGGACGTATCCAAGCCGATCAAGACCGCCTTCGAGAAGGCCGTGAAAGAAATCAAGATCGCCTAATATTTGCGCACAGTTTGACGATGCATCAAAAGGTCGCATTTCGTCAGACAAATAGATGTGCGATATAGTGGTTTAAGTGAATACCCGGCGGGTGGAACCTCCTCCCTCTGCTCACCGGGATGACCAGCCAGCACCTCCTCCCGCTGGCTCGTAACAGGAAAAGGCCGGCACCTCCTCCCGCCGGCCTTTTCTTTTGTCCGGCGGAAAATGACTCGATGCCGGAGCGAGCTTTTGCCTTGCCAAAAGCCTTGAATTAAACTCCGATAGCCCGTATGGACGCATCGCCGAACGACAGAGCGGGTCCCGAACGTTTCATCTCGATCCCGCTCAGGCAAACGTGCCGTTGTAGCTCAGATGGTTAGAGCGCCGGATTGTGGATCCGGAGGTCGCTGGTTCGATCCCAGCCAACGGTACCATTCAGCTTTCAGCCAGGCTTCTGACCAATAGCGCAAGCGATCTCTACGATCCGGTTGCGGTTACCTGCGATCCCGCGCCTGGCGCGTGGCGCGCAGGTGGTCCACGAGGGCCCTCAGCTTCGGCGCGATATTCCGTCTGCTGGGGAAATAAAGATAGAAACCCGCAAACGGCGGAAAATAGCCGTCGAGGATTGGCACGAGCTCGCCGCGGTCGAGCCAGGGGCGGAATGTATCGGCCATGCCGAACGTGATCCCGGCGCCTGCAACGGCCAGCCGGATCATCAGCCACATGTCGTTGGTAGTGATCTCGGGCGCAACCGCCACGTCGAACTCGCGCCCGTCCTCGCCGAACTCCCACCGATAGGGCGAAACTCCCGGCGCCGGCCGCCAGCCGATACAGCGATGAGCCACAAGCTCGCGCGGATGGGCGGGTGCTCCGAACTTTTCGAGATAGCGCGGGGCGCAGACGGCCACCTGCCGCTGATCGCCCGATACCGGCACGGCAATCATGTCCTGCTCGATCACTTCGCCGAGCCTCACTCCCGCATCATAGCCTTCGGCAACGATGTCGAATTCCTCGTCGGTGACCACAATATCCAGATGCACCTCGGGAAACCTTTCTGCAAAGGACGCCAGCAACGGTCCTGACAGAAAGGCCTCTGCGATCGACGAAACCGCGATCCGCAGGCGGCCGCGCGGGCGGTCCAGCAACTCCGTGGTGGCTTCGATTGCCGCGTTCACGTCGGCGATCGCCGGTGCGACGCTCGCCAGCAGGCGCTCGCCCGCTTCGGTCAGGTTGACGCTGCGTGTCGTGCGCTGCAGCAATGCGATGCCAAGGCGCTGTTCAAGCCTGAGGATGCTCTGGCTGACCGCCGAGCGCGTCACGCCCAGCCGGCCTGCCGCAGCACGAAAATTGCGTTCCTCGGCCACCGCGACGAAGACGGCAATTGCATTGAGATCGATATCCATTGGTTAGTCAAACTTACCATCGAGGTTAACGGCGGGCGGGTTATCGCGACAATGCCACGGCTCTATCTCTGTCGCAATGGCAAGAAGGCTTGATCCTCCCGATCCAAGCCGAAGCCGGCTGACCAAGGAGATATCCCATGACATCACTCCCTTCCTCCTGGGACCTGGATGGAAAAGTCGCCCTCGTGACCGGCGCGGCACGCGGCATCGGCCGCTGCGCGGCGGAACTGCTGCGGGCGCGCGGCGCCCGGATCGTGGCAAGCGATCTCAGCGACGCCGTACGCGAATTGGAAGCCGAGGATGTGGCAACGCTGGTCGGCGATGTCGCCGACGAGCACCTGGCCAGACGCTCGGTCGAACTCGCCGCGAAGCGCTTCGGTCGACTCGACATCGTCGTGAACAATGCCGGTCGCACGCTCAACAAACGACTGACTGAGACCTCGGTCGACGACTATGACCGCATTCTGCAGATCAACGCGCGCGGCAGCTTCGTCACTGCCCGTGCCGCGGTGGAACTGATGGCTGCCGGCGGTGGCGGCTCGATCGTCAATGTCTCGTCGATCTCGGCCGTCGCGGCCTTCGAGACGCAGGCGGCCTATGGCTCCTCCAAGGCCGCTGTCGCACAGCTGACCAAGGTGATCGCGATCGAATACGGGCGCATGGGCATTCGCTGCAACGCCGTTGCTCCTGGCGTGATCGAAACCGACATCATGGAAGGTGTGGTGGAGAATGGCCGAGAGATGCTGCGCAGCTTCGGCGGCGCGCATCCAATCGGCCGGATCGGCCAGCCGCAAGAAGTTGCCGAGGCCATCGCCTTTCTTGCCTCGCCGGCATCCAGTTTCATCACCGGGGCCTTGCTTCTGGTCGATGGCGGCTACACCGCCCAGTGAGCCCCCCCAAATAGGGCCGGCGCGCCGCGGGAGCTCACCCGCACCCAATCCCTTCACATCGTGAAAATAATCACAGACCAAAAGGATCATCTCGATGACCATGAACAGAGTTGTTCTGATCACCGGTGCCTCCAGCGGCATCGGCGCCGGCATTGCCCGCGAGCTTGGCGCGGCAGGTGCGAAGCTGATGCTCGGCGCACGCCGCACCGACCGCCTTGAAGCGCTTGCGGCCGAAATCGAGGCAGCTGGTGGAACGGTTCGCGTGCGAGCGCTCGACGTCACCAGGAGGGCGGATGTCGCAGCATTCGCCGACGCCGCCCGGGCCGAATGGGGCCAGGTCGATGTCATCGTCAACAATGCGGGCGTCATGCCGCTGTCGGCCATGGCAGCCACGAAGGTCGACGAATGGGAGCTGATGGTGGACGTCAACATCAAGGGTGTTCTGTACGGCGTCGCGGCGGTTCTGCCCGAGATGACGGCACGCGGTTCCGGTCACATCATCAATATCGGTTCCATCGGCGCACTGGCCGTCTCGCCCACGGCTGCCGTCTATTGCGCAACGAAATACGCTGTCCTCGCGATTTCCGATGGGCTCCGCCAGGAGAGTGACGATATCCGCGTAACCTGCATTCATCCTGGCGTGGTGGAAAGCGAGCTGGCGAACACGATCTCCGACGAAGCCGCTGCCGCCGCCATGAAAACCTGGCGTGCTATTGCCCTGCAACCCGATGCCATCGCCAGGGCAGTGCTCTATGCAATCGAACAGCCCGACGATGTCGACGTCAACGAGATAGTCGTGCGTCCGACGAAGGCGGCGCATTGATGCGATCCACTTTGGCCGCAGTGCTTACGGGTATTGCCGTTGCTGTAGCTCCAACCGGCCTGACCCTTCCTGCAACTCCAATCCTTGCGGAGGAACCAATGACGCACCAAGATCATCCCTATGTCGGAATGTGGGTCACCGAGGATCGCCATATCAGGCACGAACTCCTGCCGAACGGCCGTTATGACGAAGCGCGCGGTGACCGCGAAAGCGCCTACCGGGGACGCTATGAAATGCACGGCAACCACATAGAATACTGGGACGATACGGGCTTCACCGCGGATGGTGAGTTCGTCGAAGGCGTCCTCTATCATGCCGGCATGATCCTTTATCGCCAGCGGTAGAGAGCCACGCTAGACAAGCACTTCAGGGTTCCACAAGACGCTATTGCACGCCTTGCATGAGGCGCTCGGCAGCTTGCACGGCAAGGCCCGTCACACCACATATCTCCCAGCAAGCGCGGCGGAAAGAAGCAGGACCGCAAGCAGAGTCGACATTGCAAATGGTTATCACTATATAGCGGCGGCTTTGACGGCTCGCCTCTTACATGGTGCCGGCGAGAGTGGGGTAAATGTGCTAGCTATTGTGACATCTATTGTGATCTAAAACGGCTTGAAAACCGACAAAAAGCAAATAGAAACAATAGCGCGGGTCGAACGAGTTTCCTCGAGAGAATCAGTCCTCAAGAACTAGAACGTGCTCCTTGAACCCTCCATTCCCTTCGGCTCTGTGGACCTCGGACAAGTTCGGCTTGCCGGGCGAAGCCGACTCGGCTCGAATGGCAGCACGCATCTTTTCGAAGATGCCGACGTTTATGATTACCAACCGGCATAGCCGCTAGGGAAACAGCAGTATGAGTGAACACGCAATCGAGTTCTTGCGCGGGTGGATTGGCGAAAAAGTCCACTGCCAGCCCTCGCCAGCCAGGATCGAGAAGCAGGCCGAGACCCTCGCCAGGGAATGTGCGGCCAAGGCCGCCGAAGCCGGCATACCCCTGGAGGATATCCAGGAAGAGGTCGGCGACATTCAGGAGCTCATTGCTTCGAGGCTCGAAGAGGCGGCCGAGGCCGATCAGGACGAGCGGAATTCCAACAAGCCTGCCGGCTGACGGACCGCCCCCCGGCAAAACCTGCCGGGCGAACATTGGCTGTCTGATGCAGTTGCGCGGTCTTATCGCCGCGCAGCTTTGCCAAATCTCTCCTCGAGCCATGCTTCCGGCAACGCCGGCACGAAATTGCCGTCGCGCCCGGTCATGTCTTCATTGGCGACCAGTGCGTTGAGGATTGCCTCTTCCACGCTCTGAACGACGGCGTCGAAGAACGGGTTGATGTCGGCATCCGGTATATAGCCGGCGCTGACCAGCTTGCCGGCCGCGCCGCGCGCCGCATCGGCATTGGCCGTGCTGAAGGCCAGAAAAATATCGCCGGATGAATTGTATCCATAGCCGCCGGTCAGCGCGACGCCGAGCGGCATGCGTTTCGCCAGCCGTTTCAACTGGTGCGGCATGAATGGCGCATCGGTGGCGACGATCGCGATGATGGAGCTCTTTTCCGCTCGCGGCGTGTTGTCCCGGGTCGCCGGGTCGGCGAGTTCCGCTCCGGCTCTGATGCCACGGATCACGAGGTTCCGCCGTGCACCGAAATTCGACTGGACGAAGCAGCCGATCGTGAAACGCTCTCCATTCCAGTCGACGCTGCGCGAGGATGTGCCGGACCCTGCCTTGAAGCCGAAGGTGATCATGCCTGCGCCGCCGCCGACGCTGCCCTCTTCGATCGGCCCGCTTTCAGCCGTTTCGAGCGCGGAAAACACGTGCTCGAAGCTCACATGGTGGCCGTTGATATCGTTCAGGAAGCCGTCGTAAGTCTCGCCCGCCACCGGCAGCGCCCAGGCGCTGTCGAGCGATTGCGGCAGCACCGTCTGCATCCAGCGCAACGTTGCGTCGCGGCTGACGCCGCAGGAATGGGTGTTGGTGATGGTGATGGGAAGATTGAACGCTCCGAGTTCCTCTATCAGATGCGAGCCGGTCAGTTCGCCATTGCCATTGGCGCTGAACATCCCGGCGAACGCCGGGACGGCCAACTCGCCTCTGGGCCGTGGCAGGATCGCGGTCACGCCGGTGCGTACCGGACCCTTGCCGACGACGAGCGGCCCATCCCCTGAGATCAGCGTCGTATAGCCGACCATCACGCCAGGCACATCGGTGATGGCATTGAAGCGGCCTGGCGTGCCCTCGAATGGGATCGCGAAGGCACGGGCGCGCAGTTTGCCCGAGGACGTCGCAAGATGCGGGTCGGTCATTTCTTCCTCAGAAAAGCGAACCTTGGCCGCCTGGCGCCTTGAGCTTGGCCGCGGGCTTGGCAACCGTCTTCGGCCGCGCCGTGCCACTGATGGCGACTGCATCGGCGGTGCCGTCGGCGAACTCCAGCGAAAGCGCCATCCCCGACACAACTTCTGCCGCATGCTTGACCACGGCGCCGTCCACATCCTTGACCAGCGCGAAGCCTCGCGCCAGCACGGCCTTGTGCGAGAGCGTCGCCAGCAGCCGGTCTGCCTGCGTCAGTTTTCCACGCAGACGGTCCAGCCGCCGCGAAATTGCCTGGTCCTGACGCCGCGTCAGCGCCAGCAGGGCATCGCCTTGCAGTTTCTGCCGTCTTGCGATCGGCGCCGGTGACAGTCTGGTCGCCGTGCGCGAAAACCGCGCTCGACGCTCGCGCACGATGGCGAAGAAAGCCGCTTGCGCACGGGCGAGGTCGCGGCGCGTCAGAGTGCGGGCTTCGTTCATGCGCCGCGACAAAGTCGCCGGCGTCAGCCGCTGCCCCAGAAGCCTGGCTCGCTTGCGCTCGACGCTGACCGACAGCGCCCGGCCGAGCCGGCTCGTCGCCTCGTCGAAGCGCCGCCGTGGCAGCGCCAGCAACTGGTCGGGCGAGGGCAGCGCACGGGCGGCCGCGCGTGCCGCCTGCCGCTTGCGTTCGAAATTGCGCGACAGTGCGGTCTTCAACCGCGCGCCAAGGCCGGCAAGCGTCGCTTCGAGGTCGACCTTGACCGGCACGGCGATCTCGGCGGCGCCTGTCGGCGTCGGCGCCCGAACATCCGCCGCCAGATCGATCAATGTCCAGTCGGTCTCGTGGCCGACCGCGGAAATCACCGGAATGCCCGAAGCGGCGACGGCCCGGGCGAGCGCTTCGTCGTTGAAGCCCCACAGATCCTCCAGGCTGCCGCCGCCGCGCGCCACGATCAACAGATCGGGCCGCGCGATGGCGCCGTCCCATGGCAGTGCGTTGAAGCCGTTGACGGCAGCGGTCACTTCCGCACCCGCCGTCTCGCCCTGCACCCGCACCGGCCAGACGAGCACGTGCAGTGGAAACCGATCCTTGATGCGGTGGATGATGTCGCGGATGACGGCGCCTGTCGGCGAGGTGACGACGCCGATGACGCAGGGCATGAACGGCAGACGCCGCTTGCGCGACGCGTCGAACAGGCCTTCGGCCTGCAGCCGGCGCTTGCGCTCGTCCAGCAGCGCCATCAGCGCACCGGCACCGGCCGGCTCGAGTTTGTCGATAACGATCTGGTAGTTCGACTTTCCGGGATAGGTGGTGAGCCGGCCGGTGGCGATCACCTCCATGCCTTCCTCCGGACGGAATTTCAGCCGGCTCATTGTGGTCTTCCACACCACGGCGTCGAGCCGCGCGCGATCGTCCTTCAGGCAGAAATAGGCATGGCCGGAGGAATGCGGTCCGCGATAGCCGGAAATCTCGCCGCGCACCCGTACATTGCCGAAGACGTCCTCGACCGTACGCTTCAGCGCGCCGGAAATCTCGCTCACCGTATATTCGGTAGCGTTGGTGCGTGATTCGGATGCTGCGTCGCTCATCGGCCGATTGGGGGACGATTGCTGGCCGGCGTCAAGGCGGCCGTGTTCGATGTCCGCCCCAATCGCGCGATCACCAGCCCGGCAGGATCTGGTTCGGCTTGGTCCGCTTCATCTTGGCGAAGGCGAGGGCGGCGAAGTCGAACGTGCCGGTCTCCTCGCCGAGTGGCACGGAAATATTGTCGAGGCTCTCCGAAATGTGGCGCGCAAGCGCGTCGACGATCTCCGGCCGCGAGGTCTGACCGCGCATGATGCCGATGCGGCAATCGGGCAGGGCGCCGAAACCATCGGCCTCGCCCAGCACCCGCATGCCGGGCCGCAGGGCGCATTCCGGCAGCACCGAGATCGCCAGGCCGGAAAGCACCGCGGCGGCGATGACGGTGGCAGAGAAGCTGGTGAACAGGATGCGATAGTCGCGGCTCTGCTGATCGAGCACGTCGGCGGCGGCCCGCCGCCAGATGCAGTTCGGCCGGCCGAAGGCCATCGGCAGGATCGGCTGCTCATGCGTCGCATGGTTGGCCGAGGTAACCCACAGCAGCGGTTCGCGCCGCACCACTTCCGACTGGCCGCGCGCGTCGTTGTGCGTCACCAGCGCCAGGTCGAGATTGCCGCGCTTGATGTGTTCGACCAGTCCCGGCGTCGGTTCGCAGATAACGGTCAGTTCGACATGCGGGTTGGAACGGGCAAACCGCGCCATGATCTCTGGCAGGAAGCGATCGGCATAATCGTCCGGCGTGCCGATGCGGATGGTGCCTTCGAGCCGGCGGTCGTCGAAGGCGGCCAGTGTTTCCTTGTTGAGATAGAGCAGCCGCCTTGCGTAGGAGAGCAGTCTGTCGCCTTCCTCGGTCAGCCTGTTGGTGCGGCCGTCTTTTTCGAACAGCGGCTTGCCGATCCGTTCCTCCAGCCGCCGCATCTGCATCGACACCGCAGACTGGGTCCGATGCACCGCTTCCGCCGCGCGGGTAAAGCTGCCGGTGTCGACAATCGAGATGAAGGTCTGCAACTGATCGAGATCGAGCGGCGCTTTCATTGGCCTAATCCATCATTGATGCTGATGCTAAAGATTAGAAACATTCGTTGGATTAATCAATCGGGCCATGGCAAATTCCGATTGTCCACATGAAGCGAATGCATGTCGCCCAAAAGTGGGCACCGGTTTTGGGGCGACGACATGCATCATCTTAGATGAATCGAAGCCGGAACGGCCGCTGTCGCCAGCGCCCGATCGACCGGTTTCGCCCGTTCGAATGTGAAGGAGACCGACATGGCTACGTTTGATTTCGCTACCGAGACCTCGCGCATCACCTCGCGTCCGGCCGTTGCGACGCGCGTGGCCAATGCCGCTGCCAATGTTTACCGCGCCTGGAAAAACCGCCGCGCCTTTTATCGCCTCGGCGAGATGTCGGATGCCGAGCTCGCCGACATCGGCCTGACCCGCGCCGACCTGCACGTCGCTGTCGGTGTACCCTTTGGCCGCGATCCGACAGAGAGGCTTCGCGTCATCGCGGTCGAGCGCGCCGAAACGATCGAGGATATTGCCCGCAAGGTCGTGTGATCGCGTGGGTTTCGCCGTTCGGGCGCGTTGAACCTTTTTGAGGCACGACGCCACCAAGTTACGCAGGCTCCCCACTCCCTGCCGGATCCCCCCGGCCAGCCTGCGCGCTGCCCGGTCCTCCCAGGACCGGGCTTTCTTTTTTGGGCGGCACTGATGATTGGTTGCCGGTATCTGATCTAGCGCCGGCCCATGCCCTGCTTGAACTGGTCGAAGATCGACTCCATGCCTTTCTGGTAGTCGTCGCGCTGCTGGGCGCCTGTCTCGAACATCTTGCCGAACAGGTCGTCAAACGGATTTCTCGGCCTGCCGCTCGGATTGGCCTGCGGCTGCGGCGCCTGGGGTTGCTGCGGCGCCTGACGCGGCTGAGACTGCGGTGCGCCACCGCCGAACATGTCCTGCAGTACCTTGCCGAGCGGATTGTCACCATAAGGGTTCTGTGTTTGCTGGGGTTGGTTCTGCGGCTGCTGTGGCTGTGGTGCACCGCCGCCGAACATATCCTGCAGCACCTTGCCGAGCGGATTGTCACCATAAGGGTTCTGCGTCTGCTGCGGCCGGCTTTGCGGCTGCTGCCCGCCGCCGAACATGTCCTGCAGCACTTTGCCCAGCGGGTTGTCGCCGTAAGGGCTCTGCGTCTGTTGCGGCTGCTGTGCGCCGCCGAACATGTCCTGCAACACCTTGCCGAGCGGGTTATCCGTGGGGCCTGCAGGCTGAGGGGCCGGCACCTGGCCGCCGCCGCCCGCCTGCCGCATCATCTGCTCGATGAGCTCGCCAAGCGGATTACCGCCACCGCCTGCCGCATGCATCTGCCCGCCTAGCTGGTTGGTGGTCTGCTTGAACAGCCCGCCCATCATCATCGAGGCGATTGCCGGCAGCATCTGCTGCAACACCTGCTGGCTGACGCCGCTCGCCTGCGCGGCCTGGTTGGCGACGGCCCGCGACAGGTCCTTCGAGCCGAACAAATGGCCGAGAATGCCGTTGCCTTCATCGAGGCCCTGCGGCGAGAAGGCCCGGCTTGCATCGTCGAAATATTTGGCGTGCTGGCCGCTGGCCATCGCCGTCATGAAGGAGCCGAGCCCGTAAGGGTCCGCCGTGTTGCGCTTCAGCCCCTGCGAAAAGGCCGGCAGCAGCGCCGCGACCGCCGCCTGCGTCTGTTGCTGCGAAAGCCCGAACTGCTGGGCCAGCGCCTGCATGCCGTTGCCGTTCTGGGCCTGCGCCAGAATATCGAACAAGGAAGGCATTGATTTCTCCTCCGGGAAAATCCTCGTTGGAGAAGCCTAGTTCGTTTCCATCACCGATTGAAGCGAATTTGCCGGACCATCGGCCAAGCGGATAGCGAAGCGTTAATACGCGTATTCCATGAACACCGGCTCGATCGAGCCGCCCCAGCGTGTGTGGTAGGCCGAGAGCATCTCTTCGGCGCTGGTGGTGCCACGCGCGACGACCTCGTCCAGCGTGTTGAGGAACGACGTCTCGTCATAGCCGTCGCGGTTCTTGCGGCCGCGGTTCTTCAGTCCCATGCGCGAGATGACAAGCACGTCGCGGGCGATCTCGCGCAATGTCGTGTTGCGGAAGGGCGCCGAAATGCCCTGTTCCGGCACCGCGTTGCGCATTGCCAGCACTTCGTCGTAGCTCCAGCTCGAGGTCAGCGCCTCGGCCGCGTCGAGCGCAGCCGCATCATAGAGCAGCCCGACCCAGAAGGCCGGCAGCGCGCAGATGCGCCGCCACGGCCCGCCATCGGCGCCGCGCATTTCGAGAAAGCGCTTCAGCCGCACATCGGGGAACAGCGTCGACAGATGGTTCGCCCAGTCGCCCATCGTCGGCAGCCCGTCCGGCAGGTCGTTACGGGCAGCACCCGCCATGAACTGGCGGAAGGTGATGTGCGTCATGTCGTGATACTGGCCGTCGCGGATGACGAAATACATCGGTACGTCGAGCGCCCATTCGACATAATCGGCAAAGCCGAAATCGGGCGAGAAGCAGAATTCGAGCAGGCCGGAGCGCTGATTGTCGGTGTCGCGCCAGATCTCGCCGCGCCAGCTCTGCAAGCCGTTCGGCCGGCTTTCGGTGAAGGGCGAGTTGGCAAACAGCGCCGTCGACAGCGGCTGCAGCTTCAGCGACACCTGCATCTTGCGGCGCATGTCGGCTTCGCTTTCGAAGTCGAGATTCACCTGGATAGTGCAGGTCCGGTACATCATGTCGAGGCCCTTGGTGCCGACCTTGGGCATGTAGCGGGTCATGATCTCGTAGCGCGATTTCGGCATCTTCGGCGTCTCGGCCAGTGACCATTTCGGGCTGCCGCCAAGGCCGAGAAAACGAATGCCCATCGGTTCGGCGATCTCGCGCACCTGCGCCAGATGCGCATTGCCTTCGCGGCAGGTCTGGTGGATCGTCTCCAGCGGCGCGCCGGACAGCTCGAACTGGCCGCCGGGCTCCAGCGAGATCGCGCCCTGGCCGGTCGGCTCGACCAGGCCGATGATGCGGCCGGCATCCATGATCGGGTCCCAGCCGAGTTTGTCCTGCATGCCTTCGAGGATGGCGCGGATGCCGCGCTCGCCGCCATAGGGCACCGGCGCATTGCCGTCGACATAGAACGGGAATTTCTCGTGCTCGGTGCCGATGCGCCATTTGTCGCGCGGCTTGTTGCCTTCGGCCAGGTGCTCGACGAGTTCGTCGACGCCTTCGATCGGCCGGAAATCGGTAGTATCGCGCGCCATAATAGCCCTCCGCACATGGCCCCGAAAACCGGCTTCGATTTTCGGAAAGGATCATGTGCCCAATCAAATGCTACAGCGTCCTTTGCGCGCCCGAAAGGACACGCGGCCACTGCCGGCGCTAGATGGACGAAATGTCAGTAGCCGATCAAGCGAAAAATCCTGAGCCAGCGGGTAACTGGAATTGATCACCAATCGCCGATTGTCGCCTGGATCAGCGCCAGTGCCGCCACCGCCGCCGTGTCCGCCCGCAGGATGCGCGGCCCGAGCGGAATCGCGGTAACGAAAGGCAGCGCTCTCAGCATCTTGCGTTCCTCGTCGGAAAAGCCGCCCTCCGGTCCGACCAGCAGACCGAGCTTTCTCTCCCGCACCGCCTGCAATGCCGGCAGGGGATTGTTGGTCGATGCATCCTCGTCGCAGAAGATCAGCCGCCGCTCGCGGTCCCAGCCCGCCAGCAGGCGCTCGAATTTTTCCGCTTCGCGCAGCTCTGGCACCGCCAATATGCCGCATTGCTCGGCCGCCTCGACGACATTGGCGCGCAGGCGCTCGATGCCGGGTTTTGCCACCTGCGTATGCTGGGTGATGACCGGCTGCAGCATGCCGGCGCCCATCTCCACCGCCTTTTGCACGAGGTAGTCGAGCCGCCCTTGCTTCAGCGGCGCGAAACAGTAGACGAGATCGGGCAACGGCGGCTGCGGCCGCTGCAATGCCAGCAACTTCAGGCGCAACGCCTTCTTCGATTTTGCCGCGATCGCCGCCGACCATTCGCCGTCGCGGCCGTTGAAGACCAGAATTTCGGCGCCTTCGCCGAGCCGCAGCACGTGCGAGAGATAATGGCTCTGCTGCGGGCCGATGTCGAACTCGATGTCCGGTCCAAGCCCGTCCGGCACGAACAGCCGCTGCATCTTGTAATTGGCGCGCATCGCCGAGGAATGGGCGAGGCCATCGCCGGCGTCAAGCCTCCGCGCTGGCGTGCCAGACAGGTCTGTAGCCACGCTTCAGCACGGAAACAGTTGTCGCCGGCGTGAGCAGGCCGATTGGACCGTCGGTAAAATCGCCGAATCCCACCGGTTCGCCATAACCGCCGAAACTCCAGGGCAGCGCGGCGCCGTCAAACAGGGCGTACGCCCTGTTTCCTGACGAGATCATCGTGCCGTCCGGCAAATCCGCAAGCGCTTCCGGTTTCAGTCTCGTCGCCCGCCCGCCCGATGCCAGGCGCTCCTTGTGCAGGCGCTTGTCGAGTTGCGGCGCGCGTGACTCGGCAATGCCGAAGGCGTCGCCGAAACGCCGGACAAAATCCCTGGCCCGCTCGCGCCGGCAGAAGAAGCAGGGACGGTGGCCGGCGGCAAGTGCCGTCACCTCGTCGAGGAAAAACAGCTCGGTCCAGCCGGCCTTGCCGCCAGCCCGGTTGCGTCCCATCGGCTCGCGCCGCACGTTGCCGAATTCGCAGACGCAGATGATCCAGGCTTGCAGCGCCCAGCGCTTCTTCAACAGCGTTCTCGTCTCGGGGTCGTGAATGATGCCGCGATTGCCCATGAACAGGCCGCGCTCCGGCACGGCATGGATGGTGCCGAACGGGTCGATCCGGTTTTGCAGTGGCATAGGCGTTCCCTGTTGGCTGCAATGCTGGCGCCATGATATCGCTCGTTGCATCAATTTCATGTCAGCAGGTTTCGATGCGGGTCTTGGTTGTCCAGAACTTCGACAATGAGGGCCTTGGCCAGATCGGCGCGGCCCTTGTCGAGGCGGGTGCCGCTATCGACCTGCGCCGTCCCTACTGCGGCGACGCGCTGCCGCAAGATAGCGGCGGGCATGACGCCATGGTGGTGCTCGGCGGCGCGCAGAATGCGCTGGACGACGAGCTCTGTCCTTATTTTCCTGGCCTGCTCGACCTGACGCGCGACTTTGCCGAGAGGGATCGCGCGGTGCTTGGTATCTGCCTCGGCAGCCAGTTGGTCGCGCGCGCCTTTGGCGGCGAGAACCAGATCGGCGGCGCGTCGGAGTTCGGCTGGCACGAGGTCGCGCTCACCGCGGCGGCGCAGGCCGATCCGGTGCTCGCCGCCCTGCCTGAAAAATTCCCGATTTTCCAATGGCACGACGACACCTTTGTCTTGCCCGAGACTGCCGTGCGGCTGGCCGGCAATGCCGTCGCCGAGAACCAGGCGTTCCGCATCGGCCGCGCCGTCTATGGCTTCCAGTTTCATTTCGAGGCCGACCGGCCGATGGTTCGCGACTGGAGCACGTCCTTCGCACCGCTGATCGCCGAACGCCATCCGGATTGGGCCGTCCGGCTCGACGACGAAATGGCCCGCAACGGACCGCAAGCCGATGCCGCCGGCCTGGCCATCGCCCGCGCCTGGGTGGCGACGATCTGACGGCCCATATAGTCAACGTATTTGGCGACGTTGCATATTTGGCACGCGGCGGCAAATCCGCCGGGGATAGCGCGTTTCATCCTTGGCCTGTGTCTGTCCGCCAGCCTAAAAGGCGCGCGCTCTGCATCTTGCGTGCAACCGCGATGAACCTTTCCTGTGACCCGCGCGACACACCGCCGATACAGAACATGCCTAGAAGCGCGAAACCGTCCGACATTTGCGACGTATTTTGCGTTTCAACGCATTGGTAACCCGCTCGTGCATAGATGCAGGAAGCTCAACAAGAGATGACGTCCGTGAAAGCAGCCTTTTTGTCCTTTGTCATGTTGTCGGCTATCGTCTTGTGCGGCCTCGGCATTTATTCCGCCGACGCGGCCAACGACCACAATGCCGTTGACGGCTACGGCGTCACCGCCGCGCTTCGCTAGCCTCTCTGCTCATAATCCCACGCGTTTCCTACGCTCGCTCACCCGTCACTGTCAGGATATGCTTGTCCGCGCCGTCCACCACGAGCGCGGTGAGGTTTCCCGACTGCCAGGCGAGGGTGTCGACATTGACGCGGTTGCCGGTGATTTCGGCCTTGGGCACCGGCGTATGACCGTGCACCACGATCTTCGGATGAAGGCCGGTGTGGTCGTGGAAGACCTCGCGGATCCAGATCAGGTCCTGCCGGCTCTGGCTTTCCAGCGCAACGCCGGGCCGGATGCCGGCATGGCAGAAGAAGAAGTCGCCGAACGTCACTGAGAAGGGCAGCGAGCGCAGGAACTCGACATGGTTCTGCGGCACCGCCTCGACCAGTGCGGCGTGCCCTTGCTGCAGTGCCGCATCGGCGCGGCCAAACCAGGCGCTGCTCCCACCGAGCGACACGCCATAGGATAGCGCCGTCTGGATGCCGCCATAGCGCATGAACAGCCCGTCCGGATCGGGGACATCGAGAAAATCGAGAAAGCCGAGATCATGATTTCCGCCGAGCATCAGGTGACGCGGATCGCGTCTTTGCGCGTCGATCAGGAAATCGATGACGCCCCTGGAGTCCGGGCCGCGATCGACATAGTCGCCGAGATGGATCACGCGCCAATCGGCCGACGGCCTTTGACCGAGCTCCGCCTCGATCCGCCGGTGCATGGCGGTCAGCAAATCGAGCCGGCCGTGCACATCGCCGATCGCGTAAAGGCGCATGCCTTGCGGTCCGCGCGCCTCGTAGAAACTGATGCCGGGCTCCGTCAATGCCTGCGTCGCCTCCGTGGTCATGCCGTCACGGGACTTTAGCGCCGAAGCTGATCCTTGCCCATGTCGGTGACCAGGCGCTTTCCGCACAGAGCCAGCGTTATGTCCATCTCCTTGCGGATGATTTCCAGCGCCTTGGTAACCCCTTCCTTGCCGAGTGCGCCGAGGCCGTACAGGAAAGGCCGGCCGATATAGGTGCCCTTGGCGCCGAGGCACAGTGCCTTGAGCACGTCCTGGCCGGAACGGATGCCGCCGTCCATATGCACCTCGATCGCGTCGCCGACGGCGTCGGCGATCTCTTCGAGCGCCATGATCGACGACGAGGCGCCGTCGAGCTGGCGGCCGCCATGGTTGGAAACGATGATCGCGTCGGCGCCTGTCCTGGCCGCCATCAGCGCATCCTCCTTGTCGAGTATGCCTTTCAGGATCAGCTTGCCGCCCCAGCGCTCCTTGATCCAGGCGACGTCCTTCCACGACAGATGCGGATCGAACTGCTCCTTCGTCCACGACGACAGCGAGGCGAGGTCGCCGACGCCCTTGGCATGGCCGACGATGTTGCGGAAGCTCCGGCGCTTGGTCCCGGCCATGCCGACGCACCAGCGCGGCCTGGTCGCCATCTGCCACAGGTGCTTCGGCGTCATCCGCGGCGGCGCCGAAAGCCCGTTGCGGATATCCTTGTGGCGCTGACCGAGGATCTGCAGGTCGAGCGTCAGCACCAGCGCCGAACATTTCGCCGCCTTTGCGCGGTCGATCAAATCGAAGACGAAATCCTTGTCGCGCAGCACATAGAGCTGGAACCAGAACGGCTTCCTGGTCACCGACGCGACATCCTCGATCGAGCAGATGCTCATTGTCGACAGCGTGAACGGCACACCGAATTCTTCCGCCGCCTGGGCCGCCAGCATCTCGCCGTCCGGATGCTGCATGCCGGTCATGCCGGTCGGCGCCAGCGCCACCGGCATCGTCACCTTCTCGCCGATCATGGTCGACTCCAGCGAGCGGTTGTCCATGTCGACCAGCACGCGCTGGCGGAACTTGATCTTCTGGAAATCTTCCTCGTTGGCCCGGTAGGTGCTTTCGGTCCAGGCGCCGGAATCGGCATAGTCGAAGAACATCTTCGGCACGCGGCGGCGCGCCAGGTCCTTGAGGTCGGCGATGGTGAGAATGCTGCTCATGGATCTTTTTTCCGCTGGTTCTTCGCTGCTTCGTCGTTGAATTTTCTGGGCGGTGCCTACGGCTGTTTTCTTGCCGGCTCACCGCCACCGGGCTCGGAGCGCTGCCTGAGCCTCAGCCGCGATACGCGCTGCCAGTCGCCGCTGCGCTCGGCCTCGGCCATCGACCGTTCGACGTACGAGATGTGGTCCATCGCCGCCTGCCGCGCCGCAGCCGGATCGCCGGCCTTGACCGCGGTGTAGATCGCCCGGTGCTGCGAAAGCAGCGCCTCGCGCGCGCCCGGCACGTTGAACACCAGCCGCCGGTTCTGGAACACGCCTTCCGACAGCAGCCGATAACAGGAGCGCAGCGTGTGCAGCAGGATGATGTTGTGCGCGCATTCGCAGATCGCGTGATGGAACTCGACATCGATTTCCGCCTCGTCGTCGAAATTGCCGGTCCGGTGCGCCTCGTCCATACGTGCCATGATGCGGTCGAGCAGCGCCAGATCGTCCGATGTGGCACGCCGCGCCGCATATTCCGCCGCCACCGCCTCGATCTCGCGGCGGTACTCCAGATAGTCGGTCACCGCCTTGCGGTGCATCGAGATCAGGTCGGTCACCGGCTTGGTGAACAGCTGGCCGATGACATCGGCGACATGGGTGCCGCCGCCTGGCCGTGTCGTCAACAGCCCGCGCCCTTCCAAGGCTTTCAAGGCATCGCGCAGGATCGGCCGCGACACCTCGAACTGGCGCGCCAGTTCGCGCTCGCCCGGCAGCCGGTCGCCGGTGCGCAGGACGCCTTCGAGGATCAGGCTCTCGATCTGCTGCACCACCTCGTCGGCGGTGCGCGAATGCTCGATCCGGGAGAAAATGTCGCTCAAACGGGATGCCTGGGGGTTGAACCGATGTCGCGCAAGATAAAGCCGGCGTCGCCAACTGGTCAAATTATTTATCCAATTCGCCGGGGGTCGGGTCCGTTTCACAGCCGCGGCGCCATATCATCTTCAGCTAAATTGGGCGTTTGCGTCCCCTGGCGATTGCCTCTAGAGGGACATCATTGCCAAGGGCTCACAGAAGCCCGGGGGACCAGCCGTGCCAGACGCCGACCCTTCCAACCTCGAATTCCAGCTGCGCGCCAAAGCCGTGGGCGGCACCGTCATGGGCTTTCCGGCGCATGAAGGTCGGCCGGGCGCGCTCGGCGAGGTCCACGCCCGGCCGCAGCCGCTGGTCGAAAAGCCGCGCGTGCTGGTGCAGCTTTCCTTCATGACCGAAGCTGGATCCGGGATCGATCAGGCCGTGCTTTCCGAATTGTCGCGACGCCTCGGCATCGCCGCGCCCGACCCTCACGCCCGCCACCACGCGATGAAATGGGGCAAGGGCTCGCTGCGCTGGGAACGCCACACGGAATTCTCGACCTATCTCTGGGAAGGCCCGCTCGCCGAAAACGGCAGGGGGCAAGAAGACACACCCTTCGGCAACGGGTTTTCGCCGCCGGGCACGGTGATTTCCGGCATCAGGCTGGAGATCCGCAAATGGACGCCGGCGAACGAAAAACTGATCGCCGGCTTCGACCCGACCAGCCTGTGCTATTCGCTGGTCGAGCGCGGCAACGCGGCCATCGTCACCGATTTCCGTCAGGATGGCGACGGCTTGACCCGCATGCTGGTGCTCGACCGCGGCCTGACCCCGGCGCGCACCGGGGCACTGTCGCAGCGGCTGATCGACATCGAGACCTACCGCACGCTGGCCATGCTCGGGCTGCCGCTGGCCCTGACGCTGTCCGGTCGGGCCCGCCGCATCGAAGACAGGCTGGCCCAGACCACGTTGGAAATGAAGGTCGCCGAGACCCGCGACAGCCAGACGCTGCTTGCCGACTTGACCGAGCTGGCCGCCGAGCTGGAGGCCGATGCCGCCTCCAGCCTCTACCGCTTCGGCGCCAGCCGCGCCTATGACGGCATCGTGCGTGAACGGCTGGAGGCGCTCGACGAAGAGGCGGTGCCCGGCTACGACACCTGGGGCGGTTTTCTGCAGCGCCGCGTGGCGCCGGCGATGCGTACCTGCCGTTCGGTCGAGGAGCGTCAGGCCAATCTGTCGACGAAGCTCACCCGTGCCACCACACTGCTGCGCACCTGGGTAGACGTCGAGGTCGAGAAGCAGAACCGCGATCTTTTGGCATCGATGAATAATCGCGCCCGCCTGCAATTGCGGCTGCAGCAGACGGTGGAGGGGCTCTCGGTCGCCGCGGTTTCCTACTATGTCGTCGGCCTCATCGGGTACGTCGCCAAGGGCGCCTCGATCTTCGGCCATGCCTTCGCGCCGGAAATGGTCACCGCCGCCTCGGTGCCGCTCGCCGTCGTGCTCGTCTGGTGGGGCGTGCGCCGCGTCCGCCGCATGCACTCCGAACCAGGCAAGCAGGCGGGCGAGTAATGTGGGGCGCAGCGGCAGATTGCCGCTGCGGAAGGCTGTCCCGGCCATAGGCCTCTCATCCCGGCCAACGCGGCATTTGCAAGCGACCACTGTCGCTGGTAAATGATTTTTACCAGTCGATCGAAGGAGGCTGTCGATGTCCGGCCTTGCCATGCCGAAACCAGACGACGCCACGATGCGCCGGCGCGACGAGATCGTCGCCGATATGCGCATCATCGTGCCGGGCGAGGGCGTCGTCGACGCCGCCAATGCCATGCGCGCCTTCGAGAGCGACGGGCTCACCGCCTACCGGCAATTGCCGCTCGTCGTTGTACTGCCGCAAACCGTGGCCCAGGTGTCGCGGGTGCTGAAATATTGCAGCGACCGCAACATCCGCGTCGTGCCGCGCGGCTCCGGCACCTCGCTCTCCGGCGGTGCGCTGCCGCTCGAAGACGCGGTGCTGCTGGTGATGAGCCGCTTCAACCGCATCCTCGAGATCGATTTTCAGAACCGCGTCGTCGTCGCCCAGCCCGGCGTCACCAATCTCGGCATCACCACCGCCGTCGAGCAGGAGGGCTTCTATTACGCCCCCGATCCATCCTCCCAGATCGCCTGCTCGATCGGCGGCAATGTCGCGGAAAATTCCGGCGGTGTGCACTGCCTGAAATACGGTCTCACCGCCAACAATGTGCTCGGCATCGAGATGGTGCTGATGAATGGCGAGGTGGTGCGCCTCGGCGGCAGCCATCTCGACGCGGAAGGCTACGACCTGCTCGGCGTCATGACCGGCTCCGAAGGACTGCTCGGCGTCGTAACCGAGGTCACCGTACGCATCCTGAAGAAGCCGGAGACGGCGCGTGCCCTGCTGATCGGTTTCCCGACCAGCGAGCAGGCCGGCCAATGCGTTGCCGATATCATCGGCGCCGGCATCATTCCGGGCGGCATGGAGATGATGGACCGTCCGGCCATCCACGCCGCCGAGGATTTCGTCCAGGCCGGCTATCCGCTCGATGTCGAGGCGCTGCTGATCGTCGAGCTGGACGGGCCGGGTGTCGAGGTCGATCACCTGATCGGCCTGGTCGAAGCCATCGCCTATAGGAACGGCTCGACCACATGCCGCATCTCGCAATCTGAGCAGGAGCGGCTGAGTTTCTGGGCCGGCCGCAAGGCGGCGTTCCCGGCGGTTGGCCGCATCTCGCCCGACTATTACTGCATGGACGGCACCATCCCGCGCAAGGAACTGCCGCGCGTGCTCGCCGGCATGCGCGAGCTGTCGCAGAAATACGGGCTCGGCGTCGCCAATGTCTTCCACGCCGGCGACGGCAATCTGCACCCGCTCATCCTCTATGACGCCAACGTGCCGGGCGAACTCGACAAAGCGGAGAGTTTCGGCGCCGACATATTGCGGCTCTGCGTCAAGGTCGGTGGCGTGCTGACCGGAGAGCACGGGGTCGGCATCGAGAAGCGCGACCTGATGCCGGAAATGTTCAACCAGATCGACCTCGACCAGCAGATGCGCATCAAATGCGCCTTCGACCCCAACCATCTTTTGAATCCCGGCAAGGTCTTCCCGCAATTGAGGCGATGCGCCGAGCTCGGGCGGATGCACGTGCATCGCGGGCAAGTGGCGTTTCCGGACATTCCGAGGTTTTGAGTGCGTATGTTAGCACTTGAACACCCCCCTCTGTCCTGCCGGACATCTCCCCCTCAAGGGGGGAGATTGCCAGCTTCGGCGCCTCGCCCTCCTGTTAACGCTGGAGATTGGCGAAGCCCGACGCAGCATCCTATCTCCCCCCTTGAGGGGGAGATGTCCGGCAGGACAGAGGGGGGCGCGAAGGAACGCGACGTTCCCGCATTTGCAAATGCCGCGTCCGTCCCATGACCACCTTCACCCCGTCCACAGCCGCGGAAACCCTATCCACCGTCGCCTGGGCAGCCGCAGAGGAATCCCCGCTCGAAATCCTCGGCCACGGCTCCAAGCGCGGTATCGGCCGGCCGCAGCAGAGCGAGCATACGCTCGACCTTTCCAAACTCTCCGGCGTCATGCTTTACGAGCCGGCCGAACTGGTGCTGTCGGCAAAAGCCGGCACGCCGTTGGCCGAAATCGAAAGCCTGCTTGACGAAAACGGCCAGCAACTTGCCTTCGAACCGATGGATTACGGCCCGCTGCTCGGCGGTGAGCCAGCGCGAGGCACGATCGGGGGCGCGCTCGCCGCGAACCTTTCCGGCCCGCGCCGGCTGAAGGTGGGTGCTGCGCGCGACCATATCCTCGGCATAGCGGCCGTTTCCGGGCGCGGCGAGGCCTTCAAGTCGGGCGGCCGCGTCGTCAAGAACGTCACCGGCTACGATCTGTCCAAGCTGATGGCCAACAGCTGGGGCACGCTGGCGGTGCTCACCGACGTCACCTTCAAGGTGCTGCCTGCTGCCGAGACCGAAGTCACGCTTGCCATCCGCGGCCTGCTCGACGATCACGCCGCCGCCGCCATGGCGCTGGCGCTGGGTTCCAGCGCCGAAGTGTCGAGTGCTGCCCATCTTCCCGAACGGGTCGCAGCCAGGGTCGCCGGCGGCAGTCTCGGCAGCGATGCCGCGACGCTGCTGCGCATCGAGGGCTTTGGCCCGTCGGTCGCTTACCGCATTGCCGCGCTGAAAGACCTGCTGAAAAACGCTGGGCCGCTGCAGGAGATTTCCGGTTCGGTCTCGTACTCGGTCTGGCGCGGTGTCCGCGACTGCGCGCCGTTCGCCGATGGCAGCGAAAGGCCGGTGTGGCGCGTCTCGATGGCGCCGTCGCGGGGCCACCAGATGGTGCTGGCGCTGCGCATGCAGGCCCCGGTCGATGCCTTCTACGACTGGCAGGGCGGGCTGATCTGGCTGCGCATGCAGCAGGACGATCCCGAGGCCGGCCTGTTGCGCGGCCTGATCAGAAGACATGGCGGCGGCCATGCGACGCTGGTGCGCGCAACCCCTTCGCACCGCGCCGCCGTACCGGTGTTCGAACCGCAAGCGCCGCAACTGGCAGCACTGTCGGCGCGGCTGAAGGCCGAATTCGACCCGAAGAATATCCTCAATCCCGGCCGTATGGCGCCGGGCGCAAGCTCTGCTACTCTCGCGCCGGCAACCGAGGGAGGAGCACAATGAGCGATCCAGGCCAAAACGGTACGTCACGCCAGACCGACCGCTGGCTGGAGCCCGGCCCGACCAACGCGCTGGTCATCTACATCCTCTATCTCGCCGGCCTAGCCATCGGCGTCAGCGGCATTGTCGGCGTCGTCCTGGCCTATATCAATCGCGGCAAGGCCGGCGGCTTCGTCGAAAGCCATTACACATTCCTGATCCGCACCTTCTGGATCGGCCTGCTCTATGCACTGATCTCGGCGCTGCTGATGATCGTGGTCATCGGTGTCGTGCTGATGGTTGCCGTTGCCGTCTGGTTCATCGCCCGCTGCATTCTCGGCCTGCAGGCGCTGCAGCGCGGCGAGGCGGTCAAGAACCCGGAAAGCTGGTTTCTGGGATTATGAGCATGATCCCCAAAACTGGGTACCGGTTTTGGGAAAAGATCATGCTCAAACGGTAGGGATTCGTTTACGTGCAGACCAATTTCTCAGCTGCCCAGCTTGCCGATCCGCATGTCGCGGAATCGGAAAAGATCCTGCGCAAATGTGTGCATTGCGGCTTCTGCACCGCCACCTGCCCGACCTATGTGACGCTCGGCAACGAACTGGATTCGCCACGCGGGCGGATCTACCTGATCAAGGACATGCTGGAGAACGGTCGCCCCGCCGACAAGCAGATCGTCACCCATATCGACCGCTGCCTGTCCTGCCTCGCCTGCATGACCACCTGCCCGTCGGGCGTCAACTACATGCATCTGGTCGACCACGCCCGCGTCCATATCGAGGAGACCTACAAGCGTCCGCTGGCCGATCGCCTGACACGCGCCATGCTGGCCTTCGTGCTGCCCTACCCCTCGCGTTTCCGCGCGGCGCTCAAGCTGGCGAAGCTCGGCCAGCCATTCGCCGGCCTGTTTGAGAAAATCCAGGCATTGAAGCCTTTGGGCGCGATGTTGAAGCTGGCCCCGGCGTCGGTCCCGGCAGTCTCGCCGATGGCCTCGCCGGGCGTCCATGCCGGGCAGGGCGCGAAGAAAAATGGCCGCGTCGCCATCCTCACCGGCTGCGCGCAATCCGTGCTCGATCCCGGCATCAACGACACGACGATTTCGCTGCTGACCCGGCTTGGCGTTGAGGTCGTGGTGGCCGAGGGCGAGGGCTGCTGCGGCGCGCTGGTGCATCATATGGGGCGCGAGGACGCTGCCTTGGCGTCGGCCCGACGGAACGTCGACGCCTGGACGCGCGCCATCGAGCTGGGTGGACTCGACGCCATCGTCATCACCGCATCCGGGTGCGGCACCACCATCAAGGATTACGGCTTCATGCTGCGCCTCGATCCGGCCTATGCCGACAAGGCTGCGCGGGTCTCGGCGCTGGCCAGGGACATCACCGAATATCTGGCAAGCCTCGACCTGCCCGAGCCGGTCCGCAAGCCGGGCACCATCGTCGCCTATCACTCAGCCTGCTCGATGCAGCACGGCCAGAAGATCACCCGCCAGCCGAAGGAGCTTCTGGTCCGTGCCGGCTTCGTCGTGCGCGAGCCGCGCGAAGGGCATCTTTGCTGCGGTTCGGCCGGTACCTACAACATCCTGCAGCCCGAGATTTCGGCGACGTTGCGCGACCGCAAGCTCAGGAATATCGAGGCGACCGGTGCTGAAATCGTCGCCACCGGCAATATCGGCTGCATCACCCAGATCGCTTCCGCCGCCAAGCTGCCGGTGGTGCATACGATAAAGCTGCTGGACTGGGCCTATGGCGGCGAGCCGCCAAAATTGGTTTGATTGCTGCGCACCCGCCGATGAGACTGCCGAGATGCCCAACCCAAAGTCCGAAGAGATTGGAACCGTCGTTCGGCTGCTGTCGGACAAATCGCCGGCGACGCTCCAGGCCAGCTATGGCGAATGCCAGACAATCATCGCTCGTCATCTCAAGGATGGGTCCGAATTCCTGTTTGCGCTCATAAAGGCAGCGGTAGAAGCCGACGTCCAGCAAGACAATCTGATTATCGACGCCGTTTCGTTTCTCGACGACGCGCATTTGGCTCGTCTGGCATTTTTCCTGCAAGAGGAAGTGAAACGCGGAATAGACGTGGAGGATCTGCTGGCTCACGTCGCCTTGCAGGCGCCGGAATTGTTTCCAGACAGTACCTTGGGCGACATTCCCGATTTCGCAGACTGGCTGACGCATGATGATCCTCGTTCGCCGCCGGCATGTCATCATTTCAGCTTTGAGGAAGGCGCTCCGAGCGACATGTCTTTTCCGACGCATCGCCATCATCCTACCTGGCATCTGCCGGCGACTGGCAGGCCACTTACGGTCGGCGGCGAAGGATCGGCAGTGTGCCCGACCTGTCGAGAGCGACTGATACATCTGATTACGCTGGACGATCTTGGGAATGAGCTGACGATGCCTCTTCCCAGACTCCGTATCGAGACCTGTGCGAATTCTCTCGAACCGACCTATTATTCCCACGACGCTGCCGGTGTGCCGACGCCGATCGCACCTCTGCATTCGCCCTACATTGAGAGGCCTGCAAAAGCCGCCGAGAAAAGAACTGTTCGGTTGGCACCGACCCCTAAACGGTGGCTCAGGCAGTCGTACGGGATAAGCAATTCAAGGCAAAACCTGTTTCGGCTTGGTGGGCTGCCGTCATGGATTCAGGGACCGCAGTTTCCAGTCGTTCCCGGAACGGACCGGGAAATGAAATTTCTTCTTCAGTTCGATTCACTCGCCGGTTTCTTCTGGGGCAGCGGCGGCGTGCTCTACGTCTTCTGGGATGACGAGTCCCGGATCACCTGCCATGTGCCGCAATACACGTGACGAAAGCGCCTACTCCGCCGCCAGCCTGTCCGCTATGCCGTAGGTGGCCTGGTAGCGGGCGCGCTGGCGGCTGAGCGCTACCATCGTGTTGCGCAGCAGGATCGCCACCGTGATCGGGCCGACCCCGCCCGGCACCGGCGTGATCCACGACGCGACATGCCTGACGCTCTCGGCATCGACGTCGCCGACGATGCGGCTCTCGCCGTCCGGCCCGATTTCCGAATTGATGCCGATATCGATGACGGCGGCGCCCGGCTTGACCATGTCGGCCTTGATCAGCCGCGGTTTGCCGACCGCGACGAACAGTGCGTCGGCGCGGCGTGCGTGTGCCGCCACCGAACGCGTCATGTGGTGACAGACGGTCACCGTCGCGCCTTCGCTCATCAAGAGGAACGCGATCGGCTTGCCGACGATCTCGGAATGGCCGACGACCACCACCTCGAGTCCCTTGAGGTCGAGGCCGGTTTCCCTGAGCAGTTCGACCGAAGCGGCGGCGGTGCAGGGCGCCAGGTCGAGCTGGTTGTAGACGATGTTGCCGATCGAGGCCGGATGCATGCCCTCGACATCCTTGAGCGGATGCACCGCCGCCTGCAGCGTCTTGATCGGAATGTGCACCGCCACCGGCCGCTGGATGATGATGCCGGTGACGCGCGGGTCGGCGTTAAGCCCGTGGATTGCCGCTTCCAGCTCGCCGGCGGTGATGTCGGCGCGAAAGCGCCTTTCCTCGAAGCCGATGCCGGCCAAGCCGGCCTTGGCGCGCTGGTTGCGGACATAGACATCGACCGCGGCGGTATCGCCGACGGTGACCGACACCAGCTTGGGCGGAAAGCCTTCGGCGGTGGCGATCGCCGCGTCCTCGCGCACGCCGGCGATGATGCGTTGAGCAACCGGGCCGCCTCTGAGATAGCGGCTGTCGTCGGAAAGGGACACCGGGATGGGGCCTTTGTCTGGAACTTTAGCCGCCACATAGCAAAGCAACCGCGAAAAGGCAGCGCGAAAAGCGAACCGCCATGCCGGTCGCGCGACGTGCCGGCAAAATCTTCCCGTCAATTCCTGCTGGCGGAAACAAAAAGGGCAGCACGGCTTGCCGCGCTGCCCTTTCGTGACTGGCCGCATCCCCACACGGCCCGTCCCCCGTTATTCAATGCTCCCGAGGCTTCTGAGCAGAATCATCGATGAGGTCAACCGCAGATTACATGACTACAACCGTCGTGCCAACATTGACCCGCTCGTAAAGGTCGACCACGTCCTCGTTGCGCATGCGGATGCAGCCCGACGACACCGCGCCGCCGATCGTCCAGGGCTGATTGGTGCCGTGGATACGGTACTCAGTCGAGCCGAGATAGAGCGCGCGTGCGCCGAGCGGGTTTTCCATGCCGCCGGCGAGATAGGTCGGCAGATAACGGCCCTTGGCGGCTTCGCGGGCGATCATCACCGCCGGCGGCCGCCAATCCGGCCAGACGCGCTTGTTGGTGATCTTGTGGGTGCCGGACCATTCGAAGCCCGGCTTGCCGGTGCCGACGCCATAACGCCGCGCCTTACCGTTCTTCCCGACCAGATAGAGGAAATTCTCTCGCGTATCGATGACGATCGTGCCCGGCTTCTGCGGGCCGTCATAGGCGACTTCCTGCGGCAGATAGATCGGGTCGATCTGCGGCCGCATCACCATGCGCTTGGCCGGCGCCTGCACCGCTGCGGTGCGCAGCTGATCGGGTTCGGCCAGCCGCCGGTAGCGCCGTTGCGGCTGCGCCTCTTGCCGGCTCTGCCGCACGATGCCCGGGGCATGGCCGAGCTGCAGCACCCAGGGTGCCGAAAGATCCGGGCTGACCACCACCGGCGGCCTCTCCGCATAGCGGTCGTTGGCATTGGCGGCGCCGGCAGCAAGTACGGCCGCGGCGCCGAACAGTGGGAACAAGAATGTCTTCATCGCAACGCACCTTGATCGTCGAACATGCCGGGGTGCAAAGCCTCCCCGATTTCGCCGACATTGGGCGCGAAGCGGCAACCGAAACATGAATCGGAATGTGTAAAATGCCGATCTGTCAGTAAAGCTTTTGGTGTGGTTACCGCCCGGTTCAGGAATCTGGTAAAGCCGCGGTAAAGGCCGCGTCAAAACGCGTTAACGCCAAGACACGAACGGAATTCCGCCATGGATGAAAAGACAGGTCTGCTTGCCGGTCCCGACGGCATCGCCCGCTGCTTCTGGCACGGCAACCTGCCGGATTATCTGCACTACCACGACCACGAATGGGGCCGGCCGGTCGCCGACGACCGCCGCCTGTTCGAGAAGATCTGCCTCGAAGGTTTTCAGTCGGGCCTGTCCTGGCTGACCATATTGCGCAAGCGCGACAATTTCCGCGAGGCGTTTGCCGGCTTCGATGTCGACAAGATCGCCGCCTTCACCGACGCCGATGTCGATCGCCTGCTCGGCAATGCCGGCATCATCCGCCATCGCGGCAAGATCGTCTCGACCATCAACAACGCCAAGCGCGCCCGCGAACTCATCGACGAGGCCGGCTCGCTGGCCGCCTGGTTCTGGAAGTTCGAGCCCGGCCCGCACGAGCGGCCCGAGATCGTCGACCTCGCGCATTTGCGCGCCAATCCGACGACGGCCGTCTCGGTCCGCATTTCGAAAGAGCTGAAGAAGCGCGGCTGGAGCTTTGTCGGCCCGACCACCGTCTACGCCTTCATGCAGGCGATGGGGCTGGTCAACGACCATCTCGAGGGCTGCGTCTGCCGCGAACCGGTCGAGGCGGAACGGAAAGCGTTCAAGCGGCCGAAATAGCGGCTCAGGCGCCGCCGGCGCCGGCGAGGAAAAACCCGGCAAGGATGGCAGCCAGCGCGGCGAACACCGGATAGATCACCAGCAGGCCGGTCATCAGCACGTCGCGCATCGTCGGTCCACTGCGCTGTTGCGCCGCGACCTCGAACGGTCCGGCGATTTGCTTCGTATTCGGGGCATAACAATCGGCCGGCCGCAGCCGGACCGAGGCGTCGCGTGCGCCGCTATCGATGATGTCGAACTTCTGTAGCGTGGCCATGGCCCCGAACCCCTTGTTTCGGCGCGCTTATCGGCCCGGATTGTGTCGGCACGATGCCGCGCGCATGGCGCAATTGTTTCAGCTTCTTTTTCGCCTTTCCTTCTCCCCTTGTGGGAGAAGGTGGATCGGCGCGCAGCGCCGAGCCGGATGAGGGGTGTTGGAAGAAACGAGACGTCGGCGTTCCTTGGAACACCCCTCATCCGACCGAGCTTCGCTCGGCCACCTTCTCCCACAAGGGGAGAAGGAGAGCCGCAAACCCTTGCCTTCTCCGGGCTGCATCGGTAGGACACGCCGACCCGAAATAAGTCACCGTTTACGCAGCAAAGTACCCATCCCATGGCCGACAAATCCGAAAAGATGAAAGCGCGGCTGCCGCGCGGCTTTGTCGACCGCGGCGCCGACGATCTGCGCGCCGTCGAGAAGATGATGGCGACGATCCGCTCGGTCTTTGAGCTCTACGGTTTCGAGCCGGTCGACCAGCCGCTGATCGAATACACCGATGCGCTCGGCAAATTCCTGCCCGACCAGGACCGGCCGAACGAGGGCGTGTTCTCGTTCCAGGACGATGACGACCAGTGGCTGTCGCTGCGCTACGACCTGACCGCGCCGATGGCGCGCTTCGTCGCCGAGAATTTCGAGCGCCTGCCGAAACCCTATCGCAGCTATCGTTCCGGCTGGGTGTTCCGCAACGAGAAGCCCGGTCCCGGCCGCTTCCGCCAGTTCATGCAGTTCGACGCCGACACGGTCGGCACGCCGGGTGTCGCGGCCGATGCCGAGATGGCAATGATGATGGCCGACGTGATGGAGGCGCTCGGCATCAAGCGCGGTGATTACGTCGTCCGCGTCAACAACCGCAAAGTGCTCGACGGTGTGCTCGAGGCGATCGGCCTCGGCGGCGACGAGAACGCTGGCCGCCGGCTGCAGGTGCTGCGGGCGATCGACAAGCTGGACAAGCTGGGCGTCGAGGGGGTTCGCCTGCTTTTGGGCGCCGGGCGCAAGGACGAGAGCGGTGATTTTACCAAGGGCGCCGGGCTGGGTAACGCGCAAATCGATGTTGTGATCAGCTATTTCACGGTCATGGCGCAGCATGATCCCGAACAAATTGTCCAGACACTGGGATCTATCACCCCGGGGCTCAGCAATCTTGTCGAGGAAAGGAAACTCGAACATCTCGGCATAACGAATGCCTCGTTTGTCGAGGGTCTTGCAGAGCTGGAGCAGATAAGAACCATGGTCGCGCAAAGCGGCTACGGTGAGGATCGCATTCGCATCGACCCATCCGTCGTCCGTGGCCTCGAATATTACACCGGCCCGGTCTACGAGGCCGAGCTGCTGGCCGAGATCCCCAACGAGGACGGCCAGATCGTGCGCTTCGGCTCGGTTGGCGGCGGCGGACGTTATGACGGCCTCGTCTCGCGCTTTCGTGGCGAGCCGGTGCCGGCGACCGGTTTTTCGATCGGCGTCTCGCGGCTGATGACGGCGCTGAAGAACCTCGGCAAGCTCGATACTTCCGATGTCATCGCGCCGGTCGTCGTGCTGACCATGGACAAGGACACGGAAAGCCTCGGCCGCTACCAGAAGATGGTGGCCGAGCTGCGCGCCGCCGGCATCCGCTCGGAAATGTATCTCGGCGGCGCCAGCATGAAGGCGCAGTTGAAATATGCCGACCGCCGCGGCAGCCCGGTAGCCGTCATCCAGGGCGGCGACGAGCGCGCCAAGGGCGAGGTGCAGATCAAGGACCTGATCGAAGGCGCGAAGATGTCGGCCGAGATCGCCGACAACGCCGAATGGCGCGCCGCACGACCGGCGCAGGTGACCGTGGCGGAAGGCGATCTGGTCGCCGAGGTGAAGAAGATACTGGCGGCGCAGGCCGAGGAGCGGGCGCGTGGCAAGTAGGGCGCCACTCCCTTCTCCCCTTGTGGGAGAAGGTGGCCGAGCGAAGCTCGGTCGGATGAGGGGTGTTCCAGGGAACGCCGACGCCTCATTTCTTCCGGCACCCCTCATCCGTCTTGGCGCTTCGCGCCAATCCACCTTCTCCCCCTGGGGGAGAAGGGAAGGGCGCCTGCCATGACCTCGCGCCCCGCCATCGCATCCGACATCACCAGCCTCTTCGCCGCGCGAAATACGCACGCGGTCGAGGTCGCTGTGCTGCAGCCGGCCGATCCGTTCCTCGACATGGCCGGCGAGGATTTGCGGCGCCGCATCTTTCTCACCGAGAGCGAGACCGGACAGACGCTTTGCCTGCGGCCGGAATTCACCATTCCGGTCTGCCTCGACCACATCGCCAGCCAGGCCGGCACGCCGCGCCGCTATTCCTATCTCGGCGAGGTGTTTCGCCAGCGCCGCGAGGGCGGCAACGAGTTCTTCCAGGCCGGCATCGAGGATCTCGGCGACCGCGACACGGCCGCCGCCGACGCCCGTTCGCTGGCCGATGCGCATGCGCTGCTGTCGCTGGTGCTGCCTGGCCGGCAACTGGCGGTGACGCTCGGCGACCAGACCATTTTCGAGGCGGTGCTGGCAGCACTTGGCCTGCCGCGCGGCTGGCGCATGCGGCTGGCCCGTGCCTTCGGCTCGGCGCCGATGCTGGAGGCAGCACTTGCCGACCTCGCCAATCCACCGCGCAACAGCCAGCTTGCCGGCCCGGTCGCCGCCCTTGTCCTCGACGGCGATCTCGACGGTCTTTCGGCGCATGTCGCCGGCGGCATGGAACAGGCCGGGCTGTCGGCAACGGCCGGGCGTTCACCGTCCGAGATTGCGCGGCGCCTGATCGAGAAGGCCGAACTGCGCAGCGTGCGGCTGTCGAACGAGGCGTTTGCGGCGCTGAAGAGCTTTTTGGCCATCGACGTGCCGCTCGACAGCGCCGCCGGGGCGCTCGAAAGCTTTGCGATCGATGCCGGGCTTTCACTGGGGGCTGCGCTGGAGAATTTCGCAGCCCGCGCCGCGGCCATAAAAAACCTCGGCCTGCCGATGTCTGAAATCAGCTACGACGCCGCCTTCGGCCGGCCGCTCGATTACTACACCGGCCTGGTCTTCGAGATCGCGGCGCAGGATGGCGACCGGCCGCTCGCCGGTGGTGGCCGCTATGACCGGCTGCTGACGCTGCTCGGCGCCAAAACGCCGATCCCCGGCGTCGGTTTTTCCGTCTGGCTCGACCGCATCGAGGCGCTGCGGGAGACGGCGCCATGATCACGCTAGCGATCCCGTCGAAAGGCCGGCTCAAGGAGCAGGCGCTGGAGGTGCTGGCCAAGGCCGGGCTTGCCGTAAGCCTGCCCGGCGACGAGCGCAAATATCGCGCCCGCATCGACGGCCTCGACGGCGTCGAGGTGGCGTTCCTGTCGGCCTCGGAGATATCAGGCGAAATCGGCCAGGGGTCGGTCGATCTCGGCATCACCGGCGAGGACCTTTTGCGCGAAAACCTCGCCGATTGCGAGGCGCGCGCCGAAATCATCGCCCGCCTCGGTTTCGGCAATGCCGATGTCGTCGTCGCCGTGCCCGACATCTGGCTCGATGTCGACACCATGGCCGACCTCGACGACGTCGCCGCCGATTTCCGCCAGCGCCACGGCCGGCGGCTCAGGATCGCCACCAAATACTGGCGCCTGACCCAGCAGTTCTTTTCGCAAAAGCACGGCATCCAGGTCTACCGCATCGTCGAAAGCCTTGGCGCCACCGAAGGCGCGCCGGCGGCCGGATTGGCCGATATCGTCGTCGACATCACCACGTCAGGCGCGACGCTGCGCGCCAACCATCTCAAGGTGCTGGCCGACGGCGTCATCCTGCGCTCGCAGGCCTGCCTCGTGGCGTCGAGGAAGGCGCGCGCTGCGGCCGACGAGGCGACTTTGCGCGATATTGCGGGCAGGATGGCATCGGTGAATTCAGGCTGACGACCAGCCGATCTCCCCCCTTGAGGGGGAGATGTCGCCGAAGGCGACAGAGGTCGGTACGTCTTGACGCGACTCTCCTAACCGACAGAACAGGCTGGAGCTCCGCGCGCGGCGACCCCCTCTGGCCTGCCGGCCATCTCCCCCTCGAGGGGGGAGATAAGCAGCTGCGCCGACCCGAAGCAATTTCCTGGCGTACAGCAATTTTGTTCTTGCTTTGTGCCGGCAGCTATGCTACTAATCTCGCTATGGTGCCAATTGGCCCCGAAGACCCGCCCGCCGAGGCGGGTTTTTTATTTTCGGCCCTTACAGGCGAGTTCCCACCCAGCCCCACCATGGACGGGATTTCCACCACCCCGCCGGGCTGATAGGCTCGGCTGGTCTGCGGAGGACACGGCGATGCCGATCAATCTCGACGAGTTGAAGAATGCCACCAGCCTGCGCTCCAAGCGCGATGGCGGTTCGTTCATTGCGCCGGTCGACGGCACGGCGCATGTCTCGGGCGAGCGCAGCGTGCCGCTGCTCAACCTGACCATCCCGGCGCTGTTTGCCGATACGGTCGGCAAATACGGCACGCTCGATGCCGCCGTCTTCGTCGAGCAGGACAAGCGCTTTACCTGGGAAGAGCTGTCCGAGACTGTCGATGCGCTGGCCGCCGGCTTCCTGGCGCTCGGCCTCGAGAAAGGCGATCGCGTCGGCATCTGGTCGCCGAACCGCTGGGAATGGCTGGTGACGCAATTCGCCACCGCCCGCATCGGCCTGATCCTGGTCAACATCAACCCGGCCTATCGGTTGGTCGAGCTGGAATATGCCTTGAACAAGGTCGGTTGCAAGGCGCTGGTCACCGCCGCCACATTCAAGAGCTCCGACTATCTCGGCATGATCGCGGCGCTGGCGCCGGAGATCGCCAACGCTGCGCCGGGCAAGCTCGACGCCAACAAGCTGCCGGCGCTGAAGACCGTCATCCGCATGGACGAGGAGAATTCTGCGGGCATGTTCAATTTCGCCGACGTGCTGGCGATGGCCGGCCGCGACGAGCATGACAAGCTCGACCGGATTTCAGCGGGGCTGAAACCGGACGACGCCATCAACATCCAGTTCACCAGCGGCACGACAGGCGCGCCCAAGGGCGCGACGCTGACCCACAACAACATCGTCAACAACGGCAATTTCGTCACCGCGGCGATCCGGCTCACCGTCGACGACCTGCTGTGCATCCCGGTGCCGCTCTACCATTGCTTCGGCATGTCGATGGGCACGATGGGCTGCGTCACCAAGGGCGCGACCATGGTTTTCCCCAGCGAGGGGTTCGATGCCGGCGCCACGCTGAGGGCGGTGGCAACGGAACGCTGCACCGCGCTCTACGGCGTGCCGACCATGTTCGTCGGCCTGCTCGACCATCCGGAGTTCGCCTCCTTCGATCTCACCAGCCTGCGCACCGGCATCATGGCCGGCTCGCCATGCCCGATCGAGGTGATGAAGAAGGTGGTGTCGCTGATGCATATGGCAGAGGTGACCATCGCCTACGGCATGACCGAGACCAGCCCGGTGTCGTTCCAGAGCAGCGTCGACGACCCCCTGGAAAAGCGCGTCTCGACCGTCGGCCGCGTCCATCCGCATGTCGAGGTCAAGGCCATCGACGCCGAAGGTGCCACCGTCGCGGTCGGCGCGCCGGGCGAGCTCTGCACGCGCGGCTATTCCGTGATGAAGGGCTATTGGGACGACGAGCAGAAGACCCGCGAGGCCATCGACGCCGACGGCTGGATGCACACCGGCGACCTCGCCACCATCGATGCCGAGGGCTATTGCAACATCGTCGGCCGGGTCAAGGACATGGTCATCCGCGGCGGCGAGAACGTCTATCCACGCGAGGTCGAGGAGTTTCTCTATCGCCACCCCAAGGTCAAGGAGGTGCAGGTGTTCGGCATTCCCGACCCGAAATACGGCGAGGAGCTGTGCGCCTGGATCGTGCTGAAGCCCGGCCAGATCACCACGGAGCAGGAGATCAAGGCCTTCTGCGCCGGCCAGATCGCCCATTTCAAGATCCCCCGCTACATCCGCTTCCGCACCGAATTGCCGATGACGGTGACCGGCAAGCCGCAGAAATTCCTGATGCGCCAGGCGATGGTCGACGAGCTGGGATTGGTGACGCAGAAGACGGCGTGAAAAGGCTTCCGTTTGTGCCTACGCGTGACGGAGGCGTTGTTTGGGCAACATATTTGAGGGGTGTTCCATGCGGATTGGGTTAGGCGTGCTTTTCCTGGCAACTCAGCTGGCAGCCACCGCGGTGCTGGCGCAGACGGCGGCCGAGCGTGAGGCCTGCCAAGCAGATTACCAGAGGTTGTGCAAGGGCGTGTTGCCGGGCGGTGGCCGCGTCGTAAAATGCCTGGCCGGTCACATGAGCGAGCTGACGCCCGAATGCAAGAAGGTCGTCAAGGCCAACACGCCCGGCTAGCGCGCGAGCTTCCTGCGGGTGACATGATGTTTCGAGGTGTGCGGGGGCAGGAGGCAGCGCAATCGCGGCGGATTCTTGCGAAGAGGACCCCCCACCCCTAACCCCTCCCCACAAGGGGGAGGGGGACTTTCGGTGGCGCCGACCTCGGCAAATTGCCTGCCTTTCGGCGCCAAAGGGAAAGCAAGGGCGCGCGGCAGCGTTCCCTCCCCCTTGTGGGGAGGGTTAGGGTGGGGGTCCTCTTCGCAAGAATGCGTACGCGATTGCGCTGCCCTTGTGGGGAGGGGCTAGGGCTGGGGTACGCCGCGATGGCGTCATGACCTGTCATATGCGATTTCTCTGGATGGTCGCGGTGCGCAACAGTGATTGCAAATCGCCCTTCCACGGGATTTGCGGGAAGGCAAGAAGGTGACAATGAGTGGTTTCGCAAGATCGGCGATTTCCTACGGCATGCCGTTGGCCGCTCTGGTGATGGCTGTCGCGGTCAGGGCCAGCGGGGTGTCGGTCGACGAAGGGTCGCTGGGCACCAGGATATTTATCGGCGCGCTGTCGAGCGCGATCATGTTCACCACCATTTTCGTGGTGCTCGACCACGCCGAGGCGGTGGCCCGGCGGGTGGGCGAGCCGTACGGCACGTTGGTGCTGACCATCGCGGTGACTGCAATCGAAGTGTCGATCATCGTTTCCATCATGCTGCACGGCGCGAACAACCCGACGCTTGCCCGCGAATCCGTGTTCTCGACGGTGATGATCACCTCCACCGGTGTCGTCGGCATGTGCCTGACGTTTGGCGGCTGGCGCCATCGCAAGCAGGCAATCGTCCGCCAAGGGACCAGCGCCTATCTGGCGGTGCTGGTCGCGCTGAGCGTCATGACGCTCATTCTGCCGACCTACACGCGAACCACCGATCCCGGCACGTTCTCGGCCGCGCAACTTGGCTTCGTCAGCGTGCTTTCGGTGCTGCTCTATGCCGGTTTTCTGTTCGCGCAGACTGTCCGCCACCGCGACGATTTCATCGACGGGCAAGCACACGGCGCCGCAGTGCGAACCGACGCCCACGAAGGCGTCGCCGCCGGCGCTGTTCTCCTGCTGATCGGGCTGATCGGCATCGTCATGCTCGCCGAACAGGTCGCGGCAAGCGTTGAGGACGCGCTCGTCGCCTACCAGGTGCCGCAGGCCGACGCCATTGTCGGCGCAATGATCGCCGGGTTGGTTCTGATGCCGGAGGCGATCTCGGCGGTTCGTGCCGCGCTCAACAACGAACTGCAGCGCGGCCTGAACGTCGCCATGGGCTCGGCCTGTGCCACAATCGGCCTGACAATACCGGGCATAGCCGCCGCCAGCCTGCTGACCGGAAGAGGCCTGACCCTGGGGCTGCCGGCGACCGACACGGTGCTTTTGGTCCTGGCGCTTTTCATCTGCAATGTGAGCTTCAGCACGGAGAGAACGACGTTCCTGACCGGCTTGGTGCATCTGGTGGTGTTTTTTACCTGGGTGTTTTTGATATTTGTGCCGTGAGGGTTGGGGGGCGAGGTAGCAATCGGCTGCAGACCCGAAATCGTTGGGAAAACCACAATCACACGCCGGACCGGTTCAGAGCCTCGAAGGTCAGGTTGAAGCGGTGCAAATACTTGCGCAGCCGATCAGCGTCATTGCCGCTGGTTTTCTGCAACCGCGAAACTGAGAACAACTTTCGCCCGGCTGCGCTGATCGATGGACTATCCCGGCAAGCATGGACCACGGCCGCCAATTGGGTGCGTTCGAAGAGGTCGATGCGGCTTACGCCTTCGGCGCCGAGGATATCCTCCAGAACGGCGTCGTCGGTCGAACCTGCCGGAGCCGTGTTCCACTGTGCCTTCAATCTGGCAATCTCGTCACGCACAGTTTCTTCATTGATCCGCCCCTGCGGCGCGAGCGTGGCCATACGGGTTACCGATGCCGAAAGATCGCGGAAGTTAGCACGCCAGGAAGAGTCCGGCGCCACGGCGAACTTCACATAGAGGTCACGTGCTTCCTTGTTGAAGGTAACGTTCTGCCCTTCGCGTTCTGAAAACCGGCGCAACTCGAATTCGAGGTTGGGTTCGATGTCTTCCTTGCGGTCCTTCAAGGCCGGCAGTTGGAACGTCCAGAGGTTTAGCCGCGCGAATAGGTCCTCGCGGAACCGCCCTTCGGCGACCCCGATCGAGAGATCACGGTTGGTGCCTGCAAGCAACTGGAAATCGGAGCCGACATCCTCGTCGGCGCCAACCGGAAGGAAGCGCTTCTCCTCGATCGCCCGCAGGCACATCGCTTGCTCATCCGGCCCGAGTTCGCCGATCTCGTCGAGAAAAAGGACGCCTTTGTCGGCCGACCTCATCAAGCCGGCACGCGCCGATTGCGCGCCGGTGAACGCGCCCTTCACGTGTCCGAACAGCGTCGACATCGCCTGGTCGCCGCGCAGTGTCGCGCAGTTGACCTCGATGAAAGCCCCCGAAACCTGGCGCTGGGCCTTTTTCAGTTCGTAGATGCGCTTCGCCAGCTGCGACTTGCCGGCGCCGGTCGGGCCGGTCAGCAGCACTGGAGCGCGTGAACGTATCGTCACCTTCTCGATCTGGTCGATCATATGGTTGAAAGCCACGCTGCGGGTGGCGATACCCGACTTGAGGAATGACGTGGCTTCGTCGCGTTCGGCTGCGAAACGCGTCGCGATCGCGTCGTAGCGCGACAGGTCGAGATCGATGATTGAATGGTTGCCCGAATAATCGTCGCCTTCCTGCCGGTTTCGCGGTGGTGAAAGCTGAATGAGACGGGCCGGGATGAAACGCGCCTCCGTCAGCAGGAACCAGCAGATCTGCGCGACATGCGTGCCGGTGGTGATGTTGACGAGATAGTCTTCCTTCTCCGGATCGAAAGCGTAGGCGCGGGCAAAGTCGCGGAGGCCGGTATAGACCTCGCTGAAATCCCACGGGTCCTTCATCGGAATGACGTGCGTTCTGACAACGGTCGCCGGCGAGACCTGCTCTATGTCGCCGACGACCTGACGGGCGAGGCCGGAGGAGTTGGGTCCGCAGATCAGCTCCAGCCGGTCGATGAAGAACCCCTGTTGCTGACAGAGAGCCACCGTCGGTCGCCATTTTTTCCAGCGATCCACGCGACCCACATCAAGCGTCGTCCCGAGAATTCCGATCGCAACCCGGCGTCTCATTCTTATCTCATCGTATAAAACTTTAGATTGCAATATCGGATATCCTACCGCCTCGCAACCCCGGGGTAGATACCGCCCACTCGTCATACAAAAATTATCATTTAAAGATCAATTGGTTATCAAAATTATTCTGAGCTAGCTGGCGATCACCATCCAACTGGCACGCGACTTGAAATGTATCCAGCGTGAACAGAAGGAAAAAATGACAATGGCAAACAAATCCGTGTTTGCGACGATGGCAGGAAAGCTGCTCCCGCGCACCGATGCCGTGAACCATGAGGCTGCCGGGGCTTATGCCCTAACGTCGCACCAGGCTCTGGCGCAACTGACGGCGACTGGGACGTTCAACCGGACGTTTTACGCCGACGCGCGGGAGCAGCTCGACGACGTTCTGAAGCTTTCCTGGCAGGTCGAGCCGGATTTTCTGGCGAAGACCGCTGTGTATGCTTTCGAGCAGGGTTTCATGAAGGACATGCCGGCGCTGATTCTGGCGGTGCTTTCCCAGATGCAGGGTGACGAGTTCACCAAGGCCTTTGGGCGCATCGTGAAGAATGGCAAGATGCTGCGCAATTTCGTGCAGGTCATGCGGTCGGGAGCAACTGGGCGGAAGTCGCTCGGTACGCGCCCGAAACGGATGGTCCAGGTGTGGCTCGAAAAGGCGAACGACTTCGAGATCATGCGGGCGGCAGTCGGCAACGACCCGTCGCTGGCCGACGTCATTAAGATGGTTCACCCGAAGCCGAAGTCGGCGACGCGTGAGGCGCTCTATGGCTACCTGATCGGCAAGCCGCATGATGTCGCGGCATTGCCCGAAGTGGTGCAGGCTTTCGAGGCGTTCAAGCGCGATCCGTCGCTGCCTGTGCCGGAAGTGCCGTTCCAGATGCTGACCGCGATGCCGCTGAGCAAGGCGCATTGGGTCCAGATCGCGGAAACGGCGGGCTGGCAGATGCTGCGGCAGAACCTGAACACCTTTGCACGCAACGGCGTGTTCGAGGTGGAAGGGTTTGCCGGGAAACTGGCGGCGCGGCTGCGCAACGAGCACGAGGTTCGGCGTTCGCGAGTATTCCCGTATCAGCTGATGGTGGCGTTCAACACCGTCGGCGAGGGCGTGCCAGCCGTGGTGACCGAGGCGTTGCAGGACGCGATGGAAATCGCGCTCTCCAACGTGCCCGAGATCGACGGTCGCGTGGTGGTGTGTCCGGACGTGTCCGGCTCCATGGCCTCGCCGGTGACGGGCTTCCGCAAGGGCTCGACTTCGGTCGTGCGCTGCATCGATGTGGCCGCCCTCGTGGCTGCCGCGTTGCTGCGCCGCAATCCCTCGGCGCGGGTGCTGCCGTTCGAGAACGATGTGGTGGATATCCGCCTCAACGCTCGCGATACGGTGATGACCAACGCGAAGAAGCTCGCCGCGATCGGTGGTGGCGGAACGAACTGTTCCGCGCCGCTGGCCCGGCTGGTGAGCGAAGGCGCCAAGGTCGACCTCGTCGTGTTCGTTTCGGACAACCAGTCCTGGGTGGATACAACCGTGTACCAGCACCAGGGCACGGCGACGATGCAGCAGTGGAGCAAGCTCAAGGCCGCAAATCCAGAAGCCAAACTCGTCTGCATCGACATCCAGCCCTACACGACGACACAGGCCAAGGGGCGCGCCGACGTGCTGAATGTCGGCGGCTTCTCCGATCGTGTCTTTGACGTGATCGGGACCATGCTGTCCTCGAAGGGCGACCCAGACCATTGGGTCCGCACGATCGAGGCGGTGGAACTTTGACAACGGTCCCGGCGGATTTGCCGCCGGGACCGGCAAGGGAATTCTAATACGGGCATGACGAATGCCGATGAAACTACAGGCTTTCACCCTCCAGGTCGCGGGTTCGAATCCCGCCGGGATCTCCACCATGGTCCCGTAGCTCAGTGGATAGAGCAGGACCCGCTCACGCGGGAGACGTTTCATCACTCTTGTCGTCATGACTCTTGCGGTCATGCCTGGCGACTTGCATAGCCGCCGCTGTCGGTGAACGGAAGGAGAAGATCTAGCGCGACGAATGCTGGCGAAACTACATCATAGTCTTCGTGTCGCGGGTTCGAGCCCCGCCGGACCTGCCAATCGGGTCCGTAGCTCAGCCGGTAGAGCAGAAGGGGACGTTTCGCCAATCTCTTGTCGTCGCGACCTTGAACCAGATAGCCGCGGCGAATGCCGGATGGAACTACAGCACCAAAGGAAGGGATGCTCCGTGGGGTTCGACTCCTCACCCGACGCAGGCGCTCACTGGCACGAGCGGGACTCCCGGGTTTCGTCCATCCTTGTCGCCGCAGCTTATAGGAAGAAACGGCGAATGCAGGCAGGACTACAGGTAGCGCGCCCGCCGCAAGGCGGGAGGTCGGGTGTTCAAATCGCCCCTTTGGTTCAGAACCAGAGTAGCGCAGAAAATCGTCTTGCCGATCCTCGTCGCCGGACAAGGGCGAATGCCAGCGGGGCTACATGGATAGAGCGCTTGCGCTGAAAGGGGCAAGAGGTCGAGTGTTCAAGCGACTCCTTCCACAGATTGTGGAAAGTAGCTCAGAAAAATGTCTCGCCGACACTTTGTCGCCCCGCGCACCGGGAAGGACGAATGAATGCAGGACTACATGGGTAATAGCGGTTCGAATCCGCTCGACGGGCCGTCTGATCCGTCGATGTCTTGCAAGAGCTTGTCGTCCGACCCGTTCGATCGAATGACGGATGCAGGTGGGACTACAGGTAGACGCAGCCCGCGAATGCGGGTGGCCGAAAGGCGTGAAAGTTCGTGTCCTTCCTTCGCGGATCGCGAAGTGGCGGAATATGTAAGGTCTCCCGTTTCTTGCCGTCCTTCGGCTTGTTTGAACGGTCTTTTTGGAAGAGTGACATGGTTGAAGTTTTGAGCGGACAGGATCTGATCGACGCTGGAATGGCGCAGGGCAAGTGGTTCGGCAAGGCGCTTGCCGAGGGCAACGCTGTGCTCGAGCGTGGCGGCTCGTTCGAAGAGGCGCTGGAAGCGGTGCGCACTTTCGTGCCGCCGCCGCCGACCCCGCCGCGCACGGCCGGCGCCTTGGCCTTTCACGTCAACATCGAGGCCGACACGCCCGACGAGCAGGCCAACATCGCAGCGGTTTCCACGAGCATGGCCGAGCTGATGCGCACGCCCGTCATCCGCGCCGGCGCCATCATGCCGGATGCTTGCCCGGCCGGTCCTTCG
Organism: Mesorhizobium sp. M0954; assembly: GCF_040319155.1. Classification (NCBI taxonomy): domain Bacteria; kingdom Pseudomonadati; phylum Pseudomonadota; class Alphaproteobacteria; order Hyphomicrobiales; family Phyllobacteriaceae; genus Mesorhizobium; species Mesorhizobium sp. M0954. The sequence goes on along the minus strand of NZ_JAMYNR010000003.1, from coordinate 25,133 downwards.
GGCACCATCCCCGTCGGCGGGATCGCCGTGTCCGAAGCGATTCACCCGGGCATGCATTCGGCCGACATCTGCTGCTCCATGGCGATCTCGGTGTTTCCGGGCGTGGCCCCGGCGGCTCTGCTCGACGCGGTGCAGGCGGTCACCCATTTCGGTCCCGGCGGGCGTCCGCGCGGCCAACAGTTCCGGCCGTCGAGGGAGGTGTTCGAGCGTTTCGAGGCGAACCCGCTGCTGCGCGACGTCACCGGCGCTGCGATCGAGCATCTGGGGACGCAGGGCGACGGCAACCACTTCGCCTATGTCGGCACCTTGAAGTCGAGCGGCGAGACGGCGCTGGTGACGCACCACGGATCCCGTTCTCCCGGCGCCCGCCTCTACAGCAAGGGCATGAAGATCGCCGAAGCACACCGCAAGCAGCTCTCGCCCGAGACGTTGCCGCAGAATGCATGGATCCCTGCGGATACGCGGGAGGGCGATGACTATTGGGACGCTCTTCAGATCATCCGCGAATGGACGAAAGCCAATCATACGCTGATCCACGACATGGCGGCGGAACGTTCGTCGGCTAGGGTATCGGACCGCTTCTGGAACGAGCACAACTTCGTCTTTCGACGTTCCGATGGACTGTTTTATCACGGCAAGGGCGCGACGCCGGCCTTTGACGGCTGGGCCTATGATGCCACCGACCTCACTCTGATCCCGCTCAACATGGCGGAACCGGTCTTGATCGTGCGCGGCAAGGATGCGCCCAACGGCCTCGGCTTCTCGCCCCATGGCGCGGGGCGAAACTTCTCGCGCACCCAGCACCGCCGCATGCAGGCGGGACGCAGCGATGCTGATATCTTTGCGGAGGAGACGAAGGGGATCGACGCCCGCTTTTTCTCAGGCGTGACGGATATTTCGGAACTGCCCAGCGCTTACAAAAGCGCATCGGCCGTACGTCGCCAGATAGAGAAATATGGCTTGGCCGAAATTGTCGACGAGGTATTGCCGTACGGCTGCATTATGGCTGGAAATTGGGAAGCCAACGCTCCTTGGCGCAAGAAGAAGCAGCGCCTTGCATAGACGCTATTGAGACCAGACAACCGTCCTCTCGTGCCCTCAGCGGAACCGACCCGCCATGCAGCCGGTTAATCGGCATGAAGCCACCACCAATCCAAGGCCGCATCATGAGCATTCTGCAAACCATGAAGAAAGCCGTCGAGCAGGTCACCGGTGTCGCCAGACCGGGCAGGTGAGAGGTTCCCGATCTTGTCAGGCCGCACAAACCGAATGTGTTTCGGTTTAGGGATGATGGCCTGGTGCCCAAGCAGGCCAGAGCGGGAAGGGCGCGGTCGTCGAGCGAGTTGTCAGCCGCCTATTTCCGCAGCCCATCAATGTGCAACTTGGGAGGCCGCTGACATCAATTCCTCCGGATTCGGCGCCTTGAAGGTATTGAGGCCATCCTCCAGAACTTCAGTGAAGTTCCAGCGTACGATGCCCGCCCGGTCGATTAGGAATTGACCGACAAGCTGCCCCTGGCCGGAAGCCATCGCCTGCTGATCGGCTCCCGTAATCTCATATCCTTCCTTCTTGTTAAGAAACTCGTACATTGCCATGACGTCCATAGGCTCGGGCAACTCGCCCGGCAGATCGACACGGATCGCCATGACCGTGTCCATCCCGACCTCGCGCAAGCCGAAAGCACGGTGCGAGGCCCGCTCCGGGTCGGACGCGGCGAGAAGATCGGGTGCCGGGTGGTAACGGAAATAGAGCCGCGCCCGCTCGACTGGCGTATTGACAACCGCCAGGCATTCGACGCCTTTCTCACGCAGGGCCGGCTTAAGTTGCGCCATCGCCGCGACATGGCGCCGGCAGAACGGACAGTGCAGGCCTCGGAACAAACCGATCAACAACGGGCTACGGCCTCGAAAATCATCGAGCGCGATCTTGCCTTCGCGGGAGATCGCATCGAGAATAACATTCGGCGCCCGGTCGCCCGGCTGCAGCGGGCGTTCGACATTACTCGTGGACATGGACAACCTCCTCGCCCCGGATAAGCACACCCAGCCATCCGGAGTTGAGTCCATGCTGGGCGACGCCAGGGCAAAAATTGCGTTCGACCCTTGCCATATTGCCGAGGTCGAGATTACGCGCGTTGCAAGTGCATCATAACACGAAAAAAGCCTCTGCGGGTCGCCCGTTTCGCGAGCTGTCGCGAGCGCTGTGGCAAAACAGTGTATCGTCTCATCCGTGCCATGGGACGACGCAGCGGCGGGACCGATTGGATCTTGCGGTGTTCAAGTCTTGAAACTTGGGCGGCTTCGATGTGCCCGGACGTCAAATGCCGACCGCACAGATCGCAGATCTCTGCCCTCAGCGGAACCGACCCGCCATGCAGCCGGTTAATCGGCATGAAGCCACCACCAATCCAAGGCCACATCATGAGCATTCTGCAAACCACGAAGAAAGCCGTCGAGCAGGTCACCGGTATCGCCAGACCGGGCCGGCGCGATGTCCCCGATCTAGTCAGGCCGAGTAAACCGAATACGTTTCGGTTTGGGGATGATGGCCTGGTGCCCAACCATCCGTCCTGGCCGCTTGTCGTCTATCGCGGCGCCGTGACGCTGCCCGAGGAATTCGATCCGGCGGCGGTCATGGAGGCGCTTTTCGAGGCAAATGACTGGGGCGATAGCTGGCGCAATGGCATCTACGGTTACGTCCACTACCATTCGCGGATACACGAGGTGCTGGGCGTTGCGCGCGGCACGGCCAAGGTCCGCTTTGGCGGCAGCAAGGGACGAACGCTGCCGCTGAAGGCCGGCGACGTCGCGGTTCTTCCGGCCGGCACCGGGCACCAGCGTCTTTCCGCATCCGACGATTTTCTGGTTGTCGGCGCCTATCCTCCATCCGGCACCTATGACCTGTGTACGACCGCCGCCGACCATGCCAAGGCAGTCGTCACGATCCCCAGGGTCGGCCGTCCGCGCAAGGACCCTGTCTATGGAAGCAACGGCCCGTTGCTCGCAGCCTGGAAAAAGGGTTGAAGCCGTTTTCTTGCAGGTTGGCTTCGGGGCTAAAACCGGATCCTTGACCCGCCGCTCAAGCCGCCAGCACCGCCGCATCCAGCCCGCGAATGATCTTCGCCAGTTCGACGCATTCGTCGTGCCGGACCTTGTTGCGCCGCCAGGCGAGGCAGATCGTGCGTTGCGGCATCGGTTCCTGGAACGGCACGATCTTCAAATCGGGGATAGTGCTGGCCGGTCCGGCCGCCATTTCCGGGATGAGCGTGACGCCGAGCCCGTGCGCCACCATCTGTAAGAGCGTCGTCAGGCTGGTCGCGCCGTAGCTTGCCATCGCCACCGGCCGCACGTTGCCGCACACGGCGAGCGCCTGTTCGCGCAGGCAATGGCCTTCCTCCAGCAGCATCAGCCGCTCCAGTGCCGGGCTCTCCGGTGGCACCGGCGGCGAGGCGAAGGCGGGATCGCCGGCCGGCACGGCCAGGAAGAACCGGTCGGAGAAAAGTTCCTCGGTAACCAGGCCTGGGTAATCGAGAGGCAGCGCCGCGACGAAGGCGTCGAGCTTACCCGAACTGGTGTCCTCGACCAGGGAGGCGGTCACGGCTTCGCGCAGTTCCAGCTGCAAGGCCGGGAAATGCCGTTTCAGCTCCGGCAGCACATGCGGCAAGAGATAGGGCGCCACCGTCGGGATGATGCCGAGCCGGAAGCGGCCTTCCAGCGCCGGGCGGCCGCGCCGGGCCGTCGCCTCGACGTCGCGGACGTCGGCAAGGATGCGCTCGATGCGCGGCAGCAGGGCCACGGCCTCGTCGGTCATCCGCACCACCTTGCCGCCGCGCTCGAACAGACGGCAATTCAGCCGCAGCTCCATCTCGGCGATCTGCGAAGACAGCGCTGGCTGGCTGACGCCGGCGAGTTTTGCGGCACGGCCGAAATGCAGCGTCTGCGCCAGCGCCTCGAAATAATGCATCTGCCGGACGGTCAAACCGATCATAAGGAAAACCTATCAGAATAAACAGCAAAGGCAATTTGTCTTTATCGGCTCGGCGGGCTAGTCTGGAACCATTCCAGGATGGCGCGGCCGCCGGCCCTGCCCGGAAAATCAACAAAATCCCGGAAAATCAACAAATCGGAGGCAAAGATGGACGCGAAAACCGACGACAACAGCGCCGGCAAATGCCCGGTCCCACATGGATCGGCCAGGAGGAGCAACCGTGACTGGTGGCCGAACCAGCTTGACCTTGGCGTCCTCCATCAGCAGTCCAGCCTGTCGGACCCGATGGACGAGGACTTCGACTACGCCAAGGAATTCAAGAGCCTCGATCTCGATGCGGTGATCAGGGATCTGCACCAGGTGATGACCGATTCGCAGGATTGGTGGCCGGCCGATTTCGGCCATTACGGCCCGCTCTTCATCCGCATGGCCTGGCACAGCGCCGGTACCTATCGCATCGGCGACGGCCGTGGCGGCGCCGGCGCCGGCCAGCAGCGTTTCGCGCCGCTCAACAGCTGGCCGGACAACGCCAATCTCGACAAGGCGCGCCGGCTGCTGTGGCCGGTCAAGCAGAAATACGGCAGGAAGATCTCCTGGGCCGACCTGTTGATCCTCACCGGCAACGTCGCGCTGGAATCGATGGGCTTCAAGACCTTCGGCTTCGCCGGCGGCCGCGCCGATGTCTGGGAGCCCGAGCAGGACGTCGACTGGGGATCGGAAACCAAGTGGCTCGCCGACGAGCGCTATTCCGGCGACCGCGAACTTCAGGGCCATCTCGGCGCCGTGCAGATGGGGCTGATCTACGTCAACCCGGAAGGCCCGAACGGCACGCCCGATCCATTGGCCGCGGCGCGCGATATCCGCGAAACCTTCGCCCGCATGGCCATGAACGATGAGGAAACCGTGGCGCTCATCGCCGGCGGCCATACCTTCGGCAAGACCCACGGCGCCGGCGATGCATCGCTGGTCGGCCCGGAGCCGGAAGGCGCCGGCATCGAGGCGCAGGGCCTCGGCTGGTCGAGCAAGCACGCCACCGGCATTGCCGGCGACGCCATCACCTCGGGCCTCGAGGTGACCTGGACCACGACGCCGACCAAATGGAGCAACAACTTCTTCGACAATCTGTTCAACTACGAATGGGAGCTGACCAAGAGCCCGGCCGGCGCCCATCAGTGGACGCCGAAGGGCGGCGCCGGTGCAGGCACCGTGCCGGACGCGCACGATCCCTCCAAGCGCCGCGCGCCGGCGATGCTGACCACCGACCTCGCGCTGCGCGTCGACCCGGCCTACGAGAAGATCTCGCGGCGCTTCCATCAGAATCCTGATCAGTTCGCCGATGCCTTCGCCCGCGCCTGGTTCAAGCTGACGCATCGCGACATGGGTCCGGCCGTCCGCTATCTCGGCCCGCTCGTGCCGAAGGAAGAGCTGATCTGGCAGGACCCGATACCGGCAATCGACTACGAGCTGGTCAGCGAGCAGGACATCGTCTCGCTGAAGGCGAAGATCCTGGCCTCCGGCCTGTCCGTCTCAGAACTGGTCTCGACCGCCTGGGCCTCGGCCTCGACTTTCCGCGGCTCCGACAAGCGCGGCGGCGCCAACGGCGCCCGCATCCGCCTGGCGCCGCAGAAGGATTGGGAGGTCAACCAGCCGGCGCAGCTGGCCAAGGTGCTCGAGACACTCGAAAGCATCCAGAAGGGTGTCAATAACTCGCAGTCCGGCGGCAAGAAGGTCTCGCTTGCCGACCTGATCGTTCTTGGCGGCGTCGCCGCGATCGAGAAGGCGGCGAAAGACGGCGGCCATGACGTGGGGGTGCCGTTCACGCCAGGCCGCATGGACGCCTCGCAGGAACAGACCGATGTCCAGTCCTTCGCCGCGCTCGAGCCGAAAGTCGATGGCTTCCGCAATTATGTCAGGGGCAAGCCGCCGATGTCGGTCGAAGCGATGCTGGTCGACCGGGCGCAGCTGCTGACCTTGACGGCGCCGGAGATGACGGTGCTCGTCGGCGGGTTGCGGGTGCTCGGCGCCAACACCGGTCAGTCGAAGCACGGGGTGTTCACCGACAGGCCGGGCACGTTGACCAACGATTTCTTCGTCAACCTGCTCTCCATGAACACGATCTGGGATCCGGCCGCCGGCTCAGATGAGGTCTACGAAGCGCGCGACCGCAAGACCAGGGCAGTCAAGTGGACCGGCACCCGCGCCGACCTGATCTTCGGCTCGCACGCGCAATTGCGGGCGCTGGCCGAGGTCTACGGCTCGGCGGACGCCGGGCGGAAGTTCGTCAGGGACTTCGTCGCCGCCTGGACCAAGGTGATGAACGCCGACCGTTTCGACCTCGCGGCCTGATCCGGGCATACGAATTTCTCGACGCAACGAAAAAGGCGCGGGCCTCGACCCGCGCCTTTTTCATGAAGCCTTCGAAAAATCAGTCCTTCTCGAAGATACCGGCCTTGGCGACCACGCCGGCGATGGCGCCGCCGATCAGCGGCGCGACGATGAACAGCCAGAGCTGGCCGATCGCCGCAGTTCCCGAAAACAGCGCCGGTCCGATCGAACGGGCCGGGTTGAGCGATGTGCCGGTCACCGGAATGATGGCGAAGTGCAGTCCGGCCAGCGTCAGGCCGATGACCAGGCCGGCGAAGGCCGTCGTGTGCTTGGCGTTGGTGACGCCGAGGATCACCGTGACGAAGGTGAAGGTGCCGATCAGCTCCCACAGGAAGGCCGAGCTGACGCCCCATTTCGTCACGTCCCAGCCATTGGCGCCGAAGCCGCCGGTGTGGCCGCCGACCTGTCCGGAGACGATGATCCACAGCGCCAGCGACGCGATGATGGCGCCGATGACCTGCGCGATCCAATAGGGAATGACGTCCCTGGCCGGCATCCGCCCGGCGAGGAACACACCGAGCGTCACCGCCGGATTGAGGTGCGCGCCCGAAATCGGGCCGATCGCATAGGCCGCCGCGATCAGGCCGATGCCGAACGCCAGACCGATACCTTCCTGGCCGAGCGGCAGCGCGCCGCCGAAGCCGCCCGTCACCACCGAAGCCGTGCCGATGAACACCAATAGAAACGTGCCTAGAACTTCCGCCAGATAAGTTTTCATTGCCCTCTCCTCGTATCGACCCGCGGCTCCGCTTTTTCTGCGACGCGAATCACCGCGCAAAGAGTATTCGCAACCGGAAAACTTGCAAAGCAGAGCAGTTTCGCAAGCCGCTATGCTTGTGAGCGCCGGACACGCACATTAGAAGCATGTAATATACTGATCGAATTGTTTTCGTTCCGCATGCCGGCGCCCGCCTGGTGGCCGCGGCTCGCGATGCACCAACCCACATTCGTCACCCCTCGGCATGGATCGTCTCGCCGTCGGCGAAACAGAACTGTTTCAATCAGGGCACGAAAAGCTCTAAGAGCAGGGCCGGAATTAATTTACTGAGTAATGGAAGACGACAAATGAGACTGGGCGGGCGGCTGGCGGCAGCCATTGAAGTGCTTGACGACATTGGCCGGCGCCACCGGCCGGTGGCCGATGCGCTGAAGGACTGGGGCCTGTCGCACCGCTTCGCCGGCGGCGGCGACCGCGCCGCGATCGGCAACATCGTCTACGACGCGCTGCGCCGCAAGCGCTCGGCCGGCTGGCTGTTGGGCGAAGACACCCCGCGCGCCATCGGCTTCGGCGCGCTGCTGCTCGAATGGGGCCAGACGGCGCAGTCGCTGAACGAGGCGCTCGAGGGCGACAAGTTCGCGCCGCCGCTGCTTACCGCCGACGAATTGAAAACGCTCGGCGGTCGCCGGCTTGCCGATGCGCCGCCGGCGGTCAGGGCAGACATCCCCGACTGGTGCATGCCGCTGTTCGAACGGGCGTTCGGCACGGCCTGGGTGGAAGAGGGTGCCGCGCTGGCGACGCGCCCGCCGCTCGACCTCAGGGTCAACACGCTGAAAGCCGATCGCGGCAAGGTGCTGGCGGAACTGGCGGAGACCGGCGCCAAGCCTGCCCGGATCGCGCCGCACGGCATCCGCATCCCGCCGATCGAGGGCGACGGCAGGCACCCGAACGTGCAGGCCGAGCCGGCCTTCCAGAAAGGCTGGTTCGAGGTTCAGGACGAGGGTTCCCAGATTGCGGCCGAACTGGCCGGCGCCGAGCCTGGGATGCAGGTGCTCGACTTCTGCGCCGGCGCCGGCGGCAAGACGCTGGCGCTGTCCGCGGCGATGGATAATCGCGGCCAGATCTTCGCCCACGATGCCGAGAAGGCACGGCTGGCGCCGATCTTCGATCGCATCCGCCGTTCGGAAAACCGCAATGTGCAGATCGTCACCAGGCCGGCCGAACTGGCGCCGCTCGGCAGGCACATGGATATCGTCCTGATCGATGCGCCCTGCACCGGCAGCGGCACCTGGCGGCGCCGGCCGGATGCCAAATGGCGGCTGACGCAGAGGCAGCTCGACGCCCGCAAGGGCGAGCAGGAGACGATCCTCGATGCCGCCAGGGACTTCGTCAAACCCGGTGGCCTGCTGGTCTACATCACCTGTTCGGTGTTCGACGAGGAAAATGGCGACCAGGTTTCGGCGTTCCGGGATCGCCATCCCGGTTTTGTCCCGCTCGATCACCGCCAGCTTTGGGACAGCCGTTTTCCGGGCCACGAAGCGGCACTGCGCATCGGCGCTGCGGGCGGCATTTCGCTGTCGCCATTGCTGAGCGGCACTGACGGCTTTTACTTCTGCGCGCTGCGGTGGGCCGGCTGAATCGTCGCCATCGATTCAGGGCTAAGCCGAATGCTGCAGTGCAGCATTTGCGATTGCCTGCCGCCCACCCCTCTGCGATAAATGCCTTTGCAATAAGATTTGCCCGAGAAACGAAGGGCGACGGCCATGGCAGCAAAGATCGTTCCTGCTCCCGATTATGAGGACCGCGTCAGGACGTCCTTCGCGCGCCAGAACGCGATGATGACGATTGGCGCCGAGCTGACGCTGGTGACGCCCGGCATCATCGAGATCGAAATGCCCTATTCTGCGGCGCTGACGCAGCAGCACGGCTTTCTCCATGCCGGCGTCATTTCGACGGCTCTCGACTCGGCCTGCGGCTATGCGGCATTCTCGCTGATGCCGGAAAATTCCGGCGTGCTGACCATCGAGTTCAAGGTCAATCTGCTGGCGCCCGGCAGGGGCGAGCGCTTCCTGTTCCGCGGCTCGGTGACCAAGCCCGGCCGCACCATCATCGTCGCCGATGGACAAGCCTATGCGTTCGCCGTCGACGGCGAGGCCAAGCTGATCGCCACGATGACCGGAACGATGATGACAGTGCTCGGCCGCGACGGAATCGAGGGCTGAGGAGCGGGTAGGGAGGATGGACGATCATGGCCGGCAAGACACCTGGTGAGCTCACCCCGATCTCCGGCAAGTCCGTTCTCTTCGTCATGGCGGCCGAGGCCGAATACGGTCCACACCTGCAGCGGCTGTTCACACCGCTGATGACCGGCGTCGGACCGGTCGAGGCCGGCGTCGGACTCAGCGCCGAACTATCCCGGCTGCATGCCGGGATGGCGCTGCCCGATCTCGTCGTGTCGCTCGGGTCGGCGGGCAGCCGGACGCTGGAGCAGACGGAAATCTACCAGGCCGTTTCGGTTGGCTACCGCGACATGGACGCCTCGCCCCTGGGGTTCGAGAAGGGCGCCACCCCGTTCCTCGACCTGCCTGTCAGCGTGCCGCTGCCGTTCAGGATACCAGGCGTCAGACAGGCGACGCTGTCGACCGGGGCGGCAATCGTCACCGGCGCCGCCTACGACGCGATCGCCGCCGACATGGTCGATATGGAGACCTTCGCCTGCCTGCGCGCCTGCCAGCTGTTCGACGTTCCGCTTATCGGCCTGCGCGGCATTTCCGACGGCGCGGCCGATCTGAGACACGTTGGCGACTGGACCGAATATCTGCACGTCATCGACGAGAAGCTGGCCGCGGCGGTGCAACTGCTGCAACAGGCGATCGCCTCAGGCGCGATCGACTTCAAGCTTGTTGGGGCGGCAGGTTCTTAGCGTTGCCGAACAGCACGCCGATCATCCTGAAGCGAACGGCGTTGTCGCGATTGATGTAAGTGACTGACCCGGGCTCGTGATCGAGGGTCCAGCGTCCGGTCGCGCCGGTGTCCCAGTCGGCGACATAACCGTCATCGAGCATCCGCCAGCGCCCGCGTCGCGCCTCGCCATCGTCGAGCAGCATGTGCGCGGCACCCTCGCTTTCAAAATAGACGTAAGCCTCCTTGCCGTTTCGTTCCAACACATGGGTCATGCCCGGAATGAGCATTGCAAGGGCTTCCTTCTGAAGTGCTGCCATGATTTCCTCCTGAATTGAAGTCGCCGATTGCCTTGACCGGCATCGCCACTTAGAGTGAACTAGTAGTCAAGATGCTTGACTATGTATCGGGCGAGAAGAATTTGGTCAAGGGCCTTGACGAAAAACCTGAAGCGCTGCCGGATCACATAGGTTGGCGGCTGTGGCAGGCGAGCCGCGCCTGGCAGACCGAGTTCGCCGCTGCGATGCGCGCTGCCGGCCATCACTGGTTCACCGAAGCGCGTGCCGGCCTGCTTGGACATATCCCGCGCGGCGGCATGCGCCAGTCGGCGCTGATCGAGCGCTCGGCGATCTCAAAGCAGGCGATTCAGCAATTGCTCGATGGCCTGGAGACGGAAGGTGTGTTGCACCGTCTGCCCGATCCGCAAGACGGTCGCGGCAAGCTTGTGCGCTACACCCGCAAGGGCCTGGACGCCCTGCGCGATGGCGACCGCATCAAGCTGCAGATCGAACGGAGCTATGTTGCCCGCCTTGGTCACGAGCGTTTCGCGGCGCTGATGGGCGCCTTGCGGTCACTCGATACAACGCAAACTGATGCATTGGACAAAGCCTCTGGCGTTCAGGACGATACACCGGAATCGAAGTGAAAGCGCGACCTCACAACCCATTGCGCCGACTCGTTTCTTTCTCTAAACGCTCGCCATGAAAACAGCCAATCATCCCGACACCGTCCTGATTGTCGATTTCGGCAGCCAGTTCACCCAGCTGATTGCCCGCCGCATCCGCGAGGCCGGCGTCTTTTCCGAGATCGTGCCCTTCCAGTCGGCCGAGGCGGCGTTCAAGCGCATCGATCCGAAGGCGGTGATCCTGTCCGGCGGTCCGGCCTCGACCGGCGACATCGGCAGCCCGCGCGCGCCGCAGATCGTCTTCGATGCCGGCGTGCCGGTGCTCGGCATCTGCTATGGCCAGATGGCGATGTGCGTGCAGATGGGCGGCGTCGCCGAAAGCTCCGACCACCGCGAATTCGGCCGCGCCTTCGTCGAGATCGCCAAGGACAGCCCGTTGTTCGAGGGCCTGTGGGCGCCCGGCCAGCGCCACCAGGTGTGGATGAGCCATGGCGATCGCGTCATCTCCCTGCCCAAGGGGTTCGAGGTGCTCGGAAAATCGGAGGGCTCGCCCTTCGCCATCTTCGGCAATGTCGAGCGCAGAATGTACGGCCTCATGTTCCACCCCGAAGTGGTGCATACGCCGGACGGCGCCAGGCTGCTCCGCAACTTCGTCCACAACATCGCCGGCATCGAAGGCGACTGGACGATGCGCGCCTACCGCGAGCACGCGGTCGAGACGATCCGCAAACAGGTCGGCAAGGGCAAGGTGATCTGCGCGCTGTCGGGCGGCGTCGATTCCTCGGTCGCGGCCTTGCTGATCCATGAGGCGGTCGGCGACCAGCTCACCTGCATCCTTGTCGACCACGGTCTGATGCGCAAGGACGAGGCATCAGGCGTGGTGGAGATGTTTCGCCAGCATTACAATCTGCCGCTGATCCTGGTCGACGCTTCTGACCGTTTCATCGGCGCGCTCGAGGGCGAGTCGGACCCCGAGAAGAAGCGCAAGACCATCGGGCGGCTGTTCATCGAAGTGTTCGAGGAGGAGGCCGAGAAGCTCGGCGGCGCCGATTTCCTGGCACAAGGCACCCTCTATCCCGACGTCATCGAAAGCGTCTCTTTCAGCGGCGGCCCGTCGGTGACGATCAAATCGCATCACAATGTCGGCGGCTTGCCCGAACGCATGAACATGCAGCTGGTCGAGCCGCTGCGCGAATTGTTCAAGGACGAGGTGAGGGCGCTCGGCAAGGAGCTCGGCCTGCCCGACAGCTTCATTGGCCGGCATCCGTTCCCCGGTCCCGGTCTCGCCATCCGCTGTCCGGGCGGCATCACCCGCGAAAAGCTGGAGATCCTGCGCGAGGCCGACGCCATCTATCTCGACGAGATCCGCAAGGCCGGACTCTACGACGCCATCTGGCAGGCCTTCGCCGTGCTGCTGCCCGTGCAGACCGTCGGCGTGATGGGCGACGGCCGCACCTACGAGTTCGTCTGCGCGCTGCGCGCCGTCACCTCGGTCGACGGCATGACGGCAGACTTCTACCATTACGACATGGCATTCCTGGGAGCAGCCGCCACCCGCATCATCAACGAGGTACGCGGCATCAACCGCGTCGTCTACGACGTGACGAGCAAACCGCCAGGCACCATCGAGTGGGAGTGAGGGGTACAAACGGCGGCAATATCGTAGTTTGGGCGGCTAGTTTCATCGCCGCGCAATTACTGTTCTAGTCGAGTTTTTCACTCCGCTAAGCTGGCTTTCTCCATCTTTGCCCGGCAACTCCGATCTGCGGCCACTTCTAGTGGATTGATTGGGACGAAAGAGTCCTGTTGGGATTTCTGTTGTCGCCGCAGCGTGCGACGTTAGGGGATGCGTACTGGCATCAGCATTTCTGTAACGGCCTCGGACAGGGCTCGGCTTGAAGCGATCGTGGCGGGGCGGAGTTCGCCGCAGAAGCATGTCTGGCGCGGATCATTCTGCTGACCGATCAGGGGCTTGGAACGCTCGCGATTATGGCGGCGACCGGCAAGTCGAAAACCTGCGTGTGGCGATGGAAGGAACGCTTCATGGCCGAGGGTGTCGAAGGACTGCTGCGCGTCAAGACCCGGCCTCCGGGCATCGCGCCGCTTGAGGCCAGGCTGGTCGACCAGGTCGTGGCGCTGACGCTGGTGCGCAAGGCCGGTTGCTCCAACGCTCGGGCCAAACATTTATGTTTGGATGTCGTGCAGTATCGTTAATCTCCAAGCGGCTTTAAATGGGGCAACGTAAGTCCGTCAACAAACAACGGAGTACGTCAATGTCCCAATCCACTCACACCATGCATGCGCTGATCTTGGGTCAGTTCAAACAGCCCTTCAGGCTCTCGGAAGTCTCGCGGCCCGTTCCTGGCGACGGCGAGGTTCTCGTCAGGGTCAGAGCGAGCGGCGTCAATCCTCTCGACACTAAGATCCGTGCAGGCGCTGCGGCACATGCGAAACATCCGCTTCCGGCGATTCTCGGCATCGACCTTGCCGGCGTCGTCGAGCAGGTTGGTCCGAGTGTCACCGCGTTCAAACGCGGGGACGAGGTCTTTGGCATGACCGGAGGCGTGGGCGGGAACCAAGGTTCGCTGGCCCAGTTCGCAGCAGTCGATGCGCGGCTGCTTGCACCGAAGCCCACGAACCTGTCCATGCGCGAGGCGGCAGCGCTGCCGCTGGTCTTCATCACCGCATGGGAGGGCCTTGTCGATCGTGCCAAGGTTTCGGCAGGTCAGAAGGTCCTGGTCCAGGGCGGTGCGGGCGGCGTCGGTCATGTTGCGATCCAGATCGCGAAGGCGTTCGGCGCCGAGGTGTACGCCACTGACGCAGCCGCGAAGAAGCCGTTGATCGAGCGCCTGGGAGCGGTCGCGATCGATTATCGCGAGAAGACGGTGGAGCAATATGTCGCCGAATACACGGACGGTCGCGGCTTCGATGTCGTCTACGACACCGGCGGCGGGACGGTGCTGGACGCGTCATTCGCCTCCGTCAAGCGGTTTGGCCATGTCGTCAGTTCCCTCGGTTGGGGTAGTCACGCACTGGCGCCACTGTCGTTCAAGGCGGCGACCTATTCGGGCGTGTTCACGCTTCTTCCGCTGCTGACAGGCATTGGCCGTGAACACCACGGCGAGATCATGCGGGAGGCCGCGCGGCTGGCCGAGGCTGGCAAGCTTGTCCCGATCGTCGATCCGCGTCTCTTCACACTCGAAACAGCGAGCGACGCCTACGCTGCCATCGAAGATGGCAATGCCCAGGGCAAGCTGGTCGTCGACATAGACGTCTGATGCGGAACGTCGAAGCGGGCTGTTCCGGGACCGTGACAGCCTCCCAGACGACGTCTCCGTTCACGGATCCCAAGAACCTAAAAGGAAAACATCATGCCTTATATTCGCGTTACGTTGGTCGACAACGTCTTCTCCGCCGAGGAGAAGCATGAAATGGCCAAGGCCCTCACAGACGTCATGGTTCGCTTCGAAGGTTCCGAGGCGTTTCGCGAAGTAGTGTGGATCTTGATCGAGGAACTCCACACCGATGGCTGGCACATTGGCGGACGCCCGTTCGAAGGTCCGAAGTCTCTGATGGGCATGCTCGAACGAAGCAAGACGGTTTACGAGTCGATTGACGGAAATCCCGCGACGCGGGAGGAATTTGCTCGGTTGGCCCCACCCATATCTGCGTGACGGGCGGCGTGGATGCTCAAGAATCCCACGATTCGAGCCGGCGCTTGCATTCCCGGCTCGAATATATCGCGCCTCCCATGGCGCCCCGCCTCGATCTGCTGCATATGAAATCGCATGAAGATGGGCGATCTTCGTGAGAATCCATGCGAGCACGTTTGAGTATCAAGGATGGAATGGAGCGATCTAAAGATATTTCTGGCTATTTCCCGCGAGGGCACTTTGGGCGCAGCAGCGCGCCGACTTGGGCAGACGCAGCCGACAATGGGTCGGCGATTGCGCGCGCTGGAAGAGGCTGTCGGCCATACGCTTTTCCAACGCAACTCCGACGGTTTTGTTCTGACCGACGAAGGTCAAGCGGTGCTCGGCCATGCCGAAAAGATCGAGGAAGAGGCGCTCGCCTTCGAGCGGCGGCTTGCCGGCGCCGAGGCGCATCTCGAGGGCAACTTGCGCGTTTCGTCGTCGGATTGGTTTGGTCACATCATGCTGGCTCCCGTTCTAGCCGAGTTTGGCCGCCGGCATCCGAAGCTATGCGTGGAGTTGCTCACCGACGCGCGCCTCTACAGCCTTCCCCGGCGAGAGGCCGATCTGGTGTTTCGGATTACCCCATTCAGCGACGTGGAAGTGATCTCGCGTCGACTGATGCACATTCCCTATGCGCTCTACGCACCAGCAGGCATGGCCTCCCCGTTGCTGGGAGACGGTGCGGGCGCGCGTTTGATCACCATGGATATGGCATACGCAGAAATGCCCGACGCAGTGTGGCTTAAACAGAAGCTGCCTAACGCTGAAGTCTGCCTGCGCAGCAACAATCGCGAGGTCCAGGCGCAGCTTTGTGCGCAGGGCGCCGGGCTTGCGGTTTTGCCGAGGCCACTGGGCGACCGCACGCCTGGGCTCGCAGCGATAGACATCGGCGAAACGCCACCCGGCCGGGATACCCATGTGGGCTACCACCGGGACTTACGGCGGCTCGCACGGTTACGAGCCTTGCTCGACCTAGTCATAGAGCGGCTCGCAAATTGATCTCTCGTCGATTCCATTCAGTGCACGTCGATGTCGTCGCGTCGAAGCGACGTTCTTGCGCGGCCTGTTCGAACCGGCGCAGGCGCTTCACGTCGCGCAGAGGGGGAGCGCCAAACAGACGCCGGAACTCACGATTGAATTGCGTCGCGCTTTCGCAGCCCAATTGAAATGCCGAGACGTTCCCCTCGATGCCCGCCGACGTTGTTCTGCCAGGGTTCGCGTGCGTCGGCGACGAGCTGCTGGTCCGGGTGGACATCGAGGCATTGCCGTAGGGTGATGTGCTACGCCTGGTCGATGTTCTGGACGTTGTACGCGACGCGTTGCGCTTCGCCCAAAAGCTGCTGCGTGCGCTGGACAGACTGCTGGAACTGTAGAGAGACGAGAACGGCAGGTTCGTAAAGCTAGTCTAGTTATTCGAGATCGGCGTCAATGCGAACGATCAGCCCGGCGGCATTAACCGAGATGTCAAGAAGGCCGGTCTCGTGACCAAAGTCTCCGGTGAAATTGACCCGCACGCGCGCTTGGCCGGCGCCGATGCCGTCGATCGAGAGGAAGCGGGTGACCGTGTGATAGCCTACGAAATACCGCTCGATGT
The DNA here is from genome assembly GCF_040319155.1 of Mesorhizobium sp. M0954. Lineage (NCBI taxonomy): Bacteria > Pseudomonadati > Pseudomonadota > Alphaproteobacteria > Hyphomicrobiales > Phyllobacteriaceae > Mesorhizobium > Mesorhizobium sp. M0954. Next base: position 8,949 of record NZ_JAMYNR010000003.1, on the reverse strand, counting down.
AATCGCGGACGCCGGCATGACCGTCGAATCGGTGACCGGTCGACGGGTCGTCGATCACCGCATCTGGCGTGAACAAGGTCACCGCCGCGTCGGCGTCGAACGCGTTGGTTGCCGCGATCAGCGCATCTGCCGCTTTGCGCAAGGTGTTGGCGGTCATCGCTTTAGCTCCCGTGCTGCCAGCTCTTGAAGACGAATTCGAGGCTGCAACCGTCCAGGTCTCTGACCTGCGCCGCATAGTAGCGGGGATCATAGTGCAGCTGCGGTCCCTGTGCGTTGATCTTGGTCGCACCGGCCGCCAAAGCTTCGGCATGGGAGGCATTCACCATCGCTTCAGAATCGGCGGCGAAACCGACATGCACCGCGCCGGGTGCTGCCGAGCCCTCCCTCAGCCAGAAGAACATCCGGCCCTTGGCGCCGAAGCCCTTGAGGTCGGGATGCCCCGCCGGTCCGTCCTTACCGTCGTAGTCGAGGCGGTCGGTGACCCCGAGCATAGGAAGTGGCCTTTCGCAAAAGGCGATCGACCGCGCCGTATCATTTACTGTCAGGAGCACATGATCGAGCATGTGAGCTTCCTCAAATCATGTAGCCGCCGCCAATTTCGATGTTCTGGGCGTTGATCCAGCGGTTCTCGTCTGACAGCAGGCTGGCGACCATGCAGCCGACATCGTCCGGTTCGCCGACGCGACCGAGCGCAGTCTGCCCGGCGAGTAGCGCCTCGAATTCTTCGCTTAGCCCACCGCCAAGCTCGGTGCGGATGGGCCCCGGCGCGATCGAGTTGGCACGGATGCGGCGCTCGCCGAATTCCTTGGCCATGTAGCGCGTCAGCACCTCGAGGCCGCCCTTGAAGGAGGCGTAGGGCGCAACGCCGGCGGTCGCGACGCGGCTGGTTGCGCTGGTGACGTTCACGATCTGACCGCCATCGGCGATCAGGGGAAGCAGGGCCTGCGTGAGAAAGAATGGCCCCTTGAGATGCACGCGGAACAGTCCATCGAACTGCTCTTCGGTCACCGAGGCGATGGGGTTATAGAGCCCGTACCCCGCATTGTTGACGAGGAAATCGAAGGTCTTTCTGTTCCAGGTCCTTGCCAGCGCTTCGCCGACTGCGTCGCGAAACGCAAGGAACGCCGAACTGTCGCTGACGTCCAGCTTTATGGCGACTGCCTTGCCGCCATCCGCTACGATCGCCTTGCCGACCTTCGCTGCCGCATCCGGATTGCTGTTGTAAGTCAGGATGACACCCATGCTGCGCCTGGCGCACTGGATCGCGACGCTGGCGCCGAGGCCGCGGCTGCCGCCTGTGATGATGACGATGCTCATTTGGTGCTCCTTGGATTTGCTGACCAGGTGATAGGCGCGGGGGATCGCGGCCGCTCGCACGATCCTACTCGGATCTTGCCTATTTCTGCTTCCCTGTTGATCGGCGTGCACCGCTGTGAAACAACGATGCCCATGGGCACGCAGCTTCAGGAACTCAGGCAGCTGGCTTCTCGCGCGGAAAACCGCCGCACGGAGACGGGCATTCCGCGTGTCGCCATGGTTCAGGGCGACATACCGGAACATCAGCTTGCCGCTGTCTACGATCCCATGGTCAATCTGATCCTGAGAGGGTCGAAGACGATGACGGTCGGCGATCGGACGTTTCGCTACGATCCCGCGACCTATTTCGTGATGTCGGTCGATCTGCCGGCGGTTGGCTCCGTGCACCCATCTGAAAACGGAGAACCCTATCTGGCGATCAGCCTGACTCTGGAGCCGGCGATCGTCGCCAATCTGCTGGCCGACCTGCCCAAACCTGCTGGAGGTGAGCTCTACAGACCCGGCTTCTCCGTCGCGCCGGTCACACCGGACCTGCTCGACTGCTGGCTTCGCATGCTGCGCTTGATGGAGCGTCCGAACGAGATCGCAGCCCTGGCGCCTGCCTACGAGCGCGAGATCCTCTTCCGCGTGATGCAGGGGCCGCTCGGCTGGATGCTGCGTGATGTCGCCACGCCTGACACTGCTCTCTCGCGGATCGGGATCGCCATCCAGTGGATCAGGGAGAACTTCGCCAAGCCGTTGCGCGTCGAGGCTTTAGCGGAGATGGCGGCTCTCAGTGTTTCCGCGTTCCACCGCCATTTCAAGGCCGTGACGGCGCTCAGCCCGCTGCAGTACCAAAAGCACGTGCGCTTGCTACACGCCCGGTCCCTGCTCATTGCCGGAGAAGGCAACGCCACGTCCGTCGCGTTCGGTGTGGGTTACGAAAGCCCAAACCAGTTCAGCCGCGAATATGCTCGTCAGTTCGGGTTGCCGCCGTCGAGAGATGTGGCGCGATTGCGCCAGAGAGGCCCACGCAACGCCGAACATTTGCTGGCGATCAGCAATGGATGAATGTCGCGGGGCGAACTCGCGGACGACGAAGGACTACACCGTAGGCAGGGCTTCAATTCAATCCTGCTCCGACGTGGAGATGATATCCTTGTCGAGTCACATTCTTTTTTCTGACACGCAAAGGGTGAGCGATAGGGGAGGGCACAGCAGGCCTCACAACGCGACCTTCACTTCGCGCGCCTGGCCAAGCGGTTGTTTGAAGGTGAAGGACGTTCACGCGCCGGGGATGGCGGACCGAGCCGTGACGGTATAATTCCGGGAGGAATCGTGGGCGGCGTAGTCTGGCGTAGAGGCGGCGGTGCGGGCCAAGGAGTGATGTCGCCGCCGCGCCTGCCGATAGATGGCGGAACCGTAATTTCCGCGATATGCCAGAAAAAACCAATGATTTCAAAAGCCGGTACTTTTGGCGGTCTATATGACGGTATGCAGAAACCGAAAAAACATTTTGTGAAGCGAATTCAAGTTCTTAAGTTAACGATTGATAATCGAGTGGGAGTGACGAGGAGTACTGCGGAGTAGAAGAGGATAGAGCAGCACGTTTAAGGCGATGTTGGCTCGGCGATAATAGTCAATAGTCCCAGCCCCCGGCCACCCGGCGACGGCATAGACGAAGCATCTGGCCGATCGGCGAATGTCTGGAACGAACGTCCCACAGAGAAGGGTGGAGCAGCCTAGCCTTGCTGGGTTTGACACCCGGGGTCCGCGGCAACTGCCACCGGCGAGGCGTTGCATCTGCCGGCCACGTATCCTTTCGCTGGGTTCATCCGTCTTAGCTGTTCATGGGCACGGTCATCCTTGACATCGCCCTCCTGGACGAATTGGAGCGTGACAAATGAACAGCAAGCAGAGCCTAGCGAACAAGATACACTACGAAACGCTCGCGGAGGCTTTTCGCAGCGGTCGAGAATCGCCACAGGAAGCATCCGAGTGGTCCGTTTTGACGGCAGAACCGGGCGGCGTCGATTACGTCGAGACGAAGGTCGGCGACAAGACCGCGCTGTGGGTTCAGCCAAAAACGGCGGCCAAAGACCGGGTCATGCTTTACCTGCACGGCGGTGGCTATGTCGGCGGATCGATCTGGACCCATCGCAAGATGGTCGGACACCTTGCTAAGGCGATCGGCTGTTACGCTCTGCTCGCTACGTACGACTACGTTTTCCAGAGCAAGTTTCCGCGCCAAATCGAGCAGGCCGTGACCGCGTTCGAATGGCTCGCCGAGCAGGGTGTCGCGCCGAAGCACACCATAGCTGCAGGCGATTCCGCTGGTGCTGGCCTGATCGTTGCGGCGGCGATGAAACTCCGCGATGCGGGACGGCCGCTGCCGGCCGCGATCCTCAGCATCTCTGGCTGGTATGATCTGTCGGCGAGCGGGCACTCCTACGAAAGCAACCGCGAGAAGGACGCCTTCTTCCAGAAGGCGGTCGTGGATATGCTGGTATCGCAAGTCCTTGCAGGGACCGATCCCCGGCATCCACTCGCCAGCCCGATCTTTGCCGATCTGAAGGGCCTGCCGCCGATCTATCTGCAAGTGGGTGGAGACGAAACCCTGCTCGACGACAGCCGAGCGCTCGCCGACCGCGCGAAAGCCGCCGGCGTCGAGATGCGCTTAGACGTATTTCCCGGGATGCTGCACTCGTTCCAGATGATGGCCGGCCGCGCTCCCGAAGCCGACGACGCGATCGCGCGGTTGGCACAATGGGTTCGCCCCAAACTTGGTCTGGCCGCAACCGCGGCAACACGCGCTGAAGGTCAGGAGGTCGCATGACTGGCAAATTGAAACCAAGATGTGGCAGCTGAAGGACATGCCCGAGCGGCCGACCGGCCTGTTCGATGCGCGATATCGCGCCTTCCTCGAGACGGTGTCAGGCGCCCGCGCCCAACTGCATCGCTACTGCGCCCGCATGACGGGCTCACGCCTCGACGGTGAGGATCTCGTGCAGGAGACGCTGTTCGAGGCCTACACGAAGATCGAGACCCTCGATGATCCCCGCAGGCTAAAATCCTGGTTGTTTCGCATCGCTCACAATCGCTGCATCGACTTTCTGAGGCGACGCGATGTGCGCGAGCGCGCGGAGCACGGCTATTCGGACGACATCGGCGTTGTCTCTGCAGAGCCGGCAGCGACCGATGCACGCCGCGCCATCGAACGGCTGGTTGGCCGCTTGCCGCCCAAGGAGCGCGCCTGCATCCTCTTGAAGGACGTGTTCGACTATTCGCTGGAAGAGACCGCAGAACTCGTGGACTCGACGGTTGGGGGCGTCAAAGCCGCGCTCTCCCGCGGACGGGCGAAGCTCGCCGACTTGCCCGCTGAACCTGCCGGTGAACCGAGCCGTCCGCTTGATCCCGACACCGCGCGGCTCTTGCAGCGCTATGTTGACCTCTTCAACCGCCATGACTGGGATGGCGTGCGGAGCCTGACCAGCGCCGATGCTCGGTTGCGGGTCGCCGACTGCTTCGACGGCCTGGTCAGAAGTTCTCCCTATTTCGTCGAATACGAGCGAAACCCGGAGACGTGGACCATGGAGTTGGGGGCGATCGACGGAGAGCCTGTCCTGATCGTGCTCTTCCAGCGAGGCGACCGGTGGCAGGTCGCGTGGCCGGTTCGTGTCCATGTCGCCGGTCGCGTCATCGATCGCATCGAAGATTATTATGCCTGTCCATGGATGTTGGAAAACGCCGCGGAATCCGACCTGAAACTCATGACTGGGCCGGCCGTTTTGGGAAGAGCATAAGGCGGCGATTTCTCACTTCTGGCCTGGCGGAGTTACGATGGTGCGTCCTCAACGAAAAATCGTGGCGTGCCTCGGGTCGAGCAGCACGGCGGGCAAGCGCCAGGCATTCGATTGGATGGCGGAGCTCCGCCGGCGGCCGGGCAACGGGCAATTTGAGTTCCGGAATTTTGGCGTCGGCGGCGACTTGGCCTACAATGCGCTGCAGCGGTTGCCGGATGTGCTCGCCTGCCGTCCCGACAAGGTCATCGTCTGGGTCGGCGGGAATGATGTTCTCACGCTCGTGTCACGCAAGGTGCGGCGGTTCTTTACGTTTTGGAAGCGTCTGCCCCGCACACCTTCGCCCGATTGGTTCCACGAGAATCTGGCCGAGATAGCACGCAGGCTGAAGCGCGAGACGGCGGCGGACATCGGCCTTTGCTCGCTCCCTCCGATAGGAGAAGCGCCGGATTCGGACGATCCGTTCCAGAGCGAGCTCAACCGGCGGATCAAGGAATATTCTGCGATCGTGGCGGCCATCGCGCACGAGGAACGCTGCGGCTATGTCCAGCTCCATGAGGCGCTCACCGAGGCGGTTCGCGCCTCGCCTGGCCGGGCCTACACGGCGTTCAACTTTCTTCCATTCTATCGCGATGCTTTTCGCGTACTGGTGCTGCGGCAGCGTCCGGATGATGTCGCCCGCGTAAATGGCTGGCTATTTCACACTGACGGCGTGCACTTGAACAGCCGGGCAGGGTTGATCGTGGCGGATCGCCTACAGAAGTTCATTGAGGCCTGAGCCTGAGCGGCAGGGCCGTATCCGATTTGCGCACCTGTCTGAATCTTATCGCGCAGGCTGGCGGCCGGTTTATCGACCTAGCAACATCGCCACGCGCGATGCCAAAAGTTTAACGACGAACCCTAGAGGATAACCCCGGTGGCTCGGCACGTCGTCAGGAATGACATCGCTGTCCGACTTGAACTTCGTGCAAATCCGCAGCTGCAGTGGCGGGAGTTTCCCGTGAAACCGCGCTCTGTATACCGAGACCCAATGTGGACCTCTATCGAAGTTCATTAACATCGCTGAATTGCAGCACATGGCGATGACCCTATTCGTGGCTGAAGTTTCCTTAAGCTTGTAACCCCTCAGCAATTCGGCCCCCTTGGAGCACTCGATGCGGTCCTTTCGATAGAGGATGTATGCGGTGCCGCCATCGGGATCGCGTATAGCGCCAGCACCTGGCAAAGCTTCGATCTGATCAGCTCCCTTCCGGCAGTCGTCGCAGTAGCAGGCACTGCTCACGATCGGCCTGCCAAAGGCTTTGAGTTCGACGCCACCGCAAGAGCAAGTTGCGGTCATGATAGGTGAGTGCGTCATCTGCTGGTGATCATCATGCGATTGCCCTCGCTGTCCCGAAATTCCGCGATCGTGCGCCCCGGTTGCCATGGCGCGGGGCGCGGTTCTGCTATGATCTCGGCGCCTCGCGATTTGAGTCTCTGAACGGTGACTTCGATTTCGTTGTCAACCAGCACGAGGACGGGCCCCTCAGATGGTGTTTCGTCCTTGCGCCTTAGGAAGTGGAGGGTGGTTTCGGCCCCTGGAAATCCGAGTTCGATCCATCGCCAGCCATCATTGCTCATGGGCTGATCGGCGACGATGCGGCAATTCAGGTGATCGATGTAGAACGCCTTGGCGCGTTCCTGGTCGAACACTGGAAGCTCCGCGAACTGGATGTGCATTGTCGATCTCTCCCCGTTGCATCTCGGTCCAAATCAAACTAGACGGTCCAGTACCCATGAGTCAATCGGCAGCGGACACGCCAGGAGCATGACCACGACGCGTTCAGCAGGTGCTACAGAAGAACTCGAACCGCACGGACGGTCGGCGAAAAAGCGCCGGGCCATCCTCGATGCGGCTACAGAGGTGTTTCTGCAAAAGGGCTATCTGGCCACCAACATGGACGAGATCGCGGCGCTTGCGGCGGTGTCGAAACAGACCGTCTACAAGAATTTTCCGAGCAAGGAGACGCTGTTCGTAGAGATCGTGAGCAGCGTGACCAATCGAGCCAGCGATAGGGTCCACAGTAAAATGCCCGAACTCGCCGAGGGCGAAGATATTGCCGATTATCTTCAGCGCTATGCTTACCGACAGCTTGCCACCGTGCTCACGCCGCGCGTCATGCAGCTGCGCCGTCTGGTGATCGGCGAGGTCGGCCGCTTCCCGGAACTGGCAAAGGCACTCTTCGATGGCGGACCCGGGCGCGCAATTGCGGCGATGGCAGTGTTGTTCGAGCGTTTGGCTGATCACGGCCTGCTTGCGATCGATGATCCGGCCGTCGCCGCTTCCCAGTTCAATTGGTTGATTATGGGCGAGCCATTGAACAGGGCCATGCTGTTGGGTGACGAGTCGATTCCGAAACCGGCGAAGCTTCGACGGCACGCCGCGGCCGGCGTACGGGTGTTCCTTGCGTCATACGGCAAGTGAGGCACGCCACGGCGACGAGCGAATGCCGGGCGCAACCGTGCGGACCGCTCGGCCGTGTTTGACGGTCCTTTTTTTGGTCCCCAGTGGGTCGCGGCTTGTTGCGGCGCGGCTGTCGAAAATAGACCGATTGTTGTCGATAGTCGCCGAAACCGAGCCGATCCCGAATCGCCGAAATTCCCTTTTGAAATCAAGAGCGCAGATTTCTGACGGATCGCAGAGTCGGTTCTTTAGGGCGTGCAGAAAAGTTTGTGCTGCCGCGTCAACGCGTTACGATGGCTCAAAACGATCGAGTGGGAGTGAGGGGAGCGTAGTTTCGGATACTGCGGGAAACTGTGTCGTAGTGTAGGCGGCTCACACATCTCGATAGATACCGAGTAATGTCCGCTTGTGGTGCCGTTCACGCTTTTGGATTGGTCAGGGCTGGGCGTGCCATCACCTGCTCTCATCGAAGTAGGCATGATGATGCCCCGGGGACTGCAATCAACGCCCTGAATTCAATGCATTTCCCTTTCGACAGACATCTCGATCCCCACTGCGTCCCTTATTGAAAAGGCAGCCGCAGCCTCATGGTGTGTGCCCACACAATCTTCATTCGAGCTTGGTCGGTATGGACCGCGAAAGATGCGGGGCTGCATCCCTTGACCAATCTCATGCTATTCCCTATATAATCGAGTATGTACTCACTCAATGTCGTTGGACGGAAATATGGCGCGTCCCCTCAGTGAAGAAAAGCGACAGGCACTGCTCGATGCAGCGGCCGAGTTCGTCGCCAGCCTGGGCACAGGCGCGTCCACGGCCAAGATCGCAAAGGCTGCTGGCGTGTCTGAGGGAACGCTGTTCACTTACTTTCCAACCAAGGACGATCTGCTCAACCAGCTCTTTCTCGAGATCCAGGCCGACTTGGTAGAGATGATGCTGGCGCCATATCCGGCGGACGCCTCCCCCAAAGACCGACTATTCGCGGTCTGGAACCGTCTGATTGACTGGGGACTGGCTCACGCCACGGCGCGCAAGGCCCTTCGTCAGTTGAAGGTGTCGGATCGCGTGACAGCGGAAAGCCGGAACCGGTGTCACGCCATCCAGCGGGATGCGCGGACGATGGTGGAGGAGTGTCTCGCCGGCCATGCCGCGCCTGACAGGATCGCCTTCTACATCGATACCATTCTCTTCGACTTGGCCGACATCAGCATCAACGCGGTCACAGCCAAACCTCAGGAAAGTGACGCCATCCGGCAGGCCGGGTTCGACCTTTTCTGGAAGGGGTCTGCCGCCTGAGTTTTAGCCCCTAAATGAGTATGTAGTCACTCATAGATAAGGATCGAAAATGTCGAATTGCAAGGGTTTCACCGAAGCTAACGTTCCCAAGCAGACGGGAAAAAGCTTCATCGT